>NZ_JBWKIF010000005.1:0-390688 GCF_056432865.1 Streptomyces sp. NPDC044921
CGCTTCCACCGCACCCTGCTCGACGAATGGGCCTACCAGCGGCCCTACACCTCAGACTCCGAACGCCAGGCAGCGTTTCCCGACTGGCTGGACTGATACAACTACCACCGACCCCACACCGGCATCAGCGGCCACACCCCAGCCAGCCGCGTCACCAACCTGTCCGGACAGCACACCTAGCCGGCCGGTCTCAGTCCGGCGGGGTGGCCTCGGGCCAGGCCGTGGGGTCGCCCCGCAGCCAGTGGGAAGCGACCGTCTCGGCGGCCCGCCGGCCACCGCGCTGCTTGATCAGCCCTTCTTTGGCGGCGCCCCTGATCAGTACGGTGCTTTCGCCGTCGTCGGCCGCGGTGACGGTGAGCGTGACGACGGCGGGGTTGAGTCCGCCGAGGCCCGTGCCCATCACTCCGCGGAGAGCGTGCCCCCGGGCACGGCGACGGTGACGAGCGGCCGGCCGCAGCTCTCCAGAACCCGCCACGCCAGCGCCGTCGCCGCCTGCGGCGCCAGCCCCGTGCCGAGACGGATCTCCAGGACGTCCTTCTTCAGCCGCCGGGCCACGAAGCGGGCTCCGCCTCCCCCGGCCCCCGCGAGGGCGCCCAGGTGCTCGGTGAGTGTCACGTCTTCGTCGGGCAGCTGCATGCCGTGAGCGTAGCGGCGTGCCGGAGACTGGACGGGTGATCCGCAGCGACCTTCTCGAACAGTTGCCCGTGCGTTCCGCCCTGCGTGCCCTGCGTACCGCTCTCGACGACCGCGGTGCCGCTGTCCTCGTCGCGCCGCCCGGCACCGGCAAGACGACCCTGGTGCCGCTCGCGCTGGCGGGACTGCTCGGGGAAGGACCGCGGCGGCGGGTGGTCGTGGCCGAGCCGCGGCGGATCGCGGCCCGGGCGGCGGCGCGGCGGATGGCCTGGCTGCTGGGTGAGCGGGTCGGCGGGAGCGTCGGCTACACCGTCCGCGGGGAGCGGGTCGTCGGGCCGCACGCGCGCGTGGAGGTCGTGACGACCGGTGTGCTGCTCCAGCGGCTGCAACGCGACCAGGAGCTGGCGGGCGTGGACGTGGTGGTGCTCGACGAGTGCCATGAGCGGCACCTGGACGCGGACACCGTGGCGGCGTTCCTGTGGGACGTGCGCGAGACCCTGCGGCCGGAGCTGCGCCTCGTGGCCGCGTCGGCGACGACCGACGCCCAGGGGTGGGCCGAGTTGCTGGGCGGCGCGCCGGTGGTCGAGGCGCGCGGGGCGGCTCACCCGGTCGAGGTGGTGTGGGTGCCGCCGGCGCGCCCGGTACGGCCGCCGCACGGGACGCGGGTCGATCCGGCGCTGCTGGCGCACGTGGCGTCGGTGGTGCGGCGGGCGCTGGCCGAGCGGGAGGGGGACGTGCTGTGTTTCCTGCCGGGCGCCGGGGAGATCGCCCGGGTCGCCGGGCTGCTCGGGGAGCCGGCCGGGGTGGATGTGCTCCAGGTGCACGGGCGGGCGCCGGCGGCCGTGCAGGACGCCGTGCTGGCCCCCGGCGGGCGGCGGCGGGTGGTGCTGTCGACGTCGGTCGCGGAGTCGTCGCTGACGGTGCCGGGAGTGCGGGTGGTCGTGGACTCGGGACTGGCGCGCGAGCCGCGGGTGGACCACGCACGCGGGCTGAGCGCGCTGACGACCGTACGGGCGTCGCGGGCGGCCGCGCGGCAGCGGGCGGGACGGGCCGGACGCGAGGCACCGGGGGTCGTGTACCGGTGCTGGGCGGAGGCCGAGGACGCACGCCTGCCGCGGTATCCGTCGCCGGAGATCAAGGTGGCCGACCTGACGGCGTTCGCGTTGCAGGTGGCGTGCTGGGGCGATCCGGACGCGTCCGGGCTGGCGCTGCTGGACGCGCCGCCCGCCGGGGGCATGGCGGCGGCCCGTGAGGTGCTGGAGGCCGTGGGGGCGGTCGACTCCGCCGGGCGGGCCACCGGGCGGGGTGTCGCGCTGGCCCGGCTGGGACTGCATCCGCGGTTGGGGCGGGCTCTGGTGGACTCCGTGCCGCTGGTCGGGGCCGAGCGGGCCGCGGAGGTGGTCGCCCTGCTGAGCGAGGAGGCGCCGCGGGAGTACGGGGACGATCTCGCGGGCGCGTTGCGGCGGGCCCGGCGTGGGGGTGACGCCTACGCGCAGCGCTGGCGCCGTGAGGTTCGGCGGTTGCGGGGTGTCGTGCCCGGCGGTGCCTTCCCCGCCCGGGCTGACGGTCCGCCCGCTGCCCGGGCCTGGGCGGACTCCCCGGAGGAGCGGCAGGCCGGGGTCGTCGCCGCGCTCGCCTTTCCCGAGCGTGTCGCCCGGAGTGACGGCGGGTCGTACCTGATGGTCTCCGGGACCCGTGCCGAGGCCGGTGACGGGAGCGCGCTGCGGGGCGCCGCCTGGATCGCCGTCGCCGTCGCCGACCGGCCCGTCGGGAAGGGGCACGCGCGCGTGCGGCTCGGGGCCGTGGTCGACGAGGACGTGGCGCGGCTCGCGGCGGGGGCTCTGCTGACCGGGCGGGACGAGGTCGGGTGGGACGGCGGGGACGTCGTGGCGCGGCGGGTGGAGCGGCTGGGGGCCGTGGAGCTGACCGTGCGGGCGCTGCGGGACGCCGATCCGGGGCTGGTGCGCGCCGCGCTGCTGGACGGACTGCGGCGGGAGGGGTTCGGGCTGCTGCGGTGGTCGCCGGAGGCGCTGGTGCTGCGGCAGCGGCTGGCGTTCGTGCGCCTGCGTCTCGGCGAGCCCTGGCCGGACGTCTCCGACGATTCCCTCCACGCGCGCGTGGAGGAGTGGCTGGAGCCGGAGCTGAGCCGGGCCCGGGGGCGGGCGGACCTGGCGCGGATCGACGCCGGGGAGGCGCTCGCCCGGCTGCTGCCGTGGGCGTCCGGCGAGGCCGGGCGGCTCGACGAGCTCGCGCCGGAGCGGATGACCGTACCGAGCGGGTCGCGGATCCGGATCGACTACACGCGTCCCGAGCAGCCCGTGCTCGCGGTGAAGCTGCAGGAGATGTTCGGCCTCCAGGAGTCGCCCCGGGTGGCCGGTGTGCCGCTGCTCGTCCATCTGCTGAGCCCGGCCGGGCGGCCGGCGGCCGTCACCGCCGACCTCGCCTCGTTCTGGCGGGACGGCTACCGGAGCGTGCGCGCCGAACTGCGCGGGCGGTACCCGAAGCACCCCTGGCCCGAGGACCCGGCCGGGGCCGAGCCGACGCGGCACACCAACGCGCGGCTCAGGCGGTGACCGGCGACGGGTCCCCGGCCCGCGCGGCGGCGGCCCCTGGCCGGCGGCGGCCGCGGGCCTCCAGGAACAGCGCGAGGGCCAGCAGGAGGACGCCGAGGGCCAGGGAGCCCCAGGGCAGCCAGGCGGTCAGCAGCAGGACGAACAGCCGCTGTGACTTCACCAGGTCGACCGTGTGCGCGGTGTAGTCCTCACGCATCTTGACGTGCCCGGCGAACGCGGTGACCTTGTCGCGCTCGCCGAGGAGGGTACCGCCGCGCAGTTCCTCCCGGTGGATCTCCTCGCCGTGGACGGGGGCTCCGGTGAGGGGTTCGACCCAGAACCTGCGGACCGTGGTGTACCAGCGGGTCGTGCCGGTTGCCGCGACCGCCTCGCGGGTGAGGCCCTCGACGGGCAGGGTCTTCGGGATCGGCACCCTCGTCCACGGGATGGTCTGCTCGAAGTAGTAGACCTCCAGGCCCCGGAAGTCCCGGGTGCCCTTGTAGTGGATGGGGGCGGTGACGCGGGCCTGGGCGTCGAAGTACGCGTAGTCCCGTTTCTCCGTGAGGAAGGGCCACTTGAACTCGATGCCCTCGCGGCGCACCGGGTCGCCGTCGACCATCTCGCCGGTGGCGTGGACGGGCTCCTGGGTGTGGGCGTCGAAGACGTAGCGCTCGGGGATCTTCGAGACCATGGCGCCGTCGGGACCGACGACGTAGGTCAGGCCGTCCCAGACGACCACGTCCCGGCCGGCGGACTCCTCGATCCGCTCGGAGGCCTCCACGTCGCCCCGGAGGGTCTGTACGACGGTGACCTTCGGGACCTTTTCCGCCCGCATCGTGCCGTAGTCGAGGAGGGTGGCGTTCCGCGCCTCCAGGACCATGTCCTGGTAGTGGTTCGCCGGGACCTTGGCCAGGCGCGGGAAGGCGTACCAGCGCAGCAGCGGGGACAGGGCCGCGAAGAACACGGCGAGGGCGAGCAGGACCAGGCCGGCCTTGCGGCGCATCTCGGCCTCCCTCCCGGGCGGGGGGTCAGGGGTGTGCGGGCACCGTCGTCAGCAAGGGCTTCGGGGACGTGCCGCCGGAGGGCTGGCCGAGGGCGGTCAGCGTCAGGACCACGGTGAACGCGGCGGCGAGACCGATGGCGGCGGCGATGAGGGCGCGCATACGGGGCCTCCCCACGGACGGAGCTGATACACCGTCAGGTTTTTCGGCACCGTAGCAACGCGCGGCGGAGATGAGAACACGTCGTACGCACCACGACGTCCGCGCCCGCGCCGTCCGTGCCCACGACGGACGGCGCCCTCTTGCAGCACGACGGACGGCGCCCCCCGTAAGGAGGGGCGCCGTCCGTCGTGCCTGAGCGTTGCGCGCGCTACGCGCTCGGGTCGGCCGAAGGGCTCGGCGAGGACGTCTCGGCGGCCGCCACGGTCAGTTCGACGGTGAGGGTCGCCCCGCCCGCGGTGGTGACGCGCAGCAGGAACGTGCCGGCCGTGTCGTCGGCGTACAGCTTCGGCAGCGTCAGCAGGCCCTTCGCGTCGGTCTTCAGGCCCGTCAGGGTGCGCACGGGCTTGCCGGCCTCGTCCTTGAAGTAGGGGCCCTTGTCGTTGGCGGTGGGATCGGCGGCCGACGTGATCAGGGTGGCCGTGGCCGCGACACCGTCGGCGACGGCACCCTGGTACGTCGCCTTGACCTGGACCGGGGTGGCGAACTCGCCGCCCGGGACGCAGGTCAGCGCGGCGTCACCGGTTCGGGTGAGCTTGTCGGCGGCGCGCTCGGTGACCGTCGCCGTGTAGTCGAGGCCCGGGACCGTCCGGCCCACGACCGTGGCCCGGATCGTGACGGCGCCGGTCTTCTCCCCCGCCTGCAGGGCCGGGGCGACGGCCACGCCGGAGCTGTTGGTGGCGACCGTGGCCACGCTCTCGCCGCCGGTGAAGGTGGTGTCCGTGTCGCCGAGGATCGTGAAGCGGATGCGCACCTTGGCGACGGCCTTGCCGGCCTTCGTCTCGGCACGGGTGCTGATGCGCTGTGCGAAGACGTCGCCGGCCATGGCCGTGAGCTTCGCCGCTCCCGCGTTCTCCAGGTGGTCCACCGTGTCGGTGGGCGTGGGGGACGTGGAGGGCGGCGGGGTCGGCGAACTGGGCGGGGTGGTGGGCGGCTTGGGGGTCTCGGTGCCGCCGCCGGGCTTCGTCGGCGGGGATCCGGGCTTCGGCTTGGAGGCGCCCTGGCCGGGCGTGCTCGGCGTGGACGGCGTGGACGGCGTGGACGGGTCGGGGCTCGTGCCGGAGCCGCCGTCGCTGCGGTCGCCGGGCAGCGTGCCCGTGCCGTCCGGGACCTCGTGCGTGCCCTTGCGGTAGTACTCCAGCCACCTCATGACGAGGTTCAGGTACTCGCGGGAGTTGTTGTAGCTGAGGATCGCCTTGTCGAGTTCGTCCTGGTCGGACAGGTCCCAGTTGTTGCGGCAGAGGTAGTGACCGGCGGCGAGGGCGGCGTCGTAGATGTTGTTGGGGTCCTTCTTGCCGTCGGCGTTGCCGTCGCGGCCCGCCCACGCCCAGGTCGACGGGATGAACTGCATGGGGCCGACGGCCTGGTCGTACGTGCTGTTGCCGTCGTGGGCGCCGTTGTCGGTGTCCTTGATGAGGGCGAAGCCGTTGCCGTCGAGCTGCGGGCCGAGGATCTTCGAGATCGTGGTGCCCTCGGCGTCGACGCGTCCACCGCGGGCGTGGCCCGACTCCACCCGGCCGATGGCCGCGAGGAGTTGCCAGGGAAGGTTGCAGCCCGGCTTGGACTCGCGCAGGGAGGCCTCGGCCTTCTTGTAGGCGTCGAGGACGGTCGCGGGGATGCCCGCCTCGCTCTCGCCCTGACCGCTCGCGGACGGCCCGGTGGACGGGGACGGGTTGGGGCTCTTCAGCGGCGGCAGGTCCGTGTAGTACGGCGAGTTGCCGGTGGCGCTGCCGTCGGAGGCGCTCACGTCGGGCGACGGGGTGGCGTCGGCGGCGGTCTGTCTGCCGTGGTCGTTCACGCCCGGAGCCTGGGAGGCGGACAAGGCCGCGACCGCTACCGCGGCCACGGCGGTCGTCGCCGCCCCTTTGCGCAGCCTCCTGCCGAATTGCGCCGCCATAGAGTGAACCCCTCCCGTGGACGCCCGAGCGCCCGTCTCTGTCTGTCGCGCTCTGTGATGCGTTCGCGTACTGCTGTTGCGTTCGCTCTGTTGTGACGATCGACCGGCCCGAGTGGTTGCCCTCCGGAAGACATCTCTCCGCTCCGGCACGGTGACCCTGGCGACCCTACGACAACTTTGCTGGCCCAGACACCCGTTCGTGCCCGTTTTCACCGGTCGGCCATGTGGACGGCACCGCCCGGTACCGGCGTGCGGCGTCCCGCATACTGGGGCCCTGCGATCCCCCTGACAACGACCGTCGCGAGGAGCCGAGTTGCCGTTCACGCTGAGCCATGCGGCAGCCGTCCTGCCCGGCGTGCGCACCGACGGGAGCGGCCGGGGCCGGCTGGTGCCCGCGGTGCTGGTGGCGGGTTCCTTCGCGCCCGACTTGACCTATTACGCGGCGAGTGTGCTGCCCGGGGCGATGGAGTTCGGGGAGTTCACGCACTCGTTCACCGGTGTGGTCACGGTCGACGTGCTGGTCGCCTGGGTGCTGGTGGGCCTGTGGCTGCTCGTGCGCGAGCCGTTGGTGGCGCTGCTGCCGCGCGCCCGGCAGGGACGGGTGGCCGCGCTGGTGCGGTGCGGGGCGCCCCGCGCGCGCGTACGGCCCTCGCTGGTGGCGTGGTGGTACGGGTCCGCGGTGCTCGGGGCGCTGACGCACGTCGTGTGGGACGCGTTCACGCACCTCGCCGGGTGGGGGACACGGATGTTCCCGGTGCTGGGGCGGGAGGTGGCGGGATCGCCGCTGTACTGGTAGCTGCAGTACGGCGGTTCCGTGGTGGCCGCTGCCGTGATCGCCGTGTTCGCAGCGCGGGCGCTGCGGCGGATGCCCGGGGGCGAGCCGGTGGGGGTTCCGGTGCTGTCGGTCCGGGACCGCTGGGCGGCCGCGGCGGTGATCGGCGGGTTCGCGTCGGTGGGGGCGGTTCAGCGGACCGTGCGGTGGTGGTCCTACTGGGGATCGGCGGCGAAGCCGTGGGAGATCATCCCGACGGTGTGCTTCGGCGCGGGCGCGGGGCTCGTCCCGGCGGTGCTGCTGTGTGGCGTGGCGGTCAGGGCGTGGCGTCCGGTTCCGGGCCCCGGTGCTCCGGGACGCGTCGGTGGGGAACCGCGCCGTTCGGCGGTTCGCTGAGAGGGCCGGGGCGGTGCCCGGCGCGTCCGTGGGGGCGGTGCGCGTGCGGGCGGTAACTGTAGGCGGGCCCGGTGTCGGCCGAGGGCGGTGCCGGTGTGGAGTACGGCGTCGGCAGGGACGGTCAGACGGTCAGACGGTCAGACGGTCAGACGGTCAGGGGTAACGGTCGTCGGCGCCGACCGGATCGGTCAGCCCGCGCCGGACATCGGCCAGACACCGCCGGAGGGTCGTCGTCGCGTGACGCAGGGCCAGGGGCTTGCGGCCAGGCGCCAGGCGCCGCCGGACACCGGCCGCCGCACGGCTCAGGGCAGCGGGCTTCCGGCTGTGGGCCGGGCTGAGGCGTAGCCGGAGGCGCACCGCGCTGCGGCCCAGAACCGTGGCCGTGATGGGACCGGCCGGGACGCGCGCGGTGCGGGCGTCGACCGCGACGGCCGGGACCCGGGGCAGCACCGCCCGGAGGACCGGCGCCACGACCGCACGCACCGGCGCCACCCCCACGCGGACCGGTGGGAGCGCCGCCCGAGCCGGTGAGGGCGCCAGGTCGGCCGGTGGGAGCGTCGCGCGGGCCGGTGGGAGCGTCGCGCCGGCCGGTGGGGGCGCCGCGCGGAGCAGCGAGAAGAGCGTCACGCGGAACGCCGGCCGCGGTGTCACGCCTGGGGCCGTGCGGCTGATGAGCGTGCGTATACCCATGCCCGCATCCTTGCCACGACCGGGAGGCAGGGCGCTTTCTCGGCGGCCACGCGAGTGACAGGTGGATGAGGGACTGGGGGGTGGGGCTTCCGAGAGGGGTGCCCGGAGCATCGAGGACCTGCCGTGTCCCGGCCGGCCCTCGATGCCTCGGAACGGTCCCTAGTGTGCCGCCGACTCCCAGTCCGGTCCCGCGCCCACCGAGACGCCCAGGGGGACACGGAGCTGGACCGCGTTCGCCATCTCGCGGCGGACCAGTTCCTCCGCGGCCGGCCGCTCCCCGGGAGCGATCTCAAGGACGATTTCGTCGTGGACCTGGAGGAGCATGCGGGAGGACAGGCCCGCCTCGCGCAGGGCGTCGTCGACCTTGAGCATGGCGATCTTGACGATGTCGGCCGCCGTGCCCTGGATGGGCGCGTTCAGGGCCATCCGCTCGGCGGCCTCGCGGCGCTGGCGGTTGTCGCTGTTGAGGTCGGGCAGGTAGCGCCGACGTCCGAAGAGCGTCGCTGTGTAACCCGTCGCCCGGGCCTCGTCGACCGCCCGGCGCAGGTAGTCCCGCACGCCGCCGAACCGCTCGAAGTACGCGTCCATCAGAGCGCGTGCCTCCGCCGCCTCGATGTTCAGCTGCTGGGAGAGGCCGAAGGCGGACAGTCCGTAGGCCAGGCCGTACGACATGGCCTTGATCTTGCGGCGCATCTCGGCGTCCACCGCGTCCGGCTCGACCGCGAAGACCTGGGAGGCGGCCGTGGTGTGCAGGTCCTCGCCGGAGGTGAAGGCCTCGATCAGGCCCTCGTCCTCGGAGAGGTGGGCCATGACGCGCAGCTCGATCTGGCTGTAGTCGGCCGTCATCAGCGACTCGAAGCCCTCGCCGACGACGAAGCCGCGGCGGATCGCGCGGCCCTCGTCCGTGCGGACCGGGATGTTCTGCAGGTTCGGGTCCGTCGACGAGAGGCGGCCGGTGGCGGCGACCGTCTGGTTGAACGTCGTGTGGATCCGGCCGTCCGCGGCGATCGTCTTGATCAGGCCCTCGACGGTGACCCGCAGCTTGGCCTGCTCGCGGTGGCGGAGCATGATCACCGGCAGTTCGTTGTCCGTCTGGCCGGCCAGCCAGGCCAGTGCGTCCGCGTCCGTGGTGTAGCCGGTCTTGGTGCGCTTGGTCTTGGGCAGGGCGAGCTCGCCGAAGAGGACTTCCTGGAGCTGCTTGGGCGAGCCCAGGTTGAACTCGTGGCCGGCCGCCGCGTGGGCTTCCTTCACCGCCTGCTGGACGGCGCCGGCGAACATCTGCTCCATGGCCTCGAGGTGGGGCCGGTCGGCCGCGATGCCGTGCCGCTCCATGCGGGCCAGCAGCGCGGACGTGGGCAGCTCCATGTCGCGCAGCAGGTCGGCGGCGCCGACCTCCTCCAGACGGCTTTCGAAGGTCTGGCCCAGGTCGAGGACGGCACGCGCCTGGATCATCAGGGCCTCCGCCTCGGCGCCCTCGTCCGCGCCGAAGGCGAGCTGGCCGTCGGCCGCGGCCGCGGGGGCGAGCTCGCGGTGCAGGTACTCCAGGGACAGCGCGTCCAGGTCGAAGGAGCGGCGGCCCGGCTTGACCAGGTAGGCGGCGAGCGCGGTGTCCATGGTGACGCCCTCGACGCTCCAGCCGTGCTCCGCGAAGACGCGCATGGCGCCCTTGGCGTTGTGGAAGATCTTGGGCCGGGCGGCGTCGGCGAGCCAGGCCGCGAAAGCCGTCTCGTCGGCCTCGTCCAGCTGGGAGGGGTCGAACCAGGCGGCCGGTCCGCCGGGCGCGGCCAGGGCGACCTCGGCGACCGAGCCCGCACCGAGCGCCCAGGTGTCGACCGTGGCGACGCCCAGGGGTCCGGTGGCGTGCTCGGTGAGCCAGGCGGTGAGCTCGCCGGTGCCGAGCACCGTGCCGTCCAGTTCCACGCCTTCGGCGCTGATCGGGGTGGTCTCCGCCTCCTCGGCGCCCGGGTCGACGGCGAAGAGCCGCTCGCGCAACGAGGGGTTGCGGATCTCCAGGGTGTCCAGGACCATCGCGACGGCCTTGCGGTCGTACGGGACGCGCGCGAGTTCGGTGACGCCCTTGGGGAGCTCGACCCGGCGCTCCAGCTCGGTGAGGCGGCGGTTGAGCTTGACGGCTTCCAGGTGGTCGCGGAGGTTCTGCCCCGCCTTGCCCTTGACCTCGTCGACGCGCTCGACGAGCTCGGCGAAGGAACCGAACTGGTTGATCCACTTCGCGGCGGTCTTCTCGCCGACGCCGGGGATGCCGGGGAGGTTGTCGGAGGGGTCACCGCGCAGGGCCGCGAAGTCGGGGTACTGCGCGGGCGTCAACCCGTACTTCTCGAATACCTTCTCCGGGGTGAAGCGGGTCAGCTCGGAGACGCCCTTGGTCGGGTACAGCACCGTGGTGTGCTCGCTGACCAGCTGGAACGAGTCCCGGTCGCCGGTGACGATCAGCACCTCGAAGCCCTCGGCCTCGGCCTGCGTGGCGAGCGTGGCGATGACGTCGTCCGCCTCGAAGCCGTCCACGGCGAAGCGGGCGGCGCCCATCGCGTCGAGCAGCTCGCAGATCAGCTCGACCTGGCCTTTGAACTCGTCCGGGGTCTTGGAGCGGTTCGCCTTGTACTCCGTGAACTCCTGGGAGCGCCAGGTCTTGCGGGAGACGTCGAAGGCGACCGCGAAGTGCGTGGGCGCCTCGTCGCGCAGCGTGTTGGCGAGCATCGACGCGAAGCCGTAGATCGCGTTCGTCGGCTGGCCCGTCGCGGTGGTGAAGTTCTCCGCGGGCAGCGCGAAGAACGCGCGGTAGGCCAGCGAGTGCCCGTCCATGAGCATCAGCCGCGGGCGGCTGCCGCCGGAGGTCGTGTCGGTCGTCTTCGATGCTGTCTCTGCCACGCCCCCGATCCTGCCACGCCCCACTGACACTCGGCCCCGCCCCGGTGCGTGCCGGGCCGGGCGGGGTGGCGGCGGGAGGTCTACGGGGCGGGCAGGACTCCGGACCGGGCCCCGATGACGACGGGCGCCGGCGGGAGCGGGTCCCGGGCCGGCCCGGGTGACGGCAGGATGCCCTGCAACGGCGTGGCTCCGGACCGGGCGGACGACGCCAGAGGCCCGGCGGAGCCGCCCGAGGCGAGGCCCTGGCCCTGCCGGGTGACAGCACAAGCCGACGCAGAGCCGGACCCCAGCACAGCACAAAGTGGTACGAATCCGACACAGAGCCCGGACCCCGCACCAGGCCAGCCGACAGCACAGGGCCACTCCCGGGGCGGAGTTCCGGGGCCGGGGCGGCCTCACCCGATGTCACGACCGCGTGCGAGGATCGGAGACGTACCTCACAGCGCAGTCGAAGGGGAGCGTGCGATGGCGTCGAAGCCGCCCAAGAGTGATCCGGTCCAGGACGCGCCGCGGGTCGCCGGGCCGAAGCACGCGGCTGCGGGCCTCCCGGCGATCGGGCACACCCTGCGCGCCGCCCAGCGGCAGATGGGGGTCAGGCGCACGGCGCTGACGCTGCTGAGCGTGAACCAGAAGGACGGCTTCGACTGCCCGGGCTGCGCCTGGCCGGAGCCGGAGCACCGGCACAAGGCCGAGTTCTGCGAGAACGGCGCGAAGGCGGTGGCGGAGGAGGCCACGCTGCGCCGGGTCACGCCCGAGTTCTTCGCCGCGCACCCGGTCGCCGACCTGGCCGGCCGCAGCGGCTACTGGCTCGGTCAGCAGGGCCGCCTCACCCACCCCGTGTACCTCCCGGAGGGCGGCACGCACTACGAGCCGGTCACCTGGGAGCGCGCCTTCGACATCGTCGCGGAGGAGATCGCCGCGCTCGGCTCCCCGGACGAGGCGGTCTTCTACACCTCCGGCCGCACCAGCAACGAGGCCGCGTTCCTCTACCAGCTCTTCGCCCGCGAGCTGGGCACGAACAACCTCCCGGACTGCTCGAACATGTGCCACGAGTCGTCCGGCTCGGCCCTGTCGGAGACGATCGGCATCGGCAAGGGCAGCGTCCTGCTGGAGGACCTGTACCGGGCGGACCTGATCATCGTCGCCGGCCAGAATCCCGGCACGAACCACCCGCGCATGCTCTCCGCCCTGGAGAAGGCCAAGGCCAACGGGGCGCGGATCATCAGCGTCAACCCGCTGCCCGAGGCGGGCCTGGAGCGCTTCAGGAACCCGCAGACCCCGCAGGGCATGCTCCGGGGCGCCGCGCTCACGGACCTGTTCCTGCAGATCCGCATCGGCGGCGACCAGGCGCTGTTCCGCCTGCTGAACAAGCTGATCCTGGAGCGCGAGGGCGCGGTCGACGAGGCGTTCGTGCGGGAGCACACGCACGGTTTCGAGGAGTTCGCCGAGGCAGCCCGCGCCGCCGACTGGGACGAGACGCTCACGGCGACCGGGCTGACCCGGGAGGACATCGAGAAGGCCCTGTCCCTGGTCCTCGCCTCCGAGCGGACGATCGTCTGCTGGGCGATGGGCCTGACCCAGCACAAGCACTCGGTGCCCACGATCCGCGAGATCGTCAACTTCCTCCTGCTGCGCGGCAACATCGGCCGCCCGGGCGCGGGCGTGTGCCCGGTGCGCGGACACTCGAACGTGCAGGGCGACCGCACGATGGGCATCTTCGAGCGGCCCGCGCCGGCCTTCCTGGACGCCCTGGAGCGGGAGTTCGGCTTCGCACCGCCGCGCGAGCACGGCTACGACGTCGTACGGGCGATCCGCGCGCTGCGCGACGGCGAGGCGAAGGTCTTCTTCGCGATGGGCGGCAACTTCGTCTCGGCGTCGCCCGACACGGAGGTCACCGAGGCGGCCATGCGGCGGGCCCGGCTGACCGTGCACGTGTCGACGAAGCTGAACCGCTCGCACGTGGTCACCGGCGCCCGGGCCCTGATCCTGCCGACGCTCGGCCGCACCGAGCGCGATGTGCGGGACGGCGGCGAGCAGTTCGTGACGGTGGAGGACTCGATGGGCATGGTGCACGCCTCCCGGGGCCGCCTGGAACCCGCGAGCCCGCACCTGCTGTCGGAGCCGGCCATCGTGTGCCGCCTGGCCCGCCGGGTGCTGGGCGGGAACAGCCGGACGCCGTGGGAGGAGTTCGAGAAGGACTATGCGACGATCCGGGACCGCATCGCGCGGGTGATCCCCGGCTTCGAGGACTTCAACGCGCGCGTGGAGCGCCCCGGCGGTTTCGCGCTCCCCCACGCGCCGCGCGACGAGCGCCGCTTCCCGACGGCCACCGGCAAGGCCAACTTCACCGCCGCGCCCGTCGAGTACCCGAAGCTGCCCGAGGGCCGCCTGCTGCTGCAGACGCTGCGCTCGCACGACCAGTACAACACCACGGTCTACGGCCTGGACGACCGCTACCGGGGCATCCGGGGCGGCCGCCGGGTGGTGCTGGTCAACCCCGAGGACGCGCGGGCCCTGAAGCTGGCGGACGGGTCGTACGCGGACCTGGTGAGCGAGTGGAAGGACGGTGTGGAGCGCAGGGCGCCCGGTTTCCGGGTCGTGCACTACCCGACGGCCCGGGGCTGTGCCGCCGCCTATTACCCGGAGACCAACGTGCTGGTGCCGCTGGACGCCACCGCGGACACCAGCAACACCCCGGCCAGCAAGTCGGTCGTGGTGCGTCTGGAACAATCGGCGACCGACTGAGCGTTCGCTCAGGCACAGGAAGCCGCAGCGACCAGGACGATCGGAGCCGGGCCCCATGGGTGAGCAGCAGCACGTGAAGTTCCCGCAAGAGGTCATCGACGAGTACGCCGCGCTCGGCGTGGACCTCCCGGCCCTGTTCTCCGCGGGCCACCTCGGCATCCGGATGGGTGTCCAGATCCTCGAGGCCTCGGCGGAGCGGGTCGTCGGGACGATGCCGGTGGAGGGCAACACCCAGCCCTACGGGCTGCTGCACGGCGGGGCCTCCGCGGTGCTCGCCGAGACGCTCGGCTCGGTCGGCTCGATGCTGCACGGCGGCAGCTCCAAGATCGCCGTGGGTGTCGACCTGAACTGCACGCACCACCGCGGCGCCCGCTCCGGGCTGGTCACCGGCGTGGCCACGCCCGTGCACCGGGGCCGTACGACCGCCACCTACGAGATCGTGATCACGGACGAGGACGACAAGCGGGTGTGCACGGCCCGGCTGACCTGCATGCTGCGCGACGTGCGGCCGGGCGACGAGGAGCTCATCCGCTCCGCGCGCTGACCGGCATAGGGAAAACCCTGGAAGGGCGGCCGGGCCCTTGCCGCGGCCGCCGCCGGGCGCTTCACTGACGCTCCCCCCACAGGAGAAGACCCGTCCCACCCCCAGAAGGGTTTCTCTTGACCTCCGTACGTGCCCTCGCCGTCACCGCCGCGGCCGGCGCCGCCGTGCTCGCCACCGCGCTGCCGTCCTCCGCCATCAACTCCTACAACGCCACGCCCGCCCCCGAGCGCACCGAGGTGGGCGCCCTCGTGGCCACCTGGGACGACGACGGCGACCCCGCGACCCCCGACCGGGTCGACTGGGTCTGCTCCGGCACCATGATCGACCGGGACACCTTCCTGACCGCCGCGCACTGCACCACCGACTGGCCCGACAACGTGCGCTTCCACGTCTCCCTCGACCAGGACGTGCAGGCCGGGCTCGACGCGGCGGCGAAGAAGTACCCCGGCGACCCCGCCGCGCAGGCCGCCGCCGTCGCCGTCCCGGGCACCGCCCACTCGCACCCGGACTACCCGGGGCCCGCCTCCGACACCCGCGACATCGCGGTGGTCCAGCTGTCCGCCGCCGCGGTCAAGGCCCGCTGGAGCTTCACCCCGGCCACCCTGCCCACCGCCAACCAGCTCGGCAGGCTCGGGCCCCAGGGCCTGAACGCCACCGACTGGGTCGTCGCCGGATACGGCACCCAGGAGGCCGTCAACGGCCCCGGCGGACAGACCCACCCCGGTGGCGGCGTCCGCATGAAGGCGCCCGTCACCTTCAACGCCCTCAACGACTCCTGGGCCCGCCTCGCGATGACCGCGCCACAGGGCAACGGGGGCGCCTGCTACGGCGATTCGGGCGGACCGAACTTCGCGACGCTCGACGGCAAGCGCGTCCTCGCGGCCACCACCATCACCGGCGACACCCCCTGCTACGCCACCAACGTGACGTACCGTCTGGACACCCCGGGCGCCCGCGCGTTCCTGGCGCCCTTCACCCAGCTGCCGTAACCCCGCACGGGCCGCACGGCACCACCGAACGCCCCGCCGCACCGGGTCCCGCCCCGGTCCGGCGGGGCGTTCGGCACACCCCTCCCGGCTCCCCCGGGGAGATGCCCGACTTCCCGGACGACGAAAAAAGCCCTTCTTCCACTCCCCCGGACGCCGCCCCGCCTTTTCTCCACGTAACGCTCCGTAACGCGCGCGCAATACGACACCGCGATTTCCTCTTCGGCCTTGTCCGCTCCGGAAACCTTTCCGATCTTCACCGTGCCGCCCGTGGCCCGGGCAGCGCATGATCTCAGCCACGGCCAAGCGGAAGTGCGCGTTCTCAGAATGCGGACTTCGGAGAAAATCCACCAAACCCGCCGAGAGGACCCGCCGCCGAGACCGGGCATCCACCCCGTCATAACAAGAAAGTCACAAGCGAGCCCGCACCACTGACCGTGCCCTTACCCCGGGCTTAGAGTCACGGCCAGTCACCGCTCCACATCGGGAGTTCGGTACCAGCGCGGCACTCACCCCCCGACCAGGGCGGGGCCTGCCTGTGAAAGGACTGATTGTGCGACAGCGTTCCTTGGTGATTCTTACCTCCGTTCTCACGACCGGAGCTCTGACTCTCACCGCCTGCGGCTCCCGAGACGACAGCGGTGACAAGGGCGGAGACAGCGGGAGCAGCACGACGCTGACCATCGGCGTCGACGCCCCCCTCTCCGGTGAGAACTCCACCACCGGCCTCGGCATCCAGTACGGCGCCCAGATAGCCGTCGACGACGCCAACAAGAACAACTGGGTCCCGGGCGTGAAGTTCAAGCTCAGGGCCCTGGACGACAAGGCGCAGCCCGCCACCGGCCAGTCCAACGCGACCAACATCGTCGGTGACAAGACCGCCGTCGGCGCCGTCGGCCCGCTGAACTCCGGCGTCGCCCAGACGATGCAGCAGGTCTTCGCCTCGGCCAACATGGTCCAGATCTCCCCGGCGAACACCAACCCGGAGCTGACCCAGGGCAAGAACTGGCAGACGGACAAGAAGCGCCCGTTCAAGACCTACTTCCGCACCGCCACCACCGACGAGCTGCAGGGCAGCTTCGCCGCCGGCTACGCGTTCAACGGCCTCAAGAAGAAGAAGGCCTTCGTCGTCGACGACAAGCAGACCTACGGCGCCGGCCTCGCGAAGATCTTCGCCGAGCAGTACAAGAAGCTCGGCGGCAAGGTCGTCGGCACCGACCACGTCAACACCGGCGACAAGGACTTCGGCTCCCTCGTCACCAAGATCAAGAACTCCGGCGCCGACCTGCTCTACTACGGCGGCCAGTACGACGAGTCCGCGCTGATCACCAAGCAGCTCAAGGACACCGGCGTCAAGATCCCGCTGTTCGGCGGCGACGGCATGTTCGCCTCCACCTACATCGAGGCCGCCGGCAAGTCCTCCGAGGGCGACCTCGCCACGGCGATCGGTGTCCCCGCCGACACCCTGCCCGCCGCCAAGCAGTTCATCCAGACGTACAAGGACAAGGGCTACAAGGGCGACTACGGCGCCTACGGCGCCTACGCCTACGACGCCACCACCGCCATCATCAAGGCCGTCAAGGCCGCGGCCGACGCCAACGGCGGCAAGGTGCCCAGCGACATCAACGACCTGCGCGCCAAGGTCGTCGAGGGTGTCCAGAAGTCCGACTTCGAAGGCCTCACCGGCAAGATCGCCTTCGACCAGTACGGCGACACCACCAACAAGCAGCTGACGGTGTACCAGGTCGAGAAGGGTGCCTGGAAGGCCGTGGAGACCGGCACCGCCGACCTCCAGTAGTCCGGCCCCCCAGTAGCCGTACCACGGGCCGCGCGGAGGACGACCCCGACCGCGCGGCCCGTTTTCACACCCCCACACAGCACACGACCACGCACGCATCCAGTGCACACGACCACCAGCGACATGGAGGCCATGCGGTGAACACCCTGCCGCAGCAGCTGGCCAACGGGCTGCTTCTCGGCTCGATGTACGGGCTGATCGCCATCGGCTACACGATGGTGTACGGCATCGTCCAGCTCATCAACTTCGCGCACGGCGAGATCTTCATGACCGGGGCCTTCGGCGCCCTCACGGTCTACTTCTACATCCTGCCCGACGGCACCTCGATGGCTCTCGCCGTACCGCTCATGCTCCTCGGCGGCGCCCTCGTGGCCATCCTCATCGCCGTCGGGGCGGAACGGTTCGCCTACCGGCCCCTGCGCGGAGCACCACGCCTGGCACCGCTCATCACGGCCATCGGCCTGTCCCTGGCCCTCCAGGAGGTCGTGCGCAACTTCTACCCCGGCGCCGACCGCGCCCGCGCCTTCCCCGGCCTCGACGCCACCCACGAGATCGGCTCCGTCACCATCAAGGACGCCGACATCTTCCTCATCCTCGCCGCCGTCATCTGCATGGCCGCCCTCGCCTTCTTCGTGCGCCGCAGCCGCACCGGACGCGCCATGCAGGCCACCGCGCAGGACCCCGACACCGCGCAGCTCATGGGCATCGACACCAACCGCATCATCGTCATCGCCTTCGCCATCGGCGGCTTCTTCGCCGCCGTCGCCGCCGTCGCCTACGGACTCAAGTACGGCAACGTCGACTACCGCATGGGCTTCCTGATGGGCCTCAAGGCCTTCACCGCGGCCGTCCTCGGCGGCATCGGCAACATCTACGGCGCCATGCTCGGCGGCGTCGTCCTCGGCATCGCCGAGACCCTCGCCTCCGCCTACATCGACGAGATCCCCGGCATGCAGCAGCTCGGCGGCCAGAGCTGGGCCAACGTGTGGGCCTTCTGCCTCCTCATCCTCGTGCTCCTCTTCAGGCCACAGGGCCTGCTCGGCGAGCGCGTCGCGGACAGGGCGTGATCACATGACCGACACGACCAAGACCCCCGCCCCGGATGCCACCCCCGCGCCGCCCGCCCCGACCGGCCTCATACCCCTGCCCCTGGCGGCCGCCCGCGCCCTGCTGCTCGGCGGCGGCATCGCCACCGCGGCCTCCGCGTTCCTCGCCTGGACCTGGACCTCCGAGTTCCCCGGCGACCTCACCATCAACGGCTACCCCGGCGGCCTGCAGTGGCTCACCTTCACCGCCGGGCTCCTCACGGCGCTGTACGCGCTCGCCGCGTACGGCGTCCGCGGCCTCGGCTGGCTGCTGCCCGCCCGCAACAACGCCCCGCTCGTCCTCAACGCGCTCGGCGGATTCGCCGTCACCTGGTTCACCGTCATCGCCATCAGCACCGAACTCGGCGGTGTCGTCAACCTCGAACCCGGCGGCTGGATCGCCGCCGTCGCCTCCCTCCTGCCCGTCCTCGGCGCCTTCGCCCTCCCCCAGGAGCGCACCGGCGACGGTACCAAGGAAGCCGTCAAGGCCTACGTCGCCAAGCCCGAGCGGATCGCCGCCCCCCAGGCCACCGCGCCCTGGGTCCAGCGGGCCGTCATCACCGTCGTGACGATCATCGGCCTCGGCGTCTTCACCTACGGCATCGACACCGAGTACGGCGAACTCTTCGTCGGCTACCTCTTCGTCGTCGTCTTCGCCGTCTGGGCCCTGCACACCGCCGGCCTCCTCGACCGCTTCTCCGCGCTCGTCGCCGCCAACCGCAGCTTCACCCTCGCCATGGGCTTCGCCGCGGCCATCGCCTTCCCCTTCACCCAGACCGACGACCACTACGCCAACATCGGCGTCAACATCCTGATCTTCGGGACCGTGGCCCTCGGCCTGAACATCGTCGTCGGCCTCGCCGGCCTGCTCGACCTCGGATACGTCGCCTTCCTCGGCGTCGGCGCCTACACCGCCGCCCTCGTCTCCGGCTCCGAGTTCTCCACCATCTCCGGCGTCCACCTGCCCTTCTGGGCCTCCGCCCTGGCCGGCGCCGCCGCCTCCCTCGTCTTCGGCGTCCTCATCGGCGCCCCGACCCTGCGGCTGCGCGGCGACTACCTCGCCATCGTCACCCTCGGCTTCGGTGAGATCTTCCGCATCGCCGTCAACAACATGGACGGCCAGTCCGGACCCGACGTCACCAACGGCCCCAACGGCATCCCCTCCATCCCCGACCTGAACCTCTTCGGGTTCAACTTCGGAGAGGCCCACGACATCGGCGGGTTCACCCTCGGCCGGTTCGCCAACTACTACCTGCTGATGGTCCTCATCATGGCCATCGTCGTCCTCGTCTACACGCGCGCCGCCGACTCCCGCATCGGCCGCTCCTGGATCGCCATCCGCGAGGACGAGACCGCCGCCACCGCCATGGGCATCAACGGCTTCCGCGTCAAGCTCATCGCCTTCGCCCTCGGCGCCGCCCTGGCCGGCCTCGCCGGCACCGTCAGCGCCCACGTCACCTACAGCGTGGTCCCCACGCCGTATCAGTTCGCCGGCTCCACCCCGCCCAACTCCGCGTTCCTCCTGGCCGCTGTCGTCCTCGGCGGCATGGGCACCGTCGCCGGACCGCTCCTCGGCGCCGCCCTGCTCTACCTGCTCCCCGAGAAGCTCGTCTTCCTCCAGGAGAAGTCGCTCCTCGCCTTCGGCATCGCGCTCATCCTCCTGATGCGCTTCCGCCCCGAGGGCATCATCGCCAACCGCCGGCGCCAGCTCGAATTCCACGAGACCGGCCAACTCGACGTACCGAAACAGACCACGCTGACCGACGAACCGGCCGTCACCAAGGCGGGGGCGTAACCATCATGACGACACCTGTACTCGAAGCCCGCGACGTCACGATGCGCTTCGGCGGCCTCACCGCCGTCCGCTCCGTCGACTTCACGGTCAACACCGGCGAGATCGTCGGCCTCATCGGCCCCAACGGCGCCGGCAAGACCACCTTCTTCAACTGCCTCACCGGCCTGTACGTCCCCACCGAGGGCACCGTCTCCTACAAGGGCACCGTCCTCCCGCCCAAGCCCCACCTGGTCACCCAGGCCGGCATCGCCCGCACCTTCCAGAACATCCGCCTGTTCGCCAACATGACGGTCCTCGAGAACGTCCTCGTCGGCCGCCACACGCGGACCAAGGAAGGCCTCTGGTCCGCCCTCCTGCGCGGCCCCGGCTTCAAGAAGGCCGAACGCGCCAGCGAGGAACGCGCCATGGAACTCCTGGAGTTCATCGGCCTCGCCCACAAGCGCGACCACCTCGCCCGCAACCTCCCCTACGGCGAACAGCGCAAGCTGGAGATCGCCCGCGCCATGGCCTCCGAGCCCGGCCTGCTCCTCCTCGACGAGCCCACCGCCGGCATGAACCCCCAGGAGACCCGGGCCACCGAGGACCTCGTCTTCGCCATCCGCGACAAGGGCATCGCCGTCCTGCTCATCGAGCACGACATGCGCTTCGTCTTCAACCTCTCCGACCGCGTCGCCGTCCTCGTCCAGGGCGAGAAGCTCGTCGAAGGCACCCCCGACGTCGTCCAGGCCGACGAACGCGTCGTCGCCGCCTACCTCGGCGAACCCTTCGAAGGCGACCCCGGGCAGGCCGAAGCCGCCGAGGTCGAGGCCGCCGAAGCCGCCGCCGACGCGACCAGCACCACCAGCAGCACCAAGGGAGAAGCCAAGTGACCGCACTCCTCGAAGTCGAGGACCTCCGGGTCTCCTACGGCAAGATCGAAGCCGTCAAGGGCATCTCCTTCAGCGTCGACGCCGGACAGGTCGTCACCCTCATCGGCACCAACGGCGCCGGCAAGACGACCACCCTGCGCACCCTCTCCGGCCTGCTCAAGCCCACCGCCGGGAAGATCCTCTTCGACGGCAAGCCCCTCAACGGGATCCCCGCCCACAAGATCGTCTCCCTCGGCCTGGCCCACTCACCCGAAGGCCGGCACATCTTCCCCCGCCTCACCATCGCGGAGAACCTCCAGCTCGGAGCGTTCCTCCGCAAGGACAAGGACGGCATCGAGAAGGACATCCAGCGCGCCTACGACCTCTTCCCCATCCTCGGGGAACGCCGCAAGCAGGCCGCCGGAACCCTCTCCGGCGGCGAGCAGCAGATGCTCGCCATGGGCCGCGCCCTGATGTCCCAGCCCAAGCTGCTCATGCTCGACGAGCCCTCCATGGGCCTCTCCCCGATCATGATGCAGAAGATCATGGCGACCATCTCGGAGCTCAAGTCCCAGGGCACGACCATCCTCCTGGTCGAACAGAACGCCCAGGCCGCCCTGTCCCTGGCCGACCAGGGTCACGTCATGGAGGTCGGCAACATCGTCCTGTCCGGCACGGGCCAGGACCTGCTGCACGACGAGTCGGTGCGCAAGGCGTACCTGGGCGAGGACTGAGCGTCCCGCCGCATACGAAAGCGCATACGACAGCGCATACGAAAGAGGCCTGCTTTCCTCCGGCCGGAGGAAAGCAGGCCTCTTCCACGCTGCGGGATCAGCCCTTGCCGGCCTTCTTCTCCTCGGCGTCCTGGATGACCGCCTCCGCGACCTGCTGCATCGACATGCGGCGGTCCATCGACGTCTTCTGGATCCACCGGAACGCGGCCGGCTCGGTCAGGCCGTACTCCGTCTGCAGGATCGACTTCGCCCGGTCCACCAGCTTGCGCGTCTCCAGCCGCAGCGTGAGGTCGGCGACCTCCTTCTCCAGCTCCTTCAGCTCCGTGAACCGCGAGACGGCCATCTCGATCGCCGGGACGACGTCGGTCTTGCTGAACGGCTTCACCAGGTACGCCATGGCACCGGCGTCCCGCGCGCGCTCGACGAGATCCCGCTGGGAGAAGGCGGTCAGCATCAGCACCGGCGCGATGCTCTCCTCGGCGATCTTCTCGGCCGCGGAGATGCCGTCGAGCTTCGGCATCTTCACGTCCAGGATCACCAGGTCGGGACGGTGCTCACGGGCCAGCTCCACGGCCTGCTCACCGTCACCGGCCTCACCGACGACGGTGTACCCCTCCTCCTCCAGCATCTCTTTGAGGTCGAGCCGGATCAGGGCCTCGTCCTCGGCGATGACGACCCGCGTCGTCATCGGAGGCACGTGCGACTTGTCCTCTTCAGGCACGTCAACAGGCTGGGGCGACTCGGGGGCGCTCACGTGGGCTCCTTGGTACGGGGCAGGCCGGTACTGCTCCCAAGAGCGTACCTAGCTGCGGTATGGTGGTCGGGCAGTGGGTCCAGCTCAACCTTGGATTCACCGGGCCCCGGTAGCCCAATTGGCAGCAGGCAATGGATTCAAAACCCATACAGTGTCGGTTCGAGTCCGACCCGGGGCACTTTTCCTTGGTTTCCAAGGTCAGCCGTTCGAAGCGGATGTCCACGTTCTCGTGAACATCCGCTCTTTGCTTCCCGGCTCCGCAGGGCATCCCCGACAGTGGCTGCATGTACGACGTCGGAACGCGCAAGCGCGTATTGGCCCTGGTGGCGGAAGGACGCAGCCTGAACTCCGTGAGCCGGGAAACCGGCGTTTCCCGGGCGGCGATCCGCTCCTGGCGGGTTCGTGTCGAGCCCAAGCCCCGCGTGGCGGCTCCACCCCCAAACCCGCCTGCCGACGAGCAGGCGTACGCCTACCTGCTCGGTCTCTACCTGGGCGACGGCTGCATCAGTGCCCACCGCCGGAGCGGGTACTACCTGCGTATCGCCTGCACGGAGTCCTGGCCCGGGCTGATCGACGCCTGCGAGACCGCCATGCGTGCGACCAACCCGACCGGGCGTGCCTACCGCGTTCAGGCACAGGGGTACGTCTCGGTGGTCAGCTACAGCAGGCACTGGCCGCACCTCTTCCCCCAGCACGGGCCCGGCAAGAAGCACGAACGCCGTATCCTCCTCGAGCCCTGGCAGCAGGCCATCGTCGACGCGCACCCGTGGGGGTTCATCCGCGGTCTCATCCATTCCGACGGCTGCCGCGTCACCAACTGGACGACGCGCACGGTCGCCGGTGAGCGGAAGCGCTACGCATATCCCCGGTACTTCCTCACCAACCTGTCGCCCGACATCATCCGCCTCTTCACCTCAGCGCTCGACCGGGTGGGCGTCGAGTGGAAGAAGGCGAACGCGCGCAACATCTCCATCGCCCGCAGAGCCTCCGTAGCCCTCATGGACGCCCACGTCGGGCCCAAGTACTGAAGGGGCGTCCTAGCGCGGGCTGTCGGTCTCGGCGATGTGGTGGACGCGGACCAGGTTCGTGGATCCCGAGACGCCGGGCGGGGAGCCGGCGGTGATGACGACCGTGTCGCCCGGGCGGCAGCGGCCGTAGCGCAGGAGCAGTTCGTCGACCTGGTCGACCATCGCGTCCGTCGAGTCGACCCGCGGCCCGAGGAACGTCTCGACGCCCCAGGTGAGGCTGAGCCGGGAGCGGGTGGCCTGGTCGGGGGTGAAGGCGAGCAGCGGAATGGGCGAGCGGTAGCGGGACAGGCGGCGGGCCGTGTCGCCGGACTGGGTGAAGGCGACCAGGAACTTCGCGCCGAGGAAGTCGCCCATCTCGGCGGCCGCCCGGGCGACCGCGCCGCCCTGGGTGCGGGGCTTGTTGCGTTCGGTGAGCGGCGGCAGGCCCTTGGCCAGGAGGTCTTCCTCCGCCGCCTCGACGATGCGGGCCATCGTGCGGACCGTTTCGACCGGGTGCTTGCCGACGCTCGTCTCGCCGGACAGCATCACCGCGTCCGTGCCGTCGATGACCGCGTTGGCGACATCGGAGGCCTCGGCGCGGGTCGGGCGGGCGTTGTCGATCATCGAGTCGAGCATCTGCGTGGCGACGATGACCGGTTTCGCGTTGCGCCTGGCGAGCTTGATCGCGCGCTTCTGGACGATCGGGACCTGCTCCAGGGGCATTTCGACGCCGAGGTCCCCGCGGGCCACCATGATGCCGTCGAAGGCGGCGACGATGTCGTCGATGTTCTCCACGGCCTGGGGTTTCTCGACCTTGGCGATGACGGGGAGGCGGCGGCCCTCCTCGTCCATGATGCGGTGGACGTCCTGGATGTCGCGGCCGCTGCGGACGAAGGAGAGGGCGATGACGTCGAAGCCGGTGCGCAGGGCCCAGCGCAGGTCGTCCTCGTCCTTCTTGGACAGGGCGGGGACGGAGACGGCGACGCCGGGGAGGTTCAGGCCCTTGTGGTCGGAGACGACGCCGCCCTCGACGACGGTGGTGTGGACGCGGGGGCCGTCGACCTCGGTGACTTCGAGGCAGACCTTGCCGTCGTCGACGAGGACGCGTTCGCCGGGGGTGACGTCGGCGGCGAGGCCTGCGTAGGTGGTGCCGCAGGTGTCGCGGTCGCCTTCGACGCCTTCCTCGACGGTGATGGTGAAGGTGTCGCCGCGTTCAAGGAGTACGGGGCCTTCGGTGAAGCGGCCGAGCCGGATTTTCGGGCCTTGAAGGTCGGCGAGGAGGCCGACGCTGCGGCCGGTCTCGTCGGCGGCCTTGCGCACGCGGTGGTAGCGCTCCTCGTGTTCGGCGTGTCCGCCGTGGCTGAGGTTGAATCGGGCCACGTCCATTCCCGCGTCGACCAGGCGTTTGATCTGGTCGTACGAGTCGGTGGCGGGCCCAAGGGTGCAGACGATCTTCGCTCGGCGCATAGGTCTGAGCCTATGAGTTACCGGCCGGTAGGGAATTGGCCGTGCGTGACCACTCAACAGACTTTGCGTGAAACGTTATTGACAAGGGTTGAATTGTGCGGCGGGGTGCTCCGATGAGCGCTCGGGGATTCCCGGGAACGCCCCGGCGTAATTCGGTCGCGTTTTCGGAATTCACTCGTCCGGGGGCTCACAGCCGCGGCGGCACCATCGTGAAGCGGGCGTTGATCTGCGCGTGGACGCGCTGGCGCTGGGGTTCGAGGTCGAGGGGGGCGGCCGGGGCGTCCTCGGCGGCTCCGGCGAAGGCGGCGGAGCGCATGCGGCCGGGGGCCTGGGGATAGCCCGGAGGGCTGTTCTCGGCGCCGATGTCGGCGAGTTCGACCAGGGCGGCGAGGGTGGTGCCGAGGGCCTCGGCGTACTCGCGGGCGCGCTGGACGGCTTCCGTCACGGCTTTCTTGCGGGCCTCGCGGTGGGCGGGCGAGTCGGGGCGCAGGGCCCACCAGGGGCCGTCGACGCGGGTGAGGTCGAGGTCGGCGAGGCGGGTGGTGAGTTCGCCGAGGGCGGTGAAGTCGGTGAGTTCGGCGGTGACGTGGACGCTGCCGTGGTAGGTGCGCACGCGTTCGCCGCGGCCGTGTTTGGTGAGTTCGGGGGTGATGGAGAAGGCGCCGGTCTCCAGGCGTTCGACGGCGTCGCCGTAGGACTTGACCAGGTCGAGGACGGTGGCGTTGCGGCGGGTGAGGTCGTCGAGGGCGGAGCGGCGGTCGCGGCCGCGGGCTGCGACGGTGATGCCGATGCGGGCGATCTCCGGGTCGACTTCGAGGCGGGCCTCGCCGCGCACGGCGATGCGCGGGGCGTCGGGCGTGCCGTAGGGGACGGGCTGGGGGGCGTCTGCCGTGGGCGCGGTCATACGTCCCACTCTGTCACGGTGTGGCGGGCGGACGGCGTGGAGTGGGGGGTTCCGAGTCATCAGATCGCAACCTGGCGGGACTGTTGCGGCCGGTCATGACCGGGTCAGAATCTACGCGCGTTATCTACGCGCGTCGTCCACAGATTCCGCGAGGAGAGCCCGACATGCCGTTGAACCGCCGGAAGTTCCTGGAGAAGTCCGCCGTGACCGGGGCGGGGGTGGCGCTGGCCGGCGCGGTCGCGGCGCCGGGTGCCGAGGCGGCCGAGGCGCGGGAGGGCTCGCGGGGGCGCGCGAAGCGCTACGCGTTCACCGTGATGGGGACGACCGACCTGCACGGCAACGTCTTCAACTGGGACTACTTCACGGACGCCGAGTTCGACGACAAGGCGCACAACGACGTCGGTCTGGCGAAGGTCTCCACCCTGGTGAACCGGGTGCGCGCGGAGAAGGGCCGCGGCAACACGCTGCTCATCGACGCGGGCGACACCATCCAGGGCACGCAGCTGTCGTACTACTACGCCAAGGTGGACCCGATCACCGCCGAGGGCGGTCCGGTGCACCCGATGGCGCAGGCGATGAACGCCATGGACTACGACGCGGCGGCGCTGGGCAACCACGAGTTCAACTACGGCATCCCGGTGCTGCGCAAGTTCGAGCAGCAGTGCCGTTTCCCGCTGCTGGGCGCCAACGCGCTGGACGCGAAGACGCTGCGCCCGGCGTTCGCGCCGTACAGCATGCACCGGCTGCGCACGCCGTTCGGGCGGGACGTGAAGGTGGCGGTGCTGGGGCTGACCAACCCGGGCATCGCGATCTGGGACAAGGCGAACGTGCAGGGCAAGATGACGTTCCCGGGTCTGGAGGAGCAGGCGGCGAAGTGGGTGCCGAGGCTGCGGTCGATGGGCGCGGACGTCGTCATCGTCTCGGCGCACAGCGGTTCGTCGGGGACGTCGTCCTACGGTGACCAGCTGCCGTACATCGAGAACGCGGCCGGTCTGGTGGCCGAGCAGGTGCCGGGCATCGACGCGATCCTGGTCGGGCACGCGCACACGGAGATCCCCGAGTACTTCGTGACGAACAAGAAGACCGGCAAGCGGGTCGTGCTGTCCGAGCCGCTGAAGTGGGGGCAGCGGCTGACGCTGTTCGACTTCGAGCTGGTCTGGGAGAAGGGCTGCTGGAAGGTCGAGAAGGTGGGCGCGCAGGTCCTGAACTCCAACACGGTGGAGGAGGACCCGGAGATCGTGCGGCTGCTGTCCGACGAGCACGAGAAGGTCGTGGCGTACGTCAACCAGGTCATCGGCACGAACGCGGCGGAGATGACGTCGGCCGAGGCGCCGTACAAGGACGTGCCGATCATCGACCTGATCAACCACATCCAGGCCGACACGGTGAAGCAGGCGCTGGCGGGCACCGAGTACGCGGCGCTGCCGGTGCTGTCGCAGGCGGCGTGCTTCTCGCGCAGTGCCCGGATCCCGGCGGGCGAGGTGACGATCCGGGACGTGGCCGGTCTGTACGTCTTCGAGAACACGCTGGAGGCGCGGCTGGTGACGGGCGCGCAGCTGAGGGCGTACCTGGAGTTCTCGGCGAACTACTTCGTGCAGACGCCGGCCGGGGCGCCGGTGGATCCGGCGAAGCTGACCAACGCGGGCGGCATCCCGGACTACAACTACGACGTGGTGAGCGGTCTGTCGTACGAGATCGACATCGCGAAGCCGGCCGGGTCGCGGGTGACGAACGTGCGGTTCGAGGGCCGGCCGCTGGCGGACGACGCGAAATTCGTGTTCGCGGTGAACAACTACCGGGCCAACGGCGGCGGGAACTTCCCGCATGTCGCCGCCGCTCCGCTGCTGTGGTCGAACTCGGACGAGATCCGCAACACCATGATCGCCTGGGTGAAGGCGAAGGGGTCGATCGACCCGGCCGAGTTCGCCGCGGTGGACTGGAGGCTCACGCGCGACGGCGCGCCGGTCTTCTGAGCCGCGTCCCCCTCACCTCCGGTCGTCGACGAGCGGGATGAGGGCCGGGGCCTCGCGGGGCGGCGGGACGTGCTGCCGCTGGGTGAGGCCGAAGGTGGTGAAGGCGGTGCGGCGCGGGAGTGCGTAGGCCTCCCCGCCGGTCAGGGAGTTGAGGATGACCGCGCCGCGCCAGGCGAGCAGGCCCAGGTCGGGGGTGCCGACGCCGTGGGTGTGGGTCTCGGCGTTCTGGACGTACACCGAGCCGGTGACCGACGGGTCGAGGACGAGCCGGTGGTCCTCGTCGACGCGGGGCCGCTCCTGGCTGTCCCGGCGGAGGTAGGGGTCGAGGCCGGCGAGGACGCGGTCGAGGGGGCGTTCGCGGTAGCCGGTGGCGAGGACGACGGCGTCGGTGGTGAGGCGGGAGCGGCTGTCCTGCCGGGCGTGTTCCAGGTGCAGTTCCACCTTGGTCGTCGCGATCCGGCCGGCGGTGCGGACGCGGACGCCGGGGGTGAGGACGGCGTCGGGCCAGCCGCCGTGCAGCGTGCGCCGGTAGAGCTCGTCGTGGATGGCGGCGACGGTGCCGGCGTCGATGCCCTTGTGGAGCTGCCACTGCCCGGCCAGGAGCCGGTCGCGGGCGGGCTCGGGCAGGGCGTGGAAGTAGCGGGTGTGGTCGGGTGTGAAGTGTTCCAGGCCGAGCTTGGAGTACTCCATGGGCGCGAAGGCCTCGGTGCGGCCGAGCCAGTGCAGCCTCTCGCGTCCGGCGGGCCGGTTGCGGAGCAGGTCGAGGAAGATCTCGGCGCCGGACTGGCCGATGCCGACGACGGTGACGTGTTCGGCGGCGAGCAGGGCGGCGCGGTGGTCGAGGTAGTCGGCGGCGTGCACGACGGGCACGCCGGGTGCCTCGGTGAGGGGCTTGAGGGGGTCGGGGACGTAGGGCTCGGTGCCGATGCCGAGGACGACGTTGCGCGTGTACGTCCGGCCGAGGGCCTCCGCCTCGCCGCCGCCGTCGAGCTGGGTGAAGTCGACCTCGAACAGGTCGCGTTCGGGGTTCCAGCGGACGGCGTCGACCTGGTGGCCGAAGTGCAGGGCCGGGAGGCTCTCGGAGACCCAGCGGCAGTAGGCGTCGTACTCGGCGCGCTGGATGTGGAAGCGCTCGGCGAAGTAGAAGGGGAAAAGCCGCTCGCGGGATTTGAGGTAGTTGAGGAAGCTCCAGTCGCTGGTGGGGTCGACGAGGGTGACCAGGTCGGCGAGGAACGGGACCTGGATGGTGGCGCCTTCGATGAGCAGGCCGGGGTGCCAGGCGAAGGCGGGGCGCTGCTCGTAGAAGACGCTGTCGAGGTCGCGCAGCGGGTGGGCGAGCGCGGCGAGGGAGAGGTTGGCGGGGCCGATGCCGACGCCGACCAGGTCGTGGGGGGCGTCGGGCTGCGGCTGTGCGGGGTTCATCAGGGGATGTGTCCTTCCACGAGTGTCGCTCGGCTCTCTGCCACGAGGTGCAGCAGGGCGGCCAGGTCGTCGGGCCCGGTGGCGGGGTTGAGGAGGGTGGCCTTGAGCCAGAGCCGGCCGTCGAGGCGGGCCCGGCCGAGGACGGCACGGCCGTCGGTGAGCAGCGCGCGGCGTACGGCGGCGACGGTGGTGTCGGGGGCGCCCGCGGGCCGGAACAGGACGGTGCTGATGACGGGCGGGGCGTGCAGCTCGAAGCCGGGGTGTTCGTGGACCAGGGCGGCGAACGCGTGGGCGTGGGCGCACACCTGGTCGACGAGGGTGCCCAGGCCGCTGCGGCCGAGGGTCTTGAGGGTGGCGGCGACTTTGAGGACGTCGGGGCGGCGGGTGGTGCGCAGGGAGCGGCCGAGCAGGTCCGGCAGGCCGGCTTCGGTGTCGTCGGCGGCGTTGAGGTAGTCGGCGTGGTGCCGCAGGGCGGCGAGGTCGGGTGCGTTCCGGACGGCGAGGAGTCCTGCGGCGACCGGCTGCCAGCCGAGTTTGTGCAGGTCGAGGGTGACGGTGTCGGCGGCGTCGAGTCCGTCGAGCAGGCCGCGGTGCCGGGTGCTGAAGAGCAGGCCCGCGCCGTAGGCGGCGTCGACGTGCAGCCGGGCGCCGTGGGTCGCGCAGTGGGCGGCGATCTCGGGCAGCGGGTCGATGAGTCCGGCGTCGGTGGTGCCGGCGGTGGCGGCGACGAGCACGGGCCCGGTCAGGCGGGTGAGGGTCGCGGCGAGCGCGGCGGGGTCGAGGGTGCCGGCCGGGGCGGGGACGACGGCCGGTTCGGGCAGGCCGAGCAGCCAGGCGGCGCGGGCCAGCGAGTGGTGGGCGTTGGCGCCGGTCACGAGCCGGACGGATCCGCCGCAGGCCTCGCGGGCGAGGAGGAGGGCGAGCTGGTTGGACTCGGTGCCGCCGGTGGTGACGACGGAGTCGGGGTTCGTGGCCGGGCCGGTGCCGTAGACCTCGCGGGCGGTCAGCCGGGTGACCATGGCCTCCAGTGCGGAGGCGGCCGGGGCCTGGTCCCAGGAGTCCAGGGAGGGGTTGATCGCGGAGGCGGCCAGGTCGGCGGCCGCGGCGACGGCCAGGGGCGGGCAGTGCAGGTGGGCGGCGCACCGGGGGTGGGCGGGGTCGGCGGCGCCTTCGGCGAAGGCCCGGACCAGGGTGTGGACGGCGTGCGGGTCGCCCCGCTCGGGGAGGATCTCCCCGACCGCCTCCCGGAACCGCAGGGCGACGGCGTCCGGTCCGCCGGCGGGCAGCGGCCCGCCGCGTGCCCGGGCCCCGGCGTCCAGGGCGTCGAGCACGGTGGCGAGCAACGGCCGCAGGGCGTGGGGGCCTTCGGGGCCCGAGGCGAGGGGCGGGGTGCGCATGGGCTGACCTCCGGGGCGCGGGGGCGAGTACGCCCGAACAGCCCAACGACCCAACCCGGGTGGAGGTGCTTGTGCGCGTGGGTGTCAGTTTCGGTCGGCGGCCGCGTGCCCCGGTCCGGGGCGCCGCAGGCGCGGGCGCCGACCGGCTCCGGTGGCCCCTTCCGGGGCCGCCATCGGCGCAGGCACTGCCACCGACTCCCACGGCCCCTTCCGCGGCCGCCATCGGCGCGGGCGGCGGCCGGGGGCCGGCCGGGCCGCGCCCGTGGTCAGCCCCGCCGGATTCCCCGGACCCGCAGCGCCCGCTCCAGGTCGTCCAGTTGGTCCACCAGCGTGCGGCGCAGGGCCGGGATCGGATCGGCGTCGCGCAGGCACTCCTCGCCGAGGCGGAGGGTGTCCGCGTCGACGGCGTGGGCGGGGAAGGCGTCCCGGCCGATCGCCGTGGCGATGGCGGGGCCGCGGCGCTCGGCGACCGTGACCGCGTCGGCGTAGTAGCGCGGCACGTACTCCCGCACCAGGTCGGCCTGTTCCCGCTGCCAGAAGCCCCGGGCGGTGGCGGAGAAGAGGTAGTTCGACAGGTCGTCGGAGCCGAACATCGCCTCCCAGGCGCGGGCCTTGGCCTCCGGGTCGGGCAGCGCGGCCCGGCAGCGGGCGGCGCCCTCCTGGCCGGTGGCGCTCGGGTCGCGCTCCAGCTCGGCGGCGATGGCGGCCTCGTCGGTCGCGCCGAGCACGGCGAGCCGGGCCAGGACGCGCCAGCGCAGCTCGGGGTCGAGCTCCGGGCCGCCGGGGACGGTGCCGTCGGCGAGCCAGGCTGCGATGGTGTCCGGGTGGGCGGCCACGTCGATGCGGTGGCGTACGGCGATCAGGCGCAGGCCGGGGTTGTCGCCGTCCTCGGTGCGGCGGATGAGGTCGCGGCACAGCTCGGACAGGGTGGCCAGGGCGGCGGGCCGCTCCTCGGGGGCCAGGTAGCGGTCGGCGATGTGCGTGGCGGCGAAGGCCAGCACGCCCTGGACGAGGGCGAGGTCCGTCTCCAGGGGGAGGTGGGCGCGGGCGGTCTCCAGGTAGGCGCCGGGCGCGAGTTCACCGTCGCGGACGGCGTCCCGCAGGGCGTTCCAGACGACCGCGCGGGTGAGCGGGGCGGGCAGGCCGGACAGGTCCTTGCGGACGGTCTCGAAGGACTCCGGGTCGAAGCGGACCTTGGCGTAGCTGAGGTCGCCGTCGTTGAGCAGGAGCAGCGCCGGGCGCTTGCCGATGGGGTGGGCGCCGTCCAGCGGGAGGTCCAGGTGGAGGCGTTCGCGCAGTACGAGGTGGCCGCCGTCGTCGCCGAGGTCACGGTCGTACAGGCCGACGGCGACGTGGTGCGGGCGGCTGCCGGCGCGGTCGACGGTGAGGACGCAGGTGCCGCGGTCGCCGGGGGCGATGTGCGGGGTGAGCGTGTCGACGCCGGTGGTGCGCAGCCAGGCGTCGGCCCAGGCGTGGACGTCGCGCTCGGTGGCGCCGGCGAGGGAGTCGATGAAGTCGGCGAGGGTGGCGTTGGCGAACCTGTGCCGGGCGAAGTGGGTGTTGATGCCGGCGAGGAAGTCCTTCTCGCCGAGCCAGGCGACGAGCTGCCGCAGGGCGCTGGCGCCCTTGGCGTAGGAGATGCCGTCGAAGTTGAGCAGCGCGGAGGCGGTGTCGTCGACGGCCTCGGGGGCGACGGGGTGGGTGGAGGGGCGCTGGTCGGCGTCGTAGCCCCAGGACTTGCGGGTGACGCCGAAGTCGGTCCAGGTGTCGGTGAAACGGGTGGCCTCGGTGAGGGTCTGGTAGCCCATGTACTCGGCGAAGGACTCGTTCAGCCAGATGTCGTCCCACCACTTGAGGGTGACGAGGTCGCCGAACCACATGTGGGCCATCTCGTGGGCGACGACCATCGCGCGGGTCTGGCGCTCGGTGTCGGTGACGGCGGAGCGGTAGACGAACTCGTCGCGGAAGGTGACCAGGCCGGGGTTCTCCATGGCGCCCGCGTTGAACTCGGGTACGAAGGCCTGGTCGTAGGAGTCGAAGGGGTAGGGCTCGTCGAACTTCTCGTGGTAGCGGTCGAAGCAGGCGCGCGTGACGTCGAGGAGTTCGTCGGCGTCGGCGTCCAGGTAGGGGGCGAGGGAGCGGCGGCAGTGCAGGCCGAAGGGCAGGCCGCGGTGCTCGGTGCGCACCGTGTGCCAGGGACCGGCGGCGACGGCGACGAGGTAGGTGGAGATCGGCGGGGTGGGGGCGGCCCGCCAGTGGCCGTCGCCGGTGTGCTCGGTGACGCCGTTGGCGAGGACGGTCCAGCCCTGCGGGGCCCGTACCGACAGCTCGAAGACGGCCTTCAGGTCGGGCTGGTCGAAGGCGGCGAAGACGCGCTGGACGTCGTCCATGAACAGCTGCGTGTAGACGTAGGTCTCGCCGTCGGTGGGGTCGGTGAAGCGGTGCATGCCCTCGCCGGTGCGCGAGTAGCGCATGGCCGCGTGCACGCGCAGTTCGTGGTCGCCGGCGGTGAGGTTCTTCAGGGGCAGCCGGTTGCCGTCCAGGGCGTCCGGGTCCAGGGGGTGTCCGTCGAGGGTGACGGAGCGCAGATCGGCGGGCCTGACCTCGACGAAGGTGTCACCGTCCGTGCGGGCGCTGAACGCGATCAGGGTGTGGGAGTCGAAGGTCTCCTCCCCGCCGGTCAGGTCCAGTTCGATGGTGTAGTGGTGGACGTCGAGGAGCTCTGCTCGGGTCTGCGCTTCGTCGCGCGTCAGTACGGACATGCGTGACATGCTGCCTGATGGCACCGGCAAGGCACAGAGGCGGATCGGTACGTGCGCAATGTCCGGTCTAGGTGCGGTCTCTTTCGAGCTCCCCGGCGTGCGCCCCCATGAGCCGCTGGGACGGCACGCGCGCGTCGGGGTGGGGCGGGCGCGGGGGGCGCGGGGTGGCGTCGGTGTGCTCCCGGACGAGGGTGCGCAGCCGGTGTACCTCGCGCTGCAGCGCGAGGTGGCGCTGGTGGGTGTCGTAGAGGTAGCGGACCTTGGTGCGCAGGGCCCAGGGGTCCACGGGTTTCATGACGAGGTCGGCGACTTGGAGGCCGAAGGCGGCGGTGGTCAGTTCCTGGTCGGCGCCGAAGCCGGTGAGCAGGATGACCGGGATGTGCTGGGTCTGTTCGACGCGCCGCATGTAGCGCACGACCTCCAGGCCGCCGACGCCGGGCATGCGCACGTCGAGCAGCATTAGGCCGACCTGACCGCGCAGGACCTGCTTGAGTGCCTCGTCGCCGCTGGTGGCCCGGCCGAGCCGGTAGCCCAGCGGGGCCAGGGCGCTCTCCAGCGCGTACAGCGTGTCCTCGTGGTCGTCGACGATGAGGATCCTGGTATCCGACGGCATGGCCCGACGCCCCTCCCTCGTGGAGGACCAGAGTAAAGCGGGACACTGACGGGCAGTGCTCGCCGGCTGACATGCTGTGCACAGCGCAGCATGCCCCGTGCGGGCCGCCGTGTCACTCCCCCGTGGCCGGTTACCGGCGGTCGCGGGTCGTGGTGCGGGGGCGGGCGTCTCGGTCGGGGCGCCGTCGGGCGGCTGCCGTTGTCCGAGGAGGCCGGGTTGCCGTATCCCGCCGGTCAACTGCCGGTCGGGGCCGTGCCGTTGGTGGCCTCGTCCGCGATGCGCTCGTGGTGGCGGATGACCTCGGCGACGATGAAGTTGAGGAACTTCTCGGCGAAGGCCGGGTCCAGCTTGGCGTTCTCGGCGAGGGCGCGCAGCCGGGCGATCTGGCGGGCCTCGCGCGCCGGGTCGGCGGGCGGCAGCTGGTGTTCCGCCTTGAGGTGGCCGACCTGCTGGGTGCACTTGAAGCGCTCGGCGAGCATGTGGACGACGGCCGCGTCGATGTTGTCGATGCTGTCGCGCAGCCGGGCGAGCTCCTCACGGACGGCGGGGTCGACGTCGCCGGTGCGGGTGTTGCTGGTGGTCATGGGGCGTCAGCCTACGGGGACCGGGCGGGACGGCAGCGGGCCGTCTCACACCTCGGCCACGGGGAGGCGCTTGTGGAAGTAGACGTCCTCGTGGCCGCCGGGGACGCCCTCGATCCGGCCCCGTTCCCGGTAGCCGAGGCGGGGGTAGAAGCCGGGGGCCTGGAAGCTGTAGGTGGAGACGATCATGTCGGTGCAGCCGCGCCGCGCCGCCTCGGCCTCCGCCGCGCGCATCAGCCGGCTGCCCCAGCCTGCGTGCCGCAGGTCGTCGCGCACCCAGAGCATGTCGACGGAGCACAGGCTGCCCCACGTCCAGGCGGTGAGTCCGCCGGCCAGTTCGCCGGCGCCGTCGGTGACGCGGGCGGAGAGGGGCTCGGTGGCGGCCCCGCCGGAGGCGGCGGTGTTGAAGGCGGTCAGCTCCTCGTCGAGCCGCTTTTCGAGGTCGTCGTCCTGGCCGCCCACCGTGAGCGCGGCGGCGACGGAACGCTGGTCGCTGGTCACGGCCCGGATTCTGCCAGCGGCCCGGGGTGAGGACGACCGGTTTTCGCCGCGCCCGGACCGGTCCGGCGCGCGCCGGGCCCTCGTACAGTGGAACCGGGTCCCGGGCGTCCTGGGGGTGAGTCGTGGCGAACGACGGGCCGGTCGAGCACGGCTACCCGCACCTGGAGACGGTGCGGGCCGCCATCACGGCGCTGTACCGGCGCCTGTCGTACGACACGATCCAGACGTTCGCGACCAGCGTTCTCCCGGCCGACGTGGCGTTCTGCGACACCGACGACCTGTATCTGGGGGCGCAGCGGGTGGCGCACGAGCTGGTGCGGCACTACCGGTTGCCGGACGCGCGGCTGATCGTGAGCTTCCGGGAGATGCGGCACGCGGCGAACGTCGAGCTGGCGGCGGGTCCGGAGTACTTCGTGGAGCTGAACGACCGGTTCCGTACGCATCGGCGGGACATCGGGGCGGCCCTGGCGCACGAGGTGACGCACGTGTACCTGCACCGGCTGGACCTGTCCTTCCCGGGCGTGCGGGACAACGAGATCCTCACGGACACGGCGACGACGTACCTGGGCGCGGGGTGGCTGCTGCTGGACGCCTACCGGGAGGACGGGGCGTCGTCGCAGAAGCTGGGGTACCTCACGCCGGAGGAGTTCGGGTACGTGCTGGCCAAGCGGGCACTGGTCTTCGGCGAGGACCCGTCGGTGTGGTTCACCAGCGCGCAGGCGTACCGGGCGTACGAGCGGGGCAGGGAGCTGGCCCGACGGGACGGGCAGCAGCCGCCGCTGACCGCGGCGGGGTGGGCGGGGCGGCGCCGGTACGCCCGGGACCGGCGGCACGCGCCGGCGGGACCCCAGCCCGGGGTGCGGTACGCGTTCTCGCCCGACGTCGGCGGACGGCTGCGGGTGTCGTTCCCCTGCCCCACGTGCCACCAGCGCATCCGGGTGCCGGTGAAGGGCCGCGTCCGGGCACGGTGCGCGCTGTGCCGGAGCGTGCTGGAGTGCGACACGTAGCCATCACGCCGCTGGGCCGGGCCCGAACGCCACACCCCACCCGGACCGGAGCCCGCAGGCAAACCGGGCCGGGCGCCACAGCCCCGCCCCCGAGCGGCGCCCGCAAGAGAGCAGGGGGCGCGCGATGCCCCGCCCGGGGGCGCCGGGCAAAGCCGGGACCGGCCCCCAACCCCGCCCGGGGCGGGAGCCCACAAAGAAGCCGCGCGAGTCGGGGCTAGGCACCGTAGACCGGTCCGGGGGCGGGGGCCTTCGTCAGGAGGTGGCGTGCTGTTTCTCCCGCCTCCGCCGGCTCCCACCGCGCCCCCTTGTCGGCGCTCGGGCCGCGGCGCCAGCCGTCCATCACCGTGATCCGGCCTCCCTCCGTCTCGAAGACGCGACCCGTCACGCCCGCGCTCGCGGCGGAGCCGAGCCACACGACGAGGGGGGAGACGTTCTCCGGCGCCATCGCGTCGAAGCCGGTGCCGGGGGCGGCCATGGTGTCGGCGAAGGTCCGTTCCGTCATGCGGGTCCGGGCCGCGGGGGCGATCGCGTTGACGTGGACGCCGTAGCGGCGCAGTTCGGCCGCCGCGACCAGGGTGAGGGCGACGATCCCGGCCTTCGCGGCGCTGTAGTTGCCCTGCCCGACCGAACCCAGCAGCCCTGCTCCGCTGCCGGTGTTGACGATCCGGGCCTCGGGGCGGCGGCCCGCCCTGATCTCGGCCCGCCAGTGCGCGGCCGCGTGCCGCAGCGGCAGGAAGTGGCCCTTGAGGTGGACGCGCACGACGGCGTCGAAGTCGTCCTCGTCGAGGTTGACCAGCATCCGGTCGCGCAGGAAGCCGGCGTTGTTGACGAGGGTGTCGAGCCGGCCGTACGTCTCCAGCGCGGTCCGGACGAGCGAGGCGGCGCCCTCGGTGGTGGCGATGTCGCCGCCGTGCGGTACCGCCTCGCCGCCCGCCGCGCGGATCTCCCCGGCGACCCGGGCGGCGGGGCCGCCCGGCTCGGGCGTGCCGTCGAGGCCCACCCCGAGGTCGTTGACGACCACCCGTGCGCCCTCGGCCGCGAACGCCAGCGCGTGGGCGCGGCCGAGCCCGCGGCCCGCGCCGGTGACGGCGACGACCCGGCCCTCACAGATTCCGCTCATGTCGGCTCCCCTTGTCGCCGTCCGGCCCGTGGGCGGCGTTCGCCGCACCGAGGAAGGCGGGCCGTTCCCCGCCCCCGTGCACGTGCAGGCTCGCCCCGCTGATGTAGGCGGCGGCCGGGGACGCGAGGAAGACCGCGGCGGCGCCCACGTCGGACGGTTCTGCGAGTCGTCCCAGGGGGACCGTGCGGGAGACCTGGGCGACGCCGTCCCGGTCGCCGTAGTGGAGGTGGGACAGTTCGGTGCGGACCATGCCGACGACGAGGGTGTTGACCCGGATGTCGGGCGCCCACTCCACGGCCATCGAGCGGGCGAGGTTCTCCAGGCCCGCCTTGGCGGCCCCGTAGGCGGCGGCGCCGGGTGAGGGGCGGGTGCCGCTGACGCTGCCGATCATGACGATCGAGCCCTTCGCGCGCCGGAGGTGGTCGTGGGCGGCGAGGGACACGGTCAGCGGGGCCAGCAGGTTCAGTTCCACCACGCGCGCGTGCCGGTCGGCGCCCGCCTCGGTGAGCAGCCGCTGGGGTGCGCCGCCCGCGTTGTTGACGAGGACGTCCAGCCGTGGGAGGCCGGCGCACCACTGCCGGACGGCCTCGGCGTCGCGGACGTCCAGGCGGACGAACTCGGCGCCGGGCAGGGGGCGTTCGGGCGGACGGCGCGCGCAGACCAGTACCCGCGCTCCGGCGCGCAGGAAGGCGCGCGCGATACCGGCGCCGACGCCGCGGGTCCCGCCCGTGACGACGGCGACCTTCCCGTCCAGCTCCATGCGCTGCTACCTTTCCACCTAACAAACGTTTGGTGGAAAGGTAGCTGATGATGCCATGGGTGTCTCCACCTCGGGCGGGGAAAAGGGCGTCCGCGTCGTCACGGTCGACTTCCCACCGGTGAACGCCCTGCCGGTGGCCGGCTGGTCCGCCCTGGCCGGCGCGGTGCGCGCGGCCGGGCGCGACCCGGAGGCCCGGTGCGTGGTGCTGGCGGCCGAGGGGCGCGGCTTCAACGCGGGGGTGGACATCAAGGAGATCCAGCGGGACGGCGACGCCGCGCTGATCGGCGCCAACCACGCCTGCGCGGAGGCCTTCGGCGCCGTGTACGACTGCGCGGTGCCGGTGGTGGCGGCGGTGCAGGGCTTCTGCCTGGGCGGCGGCATCGGACTGGTGGGCAACGCGGACGCGATCGTGGCGAGCGAGGACGCCGTCTTCGGGGTGCCCGAGCTGGACCGGGGCGCGCTGGGCGCGGCCACGCATCTGGCCCGGCTGGTCCCCCAGCACCTGATGCGGGCCCTGTACTACACCTCGCGCACGGCGACCGCGGCCGAACTGCACGCGCACGGCTCGGTGTGGCGGGTCGTGCCGCGTGGCGAGCTGCGGGCCGCCGCCCTGGATCTGGCCCGCGAGATCGCCGGGAAGGACGGGCAGCTGCTGCGGCTGGCCAAGGCCGCCCTCAACGGCATCGACCCGGTCGACGTGCGCCGCAGCTACCGCTTCGAGCAGGGCTTCACCTTCGAGGCGGGCCTGGGCGGGGTGGGCGCGCGGGTGCGCGCGGGGTTCGGCGAGGAGGGGCGCGGGTGAGGGACAAGACGATGACCGCCGACGGGGTGGCCGCCCGGCTGCGCAGCGGCATGACCCTCGGCATCGGCGGCTGGGGCTCCCGCCGCAAGCCGATGGCCCTGGTGAGAGCAGTGCTCCGGTCGGAGATCACCGATCTCACGATCGTCTCGTACGGCGGCCCGGACGTGGGCATGCTCGCCGCCGCCGGACGCATACGCAGGCTCGTCACGCCGTTCGTCACCCTGGACTCCATCCCGTTGGAGCCGCACTACCGCGCGGCCCGCGAGCGCGGCGCCGTCGCGCTGACCGAGATCGACGAGGCGATGTTCCTGTGGGGGCTGCGCGCGGCGGCGCACCGGTTGCCGTTCCTGCCGGTGCGGGCCGGACTCGGCTCGGACGTCATGCGGATCAACCCCGGCCTGCGCACGGTCACGTCGCCGTACGAGGACGGGGAGACGTTCGTGGCGATGCCCGCCCTGCGGCTGGACGCGGCCCTGGTGCACGTCAACCGCGCCGACCGGTCGGGCAACGGGCAGTACCTGGGCCCCGACCCGTACTTCGACGACCTCTTCTGCGCGGCGGCCGGCACGGCGTACGTCTCCTGCGAACGGATCGTCGACACGGCCGAGCTGACGGGCAAAGCCCCGCCGCAGACCCTGCTGATCAAGCGGCACGCGGTCACCGGCGTCGTCGAGACCCCGCACGGCGCCCACTTCACGTCCTGCGCGCCGGACTACGGCCGGGACGAGGCCTTCCAGCGGACGTACGCCACCACCCCCTGGCCCGACTTCGCCGCCCGGTTCCTCGCCGGGGACGAACAGGCCTACCGCGCGGCCGTCGGGGACGGGGCGTGACCCCGGCCGCCCGCGCCGCGTACGGCGTGGCCACGCGCGCCGAGTACTGCGTGGTCGCCTGCGCCGAGGCCTGGCGCGGTGACGGCGAGGTGCTGGCCAGCCCCATGGGGCTGATCCCCTCGCTCGGGGCCCGGCTGGCCCGGCTCACCTTCGCACCGGAGCTGCTGCTCACCGACGGCGAGGCCCTGCTCGTCCGCCCGGACGGCACGCCGGAGGGCTGGCTGCCCTACCGGCAGCACCTGGACCTCGTCACCGGCGGGCGGCGGCACGTGATGATGGGCGCGAGCCAGCTCGACCGGTTCGGCAACCAGAACATCTCCTGCATCGGCGACTGGGAGCGCCCGAGGCGCCAGCTGCTCGGGGTGCGCGGCGCACCGGTCAACACCCTCAACCACCCCACCAGTTACTGGGTCCCGAGGCACTCCCGGCGCGTCTTCGTGGAGCGGGTCGACCTGGTCTGCGGGGTCGGGTACGACCGTGCGGCCGGGGCGCGCCACCACCGCATCCCACGGGTCGTCTCCGACCTGGGGGTCTTCGACTTCGCCACCCCCGACCGCTCGATGCGGCTGGCCTCCCTGCATCCGGGGGTCACGGTGGAGCAGGTCGGGGAGGCGACGGGCTTCGGGCTGACCGTGCCGGACGAGGTGCCGGCCACCCGGGAGCCGACCGCCGAGGAGCTCCGGCTGATCCGGGAGGTCCTGGACCCGGCCGGTGCCAGGGCCCGGGAGGTCGCCGCGTGAGGGAGACGGCCCTGACCCGGCTCGTCGGCGTCCGCCACCCGATCGTGCAGACCGGCATGGGCTGGGTGGCCGGGCCGCGCCTGGTCTCCGCCGCGGCGAACGCGGGTGCCCTCGGCATCCTGGCCTCGGCGACGATGACGCCCGACCGGTTGCGGGCGGCCGTACGGGAGGTGCGGGCCCGGACCGGCGCGCCGTTCGGGGTGAACCTGCGTGCCGACGCCGCCGACGCGGGCGAGCGGGTGCGGATCCTCGTCGAGGAGGGTGTCCGCGTGGCCTCCTTCGCCCTGGCCCCCTCCCGCGAGCTGATCGGTGAGCTGAAGGAGGCGGGCGTCGTCGTCATGCCGACCGTGGGGGCCCGGCGGCATGCCGAGAAGGTCGCGGCGTGGGGCGCGGACGCGGTGCTGGTGCAGGGCGCGGAGGGCGGCGGGCACACCGGCGAGGTGGCCACGACCGTGCTGCTGCCGCAGGTGGTGGACGCGGTGCGGATCCCGGTCGTCGCGGCGGGCGGGTTCTTCGACGGGCGCGGGCTGGTGGCGGCCCTGGCCTACGGGGCGGCGGGCGTGGCCATGGGCACGCGGTTCCTGCTGACGTCGGACTCGACGGTGCCGGACGCGGTGAAGGCCAGATACCTCGCGGCGACCGTGCGGGACGTGACGGTGACCAGGGCGGTGGACGGTCTGCCGCACCGGATGCTGCGCACGGACCTGGTGGACGCCCTGGAGCGGGCCGGCCGGGGCCGGGCGCTGGTGCGGGCGGTGCGGCACGCGTCCGGTTTCCGCCGGCTGTCCGGGCTGACCTGGCGGCGGATGCTGCGCGACGGGCTCGCCCTCCGGCGCGGCAGGGACCTCTCCTGGAGCCAGGTGCTGCTCGCGGCGAACACGCCGATGCTGCTGAGGTCGGCGATGGTCGACGGCCGTGCGGACCTGGGGGTGATGGCCTCCGGGCAGGTCGCCGGGGTGATCGGCGACCTGCCGTCGTGCGCGGAGCTGGTGGAGCGGATCATGCGGGAGGCCGACGAGACGCTGGCCCGGCTCAGAGCCGTTCGATGATCGTCACGTTGGCCTGGCCGCCGCCCTCGCACATGGTCTGCAGGCCGAACCGGCCGCCGGTGCGCTCCAGTTCGTGCAGCAGGGTCGTCATGAGCCTGACGCCGGTCGCCCCGAGCGGGTGGCCCAGGGCGATGGCACCGCCGTTGACGTTGACCCGCTCCGGGTCCGCGCCGGTCTCCTTCAGCCAGGCCAGGACGACCGGCGCGAAGGCCTCGTTGATCTCGACGAGGTCGATGTCGTCGATGGCCAGGCCGGTCTTCCGCAGGGCGTGGGCGGTGGCGGGGATCGGGGCGGTGAGCATGCGGATCGGGTCCTCGCCGCGCACGCAGAGGTGGTGCACGCGGGCGCGCGGGGTGAGCCCGTGGTCGCGCACGGCACGTTCGGAGGCCAGCAGCATCGCCGCCGCCCCGTCGGAGACCTGCGAGGAGCAGGCGGCGGTGATCGTGCCGCCGTCGAGGACCGGCTTCAGGGCGGCCATCTTCTCCAGGGAGGTGTCCCGGCGCGGGCCCTCGTCGGCCGTGACCTGCCCGTACGGCACGGTTTCGCGCGCGAAGCGGCCCTCGTCGATCGCCCGCAGCGCCCGCCTGTGCGAGCGCAGGGCGTAGTCCTCCTGGTCACGCCGGCTGATGCCCCACTGGGCGGCGATCGTCTCGGCGCCCACCAACTGGTTGACGGGCTGGTCCCCGTAGCGGGCCCGCCAGCCCGCGCTGCCCGCGAACGGCCCCTGTGTGAGCCCGAGCGGTTCGGCGGCCTGCCGGGTGGCGAAGGCGATCGGGATCATCGACATGTTCTGCACGCCGCCCGCCACCACCAGGTCCTGCGTGCCGGACAGCACGGCCTGAGCGGCGAAGTGCACCGCCTGCTGCGAGGAGCCGCACTGCCGGTCGACGGTCACGCCCGGCACCTCCTCGGGCAGCCCGGCGGCCAGCCAGCAGGTGCGCGCGATGTCCCCGGCCTGCGGTCCCACCGCGTCCAGGCAGCCGAGGACGACGTCCTCCACGGCGGCCGGGTCGGCGCCCGAGCGGGTCATCAGCTCCTTGAGGACGTGCGCGCCGAGGTCGGCCGGGTGGACCGCGCTCAGCCCTCCCCCGCGCCGCCCGACGGGTGTGCGCACCGCTTCGACGATGTAGGCCTCGGCCATGACGACTCCCTCGCGTCTGGGGGTTACTCGCGTACGGCGATCCCGTCCAGCACCATCGACAGGTACTGCCGGGCGATCTCCTCCGGGCTGTGCTGTCCGCCCGGGCGGTACCAGGAGGCGGCGACCCACACCGTGTCGCGCACGAACCGGTAGGTGAGCCGGACGTCGAGATCGGCCCGGAAGGCCCGCTCGGCGACGCCGCGCTCCAGGGTCGACAGCCACGCCCGCTCGAACCTGCGCTGCGACTCGGCGAGGAACGCGAACCGCTCCTGCGCCACCAGCTGCCTGCTCTCCTTCTGGTAGATCGCCACGGCCGCGCGGTGCCGGTCGATCTCCCGGAACGACTCGGTGACCAGGGCCTCAAGCGTCTCGCGCGGCCCGAGTCCGGCGCCCAGGACGGTGTCGTAGCCGTCCCACAGCTCGTCCAGGAAGCCGCGCAGGATCTCCTCCAGCATCGACTCCTTGGAGTCGAAGTGGTAGTAGAGGCTGCCGGCGAGCATCCCCGCGTGGTCCGCGATCGTGCGGACGGTGGTGGCGTTGTAGCCCTGCTCGGCGAAGACCTCGGCGGCGGTGCGCAGGAGGTCGCCGCGGCGGTCGCCGGGTGCGGGGGCCGCGGCCGGCTCGACGGTGGTCACCTGGGGTTTCTTCTTCGTAGGAGGCACGGGTCCATTGTCGTCCTACGGGTGCCGGCTGCTGACGGAGACCACTTCCCCGGTCATGTACGACGAGTAGCCCGAGGCGAGGAACACGATCACGTTGGCCACCTCCCACGGCTCGGCGTGCCGCCCGTACGCCTCGCGGGCGGTCAGCTCGGCGAGCAGCTCGGGGGTGGTCACCTTCACCAGGTGCGGGTGCAGGGCGAGGCTGGGCGCCACGGCGTTGACCCGCACCCCGTGGGCGGCGGCCTCGACCGCCGCGCACCGGGTCAGCGCCATCACTCCCGCCTTCGCCGCGGCGTAGTGGGCCTGCCCGGCCTGGGCGCGCCAGCCGGCGACGGAGGCGTTGTTGACGATCACGCCGCCTCCGCTGCCCCGCATCAGGCGCAGGGCCGCCCGGATGCACCGGAACGTGCCGTTCAGCGTGACGTCCAGGACGCGGTTCCACTCGTCGTCGGTCATGTCGGCGAGCTCCGCCGTACCGCCGAGACCGGCGTTGTTGACCACGATGTCCAGACGCCCGTGCTCCCGCGCGGCCGTCTCGAAGAGGGTGCGGACCTGTGTGTCGTCGGTGACGTCACAGGGCACGGCGGTGACCGCGTCCGCGCCGAACTCGCCGGTCAGCCGCGCCTCGTGCTCCTTGAGCCGCCGTGCGTGCGCGTCGCTGACCAGCACGCGCGCGCCTTCCTCCAGCAGGCGCCGGGCCGTGGCCCCGCCGATGCCCGCGCCGGCCGCCGCGGTGACGACGGCGGTCCGCCCCGCCAGCAGGCCGTGGCCGGGCACGTACGACGGGCACTCGACGGCTGTCATGGGCCCACGCTAACCTACCAAACACTTGTTAGGGAAGGAGGGGTGGCCGTGGACCTGGCGATCTCCCCGGCGGACGAGGCGTTCCGCACCGAGGCACGGGACTGGCTGCACGCGCACGTGCCGCGCGCGCCGCTGCCCTCCCTGGAGACCGAGGAGGGCTTCGCCGCGCACCGGGCCTGGGAGGCGGAGCTGGCCGCCGACCGCTGGTCGGTCGTCAGCTGGCCGCAGCGGTACGGCGGGCGGGACTCCGGGCTCCTGCGGTGGCTGCTGTTCGAGGAGGAGTACTGGGCGGCCGGCGCCCCGGGCCGCGTCGGGCAGAACGGCGTCCAGCTGCTCGCCCCGACCCTGCTGGACCACGGCACGGAGGAGCAGCGGGCCCGGGTCCTGCCGCCGATGGCCTCCGGCGAGGTGGTCTGGGCGCAGGCCTGGTCGGAGCCGGAGGCCGGTTCGGACCTGGCGTCCCTGCGGGCCAGGGCCGTGCGCACGGACGGGGGCTGGCTGCTGAGCGGCCAGAAGACCTGGTCCTCGCGGGCCGCCTTCGCCGACCGCGCCTTCGGCCTGTTCCGCAGCGACCCGGACGCGGCCGGTCCCCACCGGGGCCTGACGTACCTGATGTTCGGCCTGCGCGCCCCCGGTGTCACGGTCCGCCCGATCGCCCGCCTCGACGGCAGGCCGGCGTTCGCGGAGCTGTTCCTCGACGAGGTCTTCGTCCCCGACGAGGACGTGATCGGCGCGCCGGGCCGGGGCTGGCGCATCGCGATGTCCACCGCGGGCAACGAGCGCGGGCTGCTGCTCCGCTCCCCCGGCCGGTTCCTCGCCGCCGCGCGCGGGCTGGAGGAGCTGTGGCGGGAGCGGGGCGGTCCGGCGTCCGCGCGGGACCGGGTGGCCGACGCGCTGATCGGTGCCCGGGCCTACCAGCTGTTCACCTACGGGGCCGCCTCGCGCTTCCTGGACGGCGAGGCCGTCGGCCCCGAGTCGAGCCTGAACAAGGTCCACTGGTCCGAGCTGGACCTGGCGCTGCACGAGACGGCCCTGGACCTGCTCGGCCCCGAGGGCGAACGGGCCGACACGGACTGGGCGCAGCGGTACGTCTTCGCGCTCGCCGGGCCCCTCTACGCGGGCACGAACGAGATCCAGCGCGACATCATCGCCGAACGCCTGCTGGGGTTGCCGAAGGGACGGCGCTGATGCGGTTCCTCCTCGACCCCGAGCAGCGTGCCTTCGCCGCGTCGCTGGACGCCCTGCTGACGGCGGCGGACACCCCGGCGGTGGCACGGGCGTGGGGCCGGGGCGACCACGCGGGCGGGCGGGCGCTGTGGTCCCGGCTGGCGGAGGCGGGCGTGTTCGCGCTGGCGGTGCCGGAGGCGTACGGGGGGCTGGGACCGCGGCCGGTCGAACTGACCGTCGCCTTCGTCGAGCTGGGCCGTCACGCGGTGCCCGGCCCCCTGGTGGAGACGGTCACGGCGGCGGAGCTCCTGGCGGGGTCCGGCCCGGCCACCGCCAAGCGGCTGCTGCCCGCACTGGCGAGCGGGGAGACGATGGCGACGGTGACACCACCGGGCCCGGCCGGACCCACAGCGGAACGGCCTACGGAGCCGCCCGGCCCGCACCCGGACCGGCCACCGGGCCGGACCGAACGCAAGCTGCGGCGGCTGCCGGGCGGACGGCCCCACGTTCCGGGCCTTCCGCGGGACCCCGACGCCCTGGACACCGGCACACAGGACACCGACGCCCCCGGCACCGGCGTCCCGGACACCGGCGCCGCCACCGGGCACGGCCCCCACGCCCTGGACACCGCGCCGGTCCCGCGCGCCCCGGACACCGACGCGGCCACCACCCGGACCCCCCGCACCCTCACCGGCGACCCGGCCGGCCCCCGGACGCCCTACGCCCTGGACGGCGACGCGGCCGCCCTCCGGCTCTCCTGGGAGCCCGGCGGCGTGTGTCTCTCCCCCGGTCACGGTCCCGTCCGCCCCTCCCTGGACCCGGCCCGTCGTCTCACGCCCCTCGTCCCCGGCGGGGAACGCCTCGGCGCCGGCACCGGTGCGGCCCTCCTGCGGGCCCGTCTCGCCACCGCCGCCCAGGCCCTCGGCGTGGGTCTGGCGCTGCTCGACCGGACGGTCGCCTACGTCGGGCAGCGTCACCAGTTCGGCGTGCCCGTCGGCTCGTTCCAGGCGGTCAAGCACCGGCTGGCCGACGCGAAGATCGCCCTGGAGTTCGCGCGGCCGCTGCTCTTCGGCGCCGCGCTCACCTCGCACCCGGCCGACGTGGCCGCCGCCAAGGCCGCCGCGTGCGAGGCGGCGTACGCCACCGCCCGGACCGCGCTGCAACTGCACGGCGCGATCGGGTACACGGCCGAGTCCGACCTGTCGCTGTGGCTGGGCAAGGCCCGGGCCCTGCGTACCGCCTGGGGCTCGCCGCAGGAGTGCCGGGCCCTGGTCGTCAGTGCCCGTGATCGCCGCTGGTGATCTTCCGGTACTCCTCCACCGTCGGCTTCTCGATCCGCGCGCCGGGCCCGAACATGGCGTGCGCGAGGCGGGCCCGCAGCCGCTCGGACCGCTTGACCCTGCGCCGCACACCCCCGGCGTCGACCTCGGGCCCGATCGCGTACGGCGGGTTCTGCTCGTGCTGGGTGAGGGTGAACAGGTCCGCCTGCGTGAGCGGCTCGTGCACCTCGACGTACTCGCCGGTCGGCAGCCGTTTGACGGTGCCGGTCTCCCTGCCGTGCAGGACCTTGGCGCGGTCGCGGCGCTGCAGCCCCATGCAGATCCGTTTCGTGACGAAGAAGGCGGCGACCGGCAGCGCGAAGACGCCGATGCGCACGAACCAGGTGATGGCGTTGATGGACAGGTGCAGGTGGGTGGCGACGATGTCGTTGCCGCCGCCGATCAGCAGCACCGCGTACAGGGTCAGCCAGGCCACGCCCAGGCCGGTGCGGACGGGCACGTTGCGCGGCCGGTCCAGGATGTGGTGCTCGCGCTTGTCGCCGGTGATCCACGCCTCGACGAAGGGGTAGACCCCGAGGGCGAGCAGGATCAGCGGGAACAGCGTGAAGGGGATGAACACGCCGAGGACGAGCGTGTGGCCCCACAGGTTGATCTCCCATCCCGGCATCACCCGGATCAGCCCCTCGGAGAAGCCGAGGTACCAGTCGGGCTGGGCGCCGGTGGTGACGAGGTCGGGCCGGTAGGGGCCGAAGGCCCACACGGGGTTGATCTGGGCGATGGCGCCCATCACCGTCAGCACGCCGAAGACGAGGAAGAAGAAGCCGCCCGCCTTGGCCATGTAGACCGGCAGGAACGGCATCCCCACGACCGACCGCTCCTGGCGTCCGGGCCCCGGGAACTGGGTGTGCTTGTGGTAGAAGACCAGGATCAGATGGGCGGCCACCAGGCCCAGCATGATCCCGGGCAGCAGCAGCACGTGGACCGGGAAGAGGCGCGAGATGATGTCGTCGCCCGGGAACTCCCCGCCGAACAGGAAGAACGCCACGTACGTGCCCACGATGGGGATCGACAGGATCGCGCCGTGCGCGAAGCGGAGGCCGGTGCCGGACAGCAGGTCGTCGGGCAGGGAGTAGCCGGTCAGGCCGGTGATGATGCCGAGCATCAGCAGGGTCCAGCCGAAGACCCAGTTGAGCTCGCGCGGCTTGCGGAAGGCGCCCGTGAAGAACACCCGCATCATGTGCACCAGCATGCCGGCGATGAAGACCAGCGCCGCCCAGTGGTGGACCTGCCGGATGAGCAGACCGCCGCGCACGTCGAAGCTGATGTCCAGGGTCGACTCGAAGGCCCTGCTCATCAGGACGCCGTTGAGTTCCGTGTACGAGCCCTGGTAGACGACCTCCTGCATGCTCGGCTCGAAGAACAGGGTGAGGTAGACGCCGGTGAGGATCAGGACCACGAAGCTGTAGAGGGTGACCTCGCCGAGCATGAAGGACCAGTGGTCCGGGAAGACCTTGCGCATGTTGGCCTTGGCCAGCGCGTACAGTCCCAGCCGGCCGTCCGCCCAGTCGGCGAGCCTCTCGCCCCTGCCCGCGGGAGGCCACCTGCGGGCGGAGGCAGTCCCGGACACCCGTCGTGCGCCGTCGTCGCCCATACGTCGTCGCCTCCCCGTCGGATCCTTCCCAGCGTGGCACGGCTCCCCGGCGACGCCAACGGAGCGAGGGAGCGGCTGGGCCAAGGGGGCGACCGTGCCGCTCAGCGCGTGCCGGGGTCCCGCACGATGCCCTCGGCCCCGGCGGCCACCAGCCACTTCGGGAACTCCCCCACCAGCCGGTCGTACAGCTCGGCGTCCGAGACCTTCCGGGGGTCCTCGCCGGCGTGGAAGAACCCGGCGTTGTCCACGACCCGCTTGCCGGGCACGGCCAGCTCGTCGAGCTTGCGCAGGAAGTCGAACTGCTTGCTGCGCGGGTCGCCGAAGCCGACGAACTGCCAGAACAGCGGCAGCCTCGCCGCCTTGCACAGGTACCGTTCCGCGGCGAGCTTGCTGATCGGCCCGCCGTCGGTCTGGAAGACGACCAGGGCGGGCTCGGCCGTCCCGCTGTCGAGGTAGTGGTCGATGACGGCGTCCATGGCCAGGTGGTAGCTGGTCTTGCCCATGTGCCCCAGCCCCGCCACGATCCGCTCGATCCGCCCCTGGTGACCGGCCAGGGCGATCTCCGTCTGGGCGTCGACGTCCGTGGAGAAGAACACCACGGGCACGGTGCCGTCGTCGTCGAGGTGCGCCGACAGCCCCAGCACCCGGTCGGCCAGCGCCTGCACGCTGCCGTCCTTGTAGTAGGGCCTCATGGACCCGGAGTGGTCGACCACGAGGTAGACCGCGGCGCGCAGCCCGTCCAGCCCGTGTTTCGTGAGGGACACCCCGGCACTCTTGTACAGGTTCACCAGCGCGGGAGCGGTCTCCTGCACCTTGCTCAGACTGATCGCGGCCATGGCCGTACTCTCTCACTCCGCGGCGACCGCTTCCCCCGCTCAGCTCCGGCACCCGCTCGGCGGGGCCGAGGAGTTGGGGACCGTGCGACCGGTCCGACGAGGAGGGGACCGGGACGGGAACGGCTGAGCAGGGCGACGGCGCCTGCCCGGTCGTCCGGTCGGGGACAGTGGGGCAGGCGCCGTCGGTGTTCCGTACGCCGTTGTACGGGACGTTCTGTGCGTGCGCGTCAGACCATCAGCGCACGGTCCGTCGGGCGGATCGGGGCCGGCAGGTCGCTGGCACCGGTCAGGAAGCGGTCGACGCCCTTGGCGGCCGAGCGGCCCTCCGCGATCGCCCAGACGATGAGCGACTGGCCGCGGCCGGCGTCACCGGCGACGAACACGCCCGGCACGTTGGTCTGCCAGTCGGCGTCGCGGGCGATGTTGCCGCGCTCGTCCAGCTCCAGGCCGAACTGCTCGACCAGGCCGTTCTCGCGGTCGGTGCCCGTGAAGCCCATCGCCAGCGTCACCAGCTGGGCGGGGATCTTGCGCTCCGTGCCCGGCTTGGGCGTCAGCCTGCCGTCGACGAACTCCACCTCGGTGAGGTGCAGCCACTGGACGTTGCCGTCCTCGTCGCCCTCGAAGTGGGTCGTCGAGACCGAGTAGACGCGCTCGCCGCCCTCCTCGTGGGCCGAGGTGACCTTGTACAGCATGGGGAAGGTCGGCCAGGGCTGGTCGATCGGGTGCCGCTCGTCGTTCGGGCGGGGCATGATCTCCAGCTGCGTGACGGAGGCCGCGCCCTGGCGGTGGGCGGTGCCGACGCAGTCCGCGCCGGTGTCGCCGCCGCCGATGACCACGACGTGCTTGCCCTCGGCCGAGATCGGAGGCGCCACGAAGTCGCCCTCCTGCACCTTGTTGGCCAGCGGCAGGTACTCCATGGCCTGGTGGATGCCCTTGAGCTCGCGGCCGGGCACCGGCAGGTCGCGGGGCGTGGTCGCGCCGACGGCCAGGACGACCGCGTCGTAGCGCTTCTTCAGGTCGGTGGCCTTCAGGTCGCGGCCGATCTCGACGCCCGTGCGGAAGCGGGTGCCCTCCGCGCGCATCTGCTCGATGCGGCGGTTGATGTGCCGCTTCTCCATCTTGAACTCGGGGATGCCGTACCGGAGGAGCCCTCCGATGCGGTCCGCGCGCTCGTAGACGGCGACGGTGTGGCCGGCCCGGGTCAGCTGCTGGGCGGCGGCCAGGCCGGCCGGGCCCGAGCCGACGACCGCGACGGTCTTGCCGGACAGGCGCTCCGGGATCTGCGGGGCGACGTCCCCGGTCTCCCACGCCTTGTCGATGATCGAGACCTCGACGTTCTTGATGGTGACCGGCGGCTGGTTGATGCCCAGCACGCACGCCGACTCGCACGGGGCGGGGCACAGGCGGCCCGTGAACTCCGGGAAGTTGTTGGTGGCGTGCAGGCGCTCCTGCGCGGCCGACCAGTCCTCGCGGTAGGCGTAGTCGTTCCACTCGGGGATGAGGTTCCCGAGGGGACAGCCGTTGTGGCAGAACGGGATGCCGCAGTCCATGCACCGGCTGGCCTGCTTGCTGATGATCGGCAGCAGGGAGCCGGGGACGTAGACCTCGTTCCAGTCGCGGACGCGCTCCTCGACGGGGCGGGACTTGGCGACCTCGCGCCCGTGGTTCAGGAAGCCCTTCGGGTCAGCCATTGATCGCCGCCTCCATCATCTTCTCGTGGGTCTCGGTCTCGGAGAGACCGGCTCGCTCGGCGGCGTCCTTGGCGGCGAGCACTGCCTTGTACGTGCTGGGGATGATCTTGCTGAAGCGCTCGACGGCGGTGTCCCACTCGGCCAGGAGCTTCTCGGCGACGGTGGATCCCGTCTCCTCCTGGTGGCGGCGGACCACGTCGTGCAGCCACTGCTTGTCGGTGTCGTCCAGCGCCTCGATCGCGTCCAGGTTGCCGGCGTTGACGTTGTCGCGGTCCAGGTCGATGACGTACGCGATACCACCGGACATGCCGGCCGCGAAGTTGCGGCCCGTCTCGCCGAGCACCACCGCGTGACCGCCGGTCATGTACTCGCAGCCGTGGTCGCCCACGCCCTCGGAGACGACCGTCGCGCCGGAGTTGCGGACGCAGAACCGCTCACCGGTCTTGCCGCGCAGGAACATCTCGCCGCCGGTGGCGCCGTAGCCGATGGTGTTGCCGGCGATGACGCTGTACTCGGCGAGGTGGTCGGCCGCGCGGTCGGGGCGGACGATGATCCGGCCGCCGGAGAGGCCCTTGCCGACGTAGTCGTTGGCGTCGCCCTCCAGGCGCAGCGTGATGCCGCGCGGCACGAACGCGCCGAAGGACTGGCCGGCCGAGCCGGTGAAGGTGATGTCGATGGTGTCGTCGGGCAGGCCCGCGCCGCCGAACTTCTTCGTCACCTCGTGGCCGAGCATGGTGCCGACCGTGCGGTTGATGTTGCGGATCTGCACCTGGGCGCGCACCGGCTGGGCCTCGGTGGCGTCCGAGGCGGCCAGGGCGTCGGCGGCGAGCTTGATCAGCTGGTTGTCGAGCGCCTTCTCCAGGCCGTGGTCCTGCGCGATCAGCTGGTGGCGCACGGCGCCCTCGGGCAGCTCGGGCACGTGGAACAGCGGAGCCAGGTCCAGGCCCTGCGCCTTCCAGTGGTCGACCGCGCGGGTCACGTCGAGGGCCTCGGCGTGGCCGACGGCCTCCTCGATGGAGCGGAAGCCCAGTTCGGCGAGGATCTCGCGGACCTCCTGCGCGATGTACTGGAAGAAGTTCACGACGTACTCGGCCTTGCCGTTGTACCGCTCGCGCAGCACCGGGTTCTGCGTGGCGATGCCGACCGGGCAGGTGTCCAGGTGGCAGACGCGCATCATGACGCAGCCGGAGACGACGAGCGGCGCGGTCGCGAAACCGAACTCCTCGGCGCCGAGCAGCGCGGCGATGACCACGTCGCGGCCGGTCTTCAGCTGGCCGTCGGTCTGCACGACGATGCGGTCGCGCAGACCGTTGAGCAGCAGCGTCTGCTGGGTCTCGGCGAGGCCGAGCTCCCAGGGGCCGCCCGCGTGCTTGAGGGAGGTCAGCGGGGAGGCGCCGGTGCCGCCGTCGTGGCCGGAGATGAGCACGACGTCCGCGTGCGCCTTGGACACACCCGCGGCGACCGTGCCGACGCCGACCTCGGAGACCAGCTTGACGTGGATGCGCGCCTGGGGGTTGGCGTTCTTCAGGTCGTGGATCAGCTGGGCGAGGTCCTCGATGGAGTAGATGTCGTGGTGCGGCGGCGGGGAGATCAGGCCCACGCCGGGCGTCGAGTGCCGCGTCCTGGCGACCCACGGGTAGACCTTGTGGCCGGGCAGCTGGCCGCCCTCGCCGGGCTTGGCGCCCTGGGCCATCTTGATCTGGATGTCGTCGGAGTTGACGAGGTACTCGCTCGTCACACCGAACCGGCCGGACGCCACCTGCTTGATGCTGGAGCGGCGCGCCGGGTCGTACAGGCGCTCCGGGTCCTCTCCGCCCTCACCGGTGTTGGACTTGCCGCCGAGCTGGTTCATGGCGATGGCGAGGGTCTCGTGCGCCTCCTGCGAGATGGAGCCGTACGACATGGCGCCCGTGGAGAACCGCTTGACGATCTCGGAGACCGGTTCGACCTCGTCGATCGGGATGGGCTTGCGGTCCGACTTGAAGCCGAACAGGCCGCGCAGCGTCATCAGCCGCTCGGACTGCTCGTTCACGCGCTCGGTGTACTTCTTGAAGATGTCGTAGCGGCCGGCGCGCGTGGAGTGCTGGAGGCGGAAGACCGTCTCCGGGTCGAACAGGTGCGGCTCGCCCTCGCGGCGCCACTGGTACTCGCCGCCGATGTCCAGCGCGCGGTGCGCCGGGGCGATGCCGGAGGCCGGGTAGGCCTTGGCGTGGCGGGCGGCGACCTCCTTGGCGATGACGTCGATGCCGACGCCGCCGATCTTGGTGGCCGTGCCGTTGAAGTACTTGTCGACGAAGGCCTCGTCCAGGCCGACGGCCTCGAAGACCTGGGCGCCGCGGTAGGAGGCGACGGTCGAGATGCCCATCTTGGACATGACCTTCAGCACGCCCTTGCCGAGGGCGTAGATGAGGTTGCGGATGGCCTTCTCGGGCTCGATGCCGGGCAGGAAGGTGCCGGCGCGGACCAGGTCCTCGACGGACTCCATCGCCAGGTACGGGTTGACCGCGGCGGCGCCGTAGCCGATGAGCAGGGCGACGTGGTGGACCTCGCGGACGTCGCCGGCCTCGACCAGCAGGCCCACCTGGGTGCGCTGCTTGGTGCGGATGAGGTGGTGGTGGACGGCCGCGGTGAGCAGCAGCGACGGGATCGGCGCGTGCTCGGCGTCCGAGTGCCGGTCCGACAGGACGATCAGGCGGGCGCCGTTCTCGATGGCCGCGTCGGCCTCGGCGCAGATCTCGTCGATCCGCGCGGCCAGCGCCTCACCGCCGCCGTGCACCCGGTACAGGCCGGACAGGGTCGCGGCCTTGAAGCCGGGCATGTCGCCGTCGGCGTTGATGTGGATGAGCTTGGCCAGCTCGTCGTTGTCGATGACCGGGAAGGGCAGCAGGACGCTGCGGCAGGAGGCCGCGTTCGGCTCCAGCAGGTTGCCCTGCGGGCCGAGGGAGCTGCGCAGGGAGGTGACCAGCTCCTCGCGGATGGCGTCCAGCGGCGGGTTGGTGACCTGCGCGAACAGCTGCGTGAAGTAGTCGAAGAGCAGCCGCGGGCGGTCCGACAGCGCGGCGATCGGCGAGTCGGTGCCCATCGAGCCGATCGGCTCGGCGCCGGCCTTGGCCATCGGCGCGAGGATGACGCGCAGCTCCTCCTCGGTGTAGCCGAAGGTCTGCTGGCGGCGGGTGACCGAGGCGTGGGTGTGGACGATGTGCTCGCGCTCGGGCAGGTCGGACAGCTCGATCTCGCCGGCTTCCACCCACTCCTGGTAGGGGTGCTCGGCGGCGAGCTGGGCCTTGATCTCGTCGTCCTCGATGATGCGGTGCTCGGCGGTGTCGACGAGGAACATGCGGCCGGGCTGCAGGCGGCCCTTGCGGACGACCTTGGCCGGGTCGATGTCCAGGACGCCGACCTCGGAGCCGAGGACGACCAGGCCGTCGTCGGTGACCCAGTAGCGGCCGGGGCGCAGGCCGTTGCGGTCGAGGACCGCGCCGACCTGGGTGCCGTCGGTGAAGGTGACGCAGGCGGGGCCGTCCCAGGGCTCCATCATCGTGGAGTGGAACTGGTAGAAGGCGCGCCGGGCCGGGTCCATGGAGTCGTGGTTCTCCCACGCCTCCGGGATCATCATCAGCACGGAGTGCGGCAGGGAGCGGCCGCCCAGGTGCAGCAGTTCCAGGACCTCGTCGAAGGAGGCGGAGTCGGAGGCGTCCGGGGTGCAGATCGGGAAGATCCGCTCGATGGCCTTGCCGTCGGAGCCGAACAGGTCCGAGACGAGCTGCGACTCGCGGGCCACCATCCAGTTGCGGTTGCCCTTGACGGTGTTGATCTCGCCGTTGTGCGCGACGAAGCGGTACGGGTGTGCGAGCGGCCAGGACGGGAAGGTGTTGGTCGAGAAGCGGGAGTGCACGAGCGCGATCGCGGAGGCGAAACGGCGGTCGGACAGGTCGGGGAAGAAGGGCTCCAGCTGGCCGGTGGTCAGCATGCCCTTGTAGACGATCGTGCGGGCCGACAGCGAGGGGAAGTACACCCCGGCCTCGCGCTCGGCGCGCTTGCGCAGCACGAAGGCCTTGCGGTCGAGGGCGATGCCCTCCGAGGCCCCGTCGGTGACGAAGACCTGGCGGAAGACCGGCATGGTCGACCGGGCGGTGGCGCCGAGCAGCTGGGGCGCGACCGGCACCTCGCGCCAGCCGAGGACGGTCAGGCCCTCGTCGGCGGCGATGGTCTCGATGCGCGAGACGGCCTCGTCGGTGGAGTCCTCCGGCAGGAAGGCGATGCCGACGGCGTAGGCACCGGCCGCGGGCAGTTCGAATCCGGCCACTTCGCGGAAGAAGGCGTCCGGGACCTGCGACAGGATGCCCGCGCCGTCGCCGGAGTCGGGCTCGGAGCCGGTGGCACCGCGGTGCTCCAGGTTGCGCAGGACGGTCAGGGCCTGCTCGACCAGGGTGTGGGACGCCTCGCCGGTGAGGGTGGCGACGAAGCCGACGCCGCAGGCGTCGTGCTCGTTGCGGGGGTCGTACATACCCTGCGCAGCAGGGCGAGCATCCATGAACGACCAGTTCTGGCCATTCGCGGAGTGCTGGGACGGCTGGCGCGGCGTACGCATCGGCTCTCCCGTCGTCGTCATGTGGCGTGTGCAAAGTGCCGAGGGACGACGTTGGCCCTCTGCGTGATCGCAAAATTTCGTGCAGGTTACATGATGGAGCGGTTCTCGGGAACCGGGATAACCCGTTCCAACATGCGGACACCGTGGGCTCGCGGCGGGGGTACCGCGCCGACGGCGGAAGCTATGGGGGGCCGGCACGGAACGACCGGGTGAGATCGATGCCCGTCGGGCCCTGGGGCGGGGGCAGGCGTCGTCGCCCGCCCCGCTGGGGGCACGCGGCGGGCCTCATTGCCCGCAGCGCTTACGGCTCATGCCCGGTGGCCGCACCATCGAAACCAGCGAGTAACGGTTACTTATGCGGCCCCACGCATAAGTCCGAGCCGCGCTATCCTACGGCCGTTCCGAACACGGTGCCCAGGGCGTACGTCACACCGGCCGCCGCGCCTCCCAGGAGCAGCTGGCGCAGACCGCTGTACCACCAGCTGCGCGCGGTCACCTTGGCCACCACCGCGCCGCACAGGAAGAGCCCGAGCAGCGCCAGCAGCACCGCCGGCCACATGCTGCTCGCCCCCAGCAGGTACGGCAGTAGGGGGACGAGCGCGCCGAGCGCGAAGGAGCCGAAGCTGGACACGGCGGCGACGGTGGGCGAGGGCAGGTCGCCGGGGTCGATGCCCAGTTCCTCCCGGGCGTGGATCTCCAGCGCCTGCTCGGGGTCCTTCGACAGCTGCCGGGCCACCTCGCGGGCCAGCCGCGGCTCGACCCCCCTCGCCTCGTAGAGGGCGGCCAGCTCGGCCTCCTCGTCCTTGGGGTGCTTGCGCAGCTCGCGCCGCTCCACGTCCAGCTCGGCCTCGACGAGCTCGCGCTGCGAGGCGACGGAGGTGTACTCGCCGGCGGCCATGGAGAAGGCACCGGCGGCCAGGCCCGCCAGCCCGCTGAGCACCACGGTCTGCTGGCTGACCGACCCGCCCGCCACGCCGGTCATCAGAGCCAGGTTGGAGACGAGGCCGTCCATCGCGCCGAACACCGCGGGACGCAGCCAGCCGCCGTTCACGTCCCGGTGCGTGTGGTTGTCCCGGTGCGCCTCGTGCAGCGCCGCCTCGGTCTCGATGATGGCCATGGAAGAAACCCCGCTCCCCTACTTTGGACAAGTTCCAGAGTTTTACAACAACAAAACTACCCCTCCGATTCCGCTCCTGCCAGCAAGGAAAGGCTGCGCTAACCTGCGCTTTTACCGGTTTTCGCTCACTTGATCATGGCCTCGCGCAGATGTCGACCGGGTGATGCTGAGGTGGGTGAGGCTCGCGGGAGTCCTCGCGGTGGGACACATGCCGTATGGCATCGATCGCCCGCGTCCCCTCCGTCCCGGCGCCCGGGGACGCCGCCGGACTCCGCGCACGGGCCCGGGGCGCACTGCTGGGCCTGGCCGTCGGTGACGCCCTCGGAGCGCCGGCCGAGAACATGAAGCCGTCCGAGATCCGCGCGCGGTGGGGCCGCATCACGGGCTACGTGGCCGAGAAGCCGGCCGGCACGGACGACACCGAGTACGCCCTCTTCTCGGCCCTCCTGCTGGCCCGGCACGGCTCCGCGCTCACCCCGGCGCACGTCGAGGCGGCCTGGCACGAACTGATCGCCGACCGCGACGAGGGCCCCTTCCGGGGCGCCGGCTTCAGCGAGCGCGGCACGCTGGAGAATCTGCGCCGGGGCCTGGCCGCGCCCATCTCGGCCCAGCACCGGCACGCCTGGAGCGACGGCCTGGCCATGCGCGCGGCCCCCTTCGGGGTGTTCGCGGCGGGCCGCCCGGCGGAGGCGGCCCGACTGGTCGCGATCGACGGCTCGGTGAGCCACGACGGCGAGGGCATCTACGGCGGCCAGGCGGTGGCGGCGGGTGTGGCGGCGGCGATGGCCGGCGCCCCGCCGACCGCCGTGGTGGCCGCGGGCCTCGCGGTCGTGCCCGACGACTCCTGGACGGCCCGCAGCCTGCGCCGCGCCGTGGCGGTCGCCCACCGCGGCGAACGCGCCGTCCGCTCCGCGGTCGTCATCGGCGGCTACCCCTGGACCGACCTGGCGCCCGAGGCGGTCGCCCTCGCGTTCGGCGCGTACGCGGCGGCCGACGGCGACTTCGAGCAGTCGGTGCTGACCGCGGTGAACATGGGCCGCGACGCGGACACGACCGCGGCGGTGGCGGGGGCGCTGGCGGGCGCCACCCGGGGCGTCTCGGCCATCCCGGCGGCCTGGGCGGCGGCCATCGCCCCGGCGCGGGGCTCCTGCCTGCCGGCGATGGCGGGCCACCACGTCCTGGAGGTGGCGGACCTGCTGACCCCGGCGGTGCCCGGCACGGAACCGGGCCCGGCGGACTTCGTCCTGGCGGCGGGCGACGGAACGGAGGCCCCCGCATGACGGCACACGAACTGGCGCCCCACGGATCGGCGGGAGCCGACCGCACCACCCCACCCACGCCAGCACCCCTCGCGGCCGCCGACGGCGACGCCGCCCCGCAGCAGGCCGGAACCCCGCGGGCCGGCGTGACGGACCCGGCGCGGACGGGCGGCAGAAGGACCGAGGGCCTCCTGCTGGGCCTCGCGGCCGGCGACGCCGCCGGCTGGCCCGCCGCCCGGCACCGGGCCGCCCGCATGCCCGACTGGACCCGGCGCCTCACCCGCGAACTCGACACCTTCGCCGAGCACAACGCGACGACCACCCTGCCCGTCCCCATCGCCCTCAACCAGCCCCCCGAACCCCTCCGCCTCGGCCCCTCCGACGACGCCGAGTGGGCGGCCTTCGCCGCGGAGGCCCTGCTGCGCGCGGGCGACGACACCGTCCTGAACGACCTCGGCCGGGACCGCCGCACCCGCGCCGCGATCGACCTCACCTGGAACGCCGTCGCCTGCGAGGTCGCCGCCGCGGCGGACCGCGCCGCCGAGATCGAGTCCGCCGTCCTGCCCCTGCGCGCCCGCATCTCCGTCCGCGCCGGCCTCGGCAACCTCGCCACGGGCCTGCGCCCGCCCGCCACCGGCCACGACAACCCGCACTACTTCGACGACGCCGCCTGCGTCCGCGCCTGCGTCCTGGCCGTGGCCCACCCCGGCGATCCCGGCCGCGCCGCCGATCTCGCCGAGTTCGACGCCCGTTACACCCAGGACGGCGACGGAGTCCACGGCGCCCGCGCGATGGCGGCCGCCCTCGCCCTGGCCCTGGCGGGTGCGGACGTGAACGCCTGCGTCACCGGTGCCCTCGCCGAGCTCCCCGAGCAGACGGAGATCGGCCGCAACGCCCGGCACGCCCTGCGGCTCGCCGCCGCCGTGGACGGCGCCTTCGCCCTGGTCCCGCCCCTGGAACACCAGATCGTCGACCACGTCTACAGCTACGGCATCGCCGCGGCGGAGACGGTTCCGGTCGCCCTCGCCCTGGCCTCGGCCGCCCGCGGCCGCATCGCCGAGGCGGTCCCGGCCGCGGCCTGCCTGTCCCGGGTCGCGGACTCCGCCCCGGCCCTGGTGGGCGCCCTCACCGGCGCCCTCGGCGGCGGCGCGTCGATCCCGGCCTCCTGGCGGGACACCTGCCGGACTCTCTCCGGCTGCGTCCTGCCCCGCCTCACCGGCACCGACCTCGTCGAACTCGCCGAGCTGCTGGAAGCCGTACAACCGGCCCGCCCCGGTGGATGATGCGGCCATGGAGCACAAACCTCACCAAAACCGCACACTGGACGAGCGGATCACCGGCGCCCTGGTCGGCGCGGCCGTCGGCGACGCCCTCGGCGGCCCCGTCGAGGGCTACTCGCCCGAGCAGATCCTCGAACGCCACGGCGGACGCGTCCACGGCATCGTCGGCCCCTGGCACGGCGACGACTGGCGCACGGCCCGCCCCCTCGCCCCGTACCACAAGGGCGACGGCCACGTCACCGACGACACCTTGATGACGCACGCCCTGATCCGGGTCTACGCCCGGGTCCGCGACCACCTCGACGCCTACGCGATCGCCGACCACCTGGTCCCCGACCTGATGACCGAGCCGCGCTGGATCCCGGAGCTGGAAACGGAGGCCCTCCTTCTCCACCGCGTCTTCCTCGCCGAGAAATGGCTGGTCACCCGGCTCCACTACGGCCATGCCGACCCGCGCGAGGCCGGCACCGGCAACATCGTCAACTGCGGTGCGGCGATGTACACGGCCCCGGTCGGCCTGGTCAACGCGGCCGACCCGCGCGCGGCGTACGCCGAGGCCCTGGACGTCGCCGGTGCCCACCAGTCGTCGTACGGCCGGGAGGCGGCGGGCGTCCTGGCCGCGGCGGTGGCGGCGGCCTGCACCCCGGGAGCGACCCCGGACTCGGTCGTCTCGGCCTGCCTCGTCCTCGCCAAGGACGGCACGCGCACGGCGATCGAACGCGTCTGCGAAGAGGCCGTCCGCCACACGGAGTTCGAGTCGGCGCTCGGCCCTCTGCGCGACGCGGTCGCCCCCTACGACACGGTCGGCCCCGACTACCGCGCCCCGTCCCTGGGCGCCCGCCGCCCGTCCCGCCTCCACGCGATCGAGGAACTCCCCGTCGCCCTGGGCATGCTGCTCGTCGCCCGGGGCGACTACCGCCACGCGGTCCTCGGCGCCGTGAACTACGGCCGGGACTGCGACTCCATCGCCACGATGGCCGGCGCGCTGGCCGGGGCCCTGGGCGCACCGGTCCCGGAGGACTGGGCCAAGACGGTCGCGGAGGCCAGCCGCCTGGACCTCCGGGAACCGGCCGCCACGCTCACGGGGGTCACCCGCGAGATCTTCGCCCGGGACGTCTCCCGCCGCCGCGCCCACGAACGGGCCTTCGCGTCCCTCGGAGGCCGGGAATGCTCCGACTGACCTGGGTCCAGCCGGAGGACCTGCTCGGCCACGAACTGCGCCAGGCGAGCCAGGACGGCCGCGAGCCGAAGGCGATCGCGGCCCGCTGGCGAGCGGCGGGCGGCCCACCGGCCCCGGCCACCGCGGGCGCCTCCCCCACCCCCGCGTCCCGCTACCTCCGGCAATTGGCGGAAGACCTCCTGGACGAGCTGGCGGACCTGCCCAGCACGCTGGCGGACGACGAACCGACGGACCTGGAGAAGATCAGGGCCGTCTGCGCCGACTGGCCGGAGCCCGCTCCCGCCCCAGCCGTACCGCACCAGCGCCTCGAAGCCGCCTGGCTGGGGCGGGCCGCCGGCTGCCTCCTCGGCAAACCCGTCGAGAAACTGCCCCTGGAGGGCATCCGCCGCCTGGCCAGGTCGACCGGGAACTGGCCCCTGTCCACCTGGTTCACGCAGCGGGGCGTCCCGGAGGAACTCCTCGCCGCACACCCCTGGAACCGCCGCTCGGCAGCGACCTCCCTCGCGGAGAACATCGACGGCATGCCGGAGGACGACGACCTCAACTACCCCTTGCTCAACCTCGTCCTCCTCCAGCGCCACGGCAAGTCCTTCACCACCACCGACGTGGCCCGCACCTGGCTCGACGAACTCCCGGCCGGCCGCACCTTCACCGCCGAGCGCATCGCCTACCGCAACCTCCTCAGCGGCCTGGAACCCCCGCACACCGCCCGTCACCGCAACCCGTTCCGGGAATGGATCGGCGCCCTGATCCGCGCCGACGTCCACGGCTGGACCAACCCCGGCGACCCAGCCGCCGCGGCCGGACAGGCCCACCGCGACGCCACCCTCACCCACACCGCCAACGGCGTCTACGCGGCGATGTTCACGGCGGCCGCCATCGCGACGGCCGCGACCGGCACCGCCGACGTCCACACCTGCCTGCGCACCGGCCTCACGGTCGTCCCCCCGCGCTCCCGCCTCGCCCGGGCCGTCCGCCGGGCCGTCGAACTGGCCCACGAGCACGACGACTTCGACACGGTCGTCGACGCGCTGCACGCCGCCCACGCCGCCACCCACCACTGGGTGCACGCCATCCCCAACACCGCGCTGATCGCCGCCGCCCTCACCCACGCCGACGGCGACTTCACCGGTTCCGTCTGCCGCGCGGTGAGCGGCGGCTGGGACACCGACTCCAACGGCGCCACGGCGGGCGGCATCGCCGGCCTGCTGGCGGGCCACCCGGCGGCGCTCCCCGACCGCTGGACGACCCCGCTGAAGAACCGCCTGTCGACCTCCGTCGGCGACTTCGACGGCATCGGCTTCGACACCCTCGCCCACCTCACCCACCGGGAGACCCACCGCTCATGACCGCCGCCCAGCCCGCGCCCCTCACCGGCCTGCGCGTCCTCGACCTCGCCACCCTCTTCGCCGGCCCGATGGCCGCCACCCTGCTCGGCGACTTCGGCGCGGAGGTCATCAAGGTCGAGCACCCGAGGAAGCCGGACCCCTCCCGCGGCCACGGCCCGTCCAAGGACGGCATCGGCCTGTGGTGGAAGACGCTCGGCCGCAACAAGCGGACCATCACCCTGGACCTGGCCCGGCCCGGCGGCCGGTCCACCCTGCTGCGCCTCGCCGCCACCGCCGACGTGATCGTCGAGAACTTCCGCCCCGGCACCCTGGAGCGGTGGGACCTGGGCTGGCCGGAGCTGTCGGCCGTCAACCCCCGCCTCGTCCTCGCCCGCGTCACCGGCTTCGGCCAGTTCGGACCCTCCGCGCACCGCCCCGGCTTCGGCACCCTCGCCGAGGCGATGAGCGGGTTCGCCGCGATCACCGGCGAACCGGACGCGCCCCCGACGCTGCCCCCGTTCGGCCTGGCCGACGCCATCGCCGGTCTGACGACGGCGTACGCGGTGATGACGGCGCTCGCCGCCCGGGACCGGACGGGCGAGGGCCAGGTCGTCGACCTGGCCCTGATCGAACCGATCCTGGCCGCCCTCGGACCGCAGCCCCTCTGGTACGACCAGCTCGGGCACGTCCAGCCCCGCACCGGCAACCGCTCCCCCAACAACGCGCCGCGCGGCGTCTACCGCACCGCCGACGGCACCTGGGTCGCCGTCTCCACCTCGGCCCAGTCGGTCGCGGAACGCGTGATGCGCCTGGTGGGACGCCCCGAACTGATCGACGAGCCGTGGTTCGCCACCGGCGCCGACCGCGCCCGCCACGCCGACGTCCTGGACGAGGCCGTCGGCTCCTGGATCGCCGAGCGCACCCGCGCGGACGTCGTGGCCGCCTTCGAGAAGGCGGAGGCGGCCGTGGCCCCGGTCCAGGACGTCCGGGACGTGATGGCGGACCCGCAGTACCAGGCCCTGAACACCATCACCACCGTCGACGACCCGGAACTGGGCCCGCTGCGCATGCAGAACGTCCTGTTCCGCCTGTCGGCCACGCCCGGCGCGATCCGCTGGGCCGGCCGCCCGCACGGCGCGGACACCGACGAGGTCCTCACCGAACTCGGCCTGACCGAGACCGACCTCAAGGAGCTGCGCACCGAGGGCGTCCTGTGACGGCGGCCCCGCCGCTCACCTGGCTGTACGCCCCCGGCGACCGTCCGCACGTGGTGGCGAAGGCGCTCACCTGCGGCGCCGACGTCGTCATCGTCGACCTGGAGGACGCGGTCGCCCCCGACCGCAAGGCCTACGCCCGCGACGCCACCGCCGACCTGCTCGGCGACCCGCCACCGGTGCCGGTCCACGTCCGCGTCAACGCCCTGGACAGCCCCTGGGCCGAACGGGACGTCGGCGCGCTCGCCGAGGTCCCGGGCCTGTCCGGCCTGCGCCTGCCCAAGGTGACGTCCGCGGCCGCGATCACCCGCATCGCCCACCGCACGACGGCCGACCTGTACGCCCTGCTGGAGTCGGCCCTCGCCGTGGAGCAGGCCTACGCCGTCGCCACGGCCCATCCGCGGCTGCGGGGCATCGCGCTCGGCGAGGCGGATCTCCGGGCCGACCTGGGCGTCCGGGACGACACCGGCCTCGACTGGTCGCGCTCCCGGGTGGTCGCGGCCGCGCGGGCGGCGGGTCTGCCGCCGCCCGCGCAGTCGGTCCATCCCGACATCCGCGACCTGGAAGGGCTGGCCGCCTCCTGCGCCCGGGGCCGCGCCCTGGGATTCCTGGGACGCGCGGCCATCCACCCCCGCCAGCTTCCGGTCATCGAGCGGTCCTACCTGCCGACCGGCGAGGAGATCGAGCAGGCGGAGACGGTCCTGAAGGCCGCGGCGACGGAGCAAGGGGCCCAGGCCCTTCCCGACGGCCGTTTCGTCGACGCGGCGGTGGTGGCGGCGGCCCGGCGCACCCTGTGCCTGGCGGGCCGCCGCTGACGTGCCGAGGGCGCCCGGTGTCCCGGGCGCCCTCGGTCGGTCGTGGCCTGAAGGCCGTCAGGCCTTCTTGCCCGACCCCGCCTCGTCCCTGGTCTCGCCGGCCCCGGCTTCGTCCGAGGCCTTCGCGCCCTTCTCGTCCCTCTCACCCTCGTCCGGCTCGCCGTCCTTGCCCGCGTCGGCGGTCTTCTCGTCGTCGACGGCGCCGGCGCCGAGGTCCGTGGCGCCCGGCTCCACGACCTCTTCCCGGCCGGGCCGCTTCCGCGCCGACAGCACGAAGTACGTCACCGCGAGCAGGAACACCAGGATGGCGGTCCAGACGTTCAGCCGCACGCCAAGGATGTGGTGGGCGTCGTCGACGCGCATGTACTCGATCCAGGCCCGGCCCGCGCAGTACGCGGCGACGTACAGCGCGAAGGCCCGGCCGTGCCCGAGGCGGAAGCGGCGGTCGGCCCAGATGACCAGGAGGGCGACGCCGACGCACCACAGCGACTCGTACAGGAAGGTCGGGTGGTACGTGCCCGGGACCCGCCCGTCCGCCGAGGACGTGATCTCCAGGGCCCACGGCAGGTCGGTGGGCTTGCCGTACAGCTCCTGGTTGAACCAGTTGCCCCAGCGGCCGATCGCCTGCGCGAAGGCGATGCCCGGCGCGACGGCGTCGGCGTACGCGGGCATCGGGATGCCCCGGCGGCGGCAGCCGATCCACGCGCCCAGCGCGCCGAGCGCGATCGCGCCCCAGATGCCGAGGCCGCCCTCCCAGATCTTGAAGGCGTCCACCCAGTCACGGCCCTCGCTGAAGTACAGCTCGTAGTCCGTGATCACGTGGTAGAGGCGGCCGCCGACCAGGCCGAACGGCACGGCCCAGACAGCGATGTCGGCCACCGTGCCGGCCCGCCCGCCCCGGGCGATCCAGCGCTTGTTGCCGAGCCAGACCGCGACGAAGACGCCGATGATGATGCAGAACGCGTAGCCGCGCAGCGGAACGGGGCCGAGGTACAGCACCCCGCGCGACGGGCTGGGAATGAAGGCAAGTTCCATGGCAAGGTCGACGCTACCGTGCCGGACCGGGCCCGGGGCAGGCGGTCCGGCTACGGGTGCGTAACGGGGGCGGGGGGATGCCCCTACCCCTGGTTCGCCTCCTGCACCATCTGCTTCAGCTTCGCCGGGGTCATCGTCCGGTCCTCGTAGATGTTCTTGCCGTCGAACAGCACGGTCGGCGTGCCCGGGAGATCGCCCTTGTCGAAGGCCTGGTGGGACTTGGCCACCCAGGCGTTGTGGGTGCCGTCCTCGACGCACCTGCGGAAGGCCGGGGTGTCCAGGCCGTCGACCTTGCCGGCGAGCTCGATCAGCTTGTCGTTGTCCGCGTAGGCGTCGTCGACCTCCGCGGGCTGGTTGTCGAAGAGCACGTCGTGGTAGGCGGGGAACTTCCCGGCGTCCTGGGCGCAGGCGGCGGCGTTGGCCGCGTTGCGGGAGCCGCTGCCGCGCATGTTGCCGTCGATGAGCGTGACCAGGTGGTACTCGACCTTGAGCTGACCCGCCTCGGTCAGCTCGTGGATCACCGGCCGGTACGCCGTCTCGAAGGACTTGCAGGCCGGGCAGCGGAAGTCCTCCCACACCGTGAGCGTGGACTTGGCGCTGTCCTTGCCGACCGGGATCGCGAGGCCGTCCTTGCCCTGCGCTCCCGAGGGGGCGACGACCGGGCCCGAGGCCTCGCCGCCGTCGTCCTTGCCGGCGTTGGCCGCGACGACGCCGATCACCGCCGCGAGTCCCAGGACGGCGACGACGGCACCGCCCACGATCAGCGCGCGCCGGCGCTTGTCCGCGGACTTCTGCTTCTCGCGCTCGACCGCCAGCTTCTCGCGGGCGGTGCGCTTTCCCTCACGGTTCTTCTCGCTCACACCCCGGAAACGAACCGGGGAGGCGCAGCGCGCCTCCCCGGCCCCAGGTCCACCCGTACGAGGGACCCGTATGACTTGCGGCTTTTCTACGCCTGCCGGCGCACGCCCTTGGCGAGGTCACCGGCGAGCGCGCGCACGGCCTCGACGCCGGCCGCGTCGTCCGGGGCGTCGAGCATCGCCTTGACGAAGGCCGAGCCGACGATCACACCGTCGGCGAAGCCCGCGACCTCGGCGGCCTGGGCGGGGTTCGAGACGCCGAGCCCGACGCAGACCGGCAGGTCCGTTCCGGTCGCCCGGGTGCGTTCCACCAGGTCCTGGGCCTGTGAGCTGACGCTGGCGCGGGTGCCGGTGACGCCCATCAGGGAGGCGGCGTAGACGAAGCCGCTGCCGGCCGCGGTGATCTGCGCGAGCCGCTCGTCCTTGCTGCTGGGGGCCACGACGAAGACGGTCGCGAGACCGTGCTTCTCCGCGTGCTCCCGCCACAGCGCCGACTCCTGCACGGGCAGGTCGGGCAGGATGCAGCCCGCGCCGCCCGCCTCGGCCAGCTCGGCCGTGAACCGCTCGACGCCGTAGCGGTCGATGGGGTTCCAGTACGTCATGACGAGGATGGGCTTGCCGGTGGCGGCGTGCGCCTCGCGGACGGTGCGCATCACGTCGGCGATCTTCACGCCGCCGCGCAGGGCGATGTCGTCGGCGGTCTGGATGACGGGGCCGTCCAGGACGGGGTCGCTGTGCGGCAGGCCCACCTCGACCACGTCGGCGCCGCCGTCGATGACGGCCTTGACCGCCTCGATGCCGCCGTCCACGGTCGGGAAGCCGGCCGGGAGGTAGGCGATGAGGGCGGAGCGCCCTTCGGACTTCGCCGCGGCGAGGGTGTCGCTCAACAGCCGGATGTTCCCGCTCACTTGGCGTCCCCCTCGATCTCGGCGGTGCCGGAGGCGTCCTCGGCGACCTGGGCGTCGGTGTCGTACAGGCCGAAGTAGCGGGCGGCGGTGTCCATGTCCTTGTCGCCGCGCCCGGAGAGGTTGACCACGATCAGCCCGTCCCTGCCCAGCTCCTTGCCGACCTCCAGGGCGCCGGCCAGGGCGTGGGCGCTCTCGATGGCCGGGATGATGCCCTCCGTGCGGGACAGCAGGCGCAGCGCCTGCATGGCCGCGTCGTCGGTGACCGCGCGGTACTCGCCGCGGCCGGAGTCCTTCAGGTAGGAGTGCTCCGGGCCGATGCCCGGGTAGTCCAGACCGGCCGAGATGGAGTACGGCTCGGTGATCTGGCCCTCCTCGTCCTGCAGGACGTAGGAGCGGGAGCCGTGCAGGATGCCGGGCTCGCCCGCGGTCAGGGTCGCGGCGTGCTCGCCGGTGTCGACGCCGTGGCCGGCCGGCTCGCAGCCGATGAGGCGCACGCCCTCGTCGGGGATGAAGGCGTGGAAGAGGCCGATCGCGTTGGAGCCGCCGCCGACGCAGGCGATCGCGGCGTCGGGCAGGCGGCCGGCGCGCTCCAGGAGCTGGCGGCGGGCCTCGACGCCGATGACGCGGTGGAAGTCGCGGACCATGGCCGGGAAGGGGTGCGGTCCGGCGACGGTGCCGAAGAGGTAGTGCGTGCGGTCGACGTTGGCGACCCAGTCGCGGAAGGCCTCGTTGATGGCGTCCTTGAGCGTGCGGCTGCCGGACTTCACGGCGATGACCTCGGCGCCGAGCATGCGCATGCGGGCCACGTTGAGCGCCTGGCGCTGGGTGTCGATCTCGCCCATGTAGATGGTGCAGTCGAGGCCGAAGAGGGCGCAGGCGGTGGCGGTGGCGACGCCGTGCTGGCCGGCGCCCGTCTCGGCGATGACGCGGGTCTTGCCCATGCGCTTGGTGAGCAGGGCCTGGCCGAGCACGTTGTTGATCTTATGGGAGCCGGTGTGGTTGAGGTCCTCGCGCTTGAGGAAGACCCGGGCGCCGCCGGCGTGCTCGGCGAACCGGGGCACCTCGGTGAGCGCGGAGGGGCGGCCGGTGTAGTTGACCAGGAGGTCGTCGAGTTCCTTGGCGAACTCCGGGTCGTGCTTGGCCTTGTCGTACTCGACGGCGACCTCGTCGACCGCGGCGACGAGGGCCTCGGGGATGAACTTGCCGCCGAAGGCCCCGAAGTAGCCCTCGGTGTCGGGTGTCTGCCCCTCGGGGTCGGGGATGAAGAACTGGCTGGGCATGCGGATACCTCACGGTGAGTGTGTGTGGGATGCACTGATCGCCGTGGGGGCAGGGCTTCGCTGTCGACCGCGGGCCGTAGGGCCGTGTGTGGCCGGTCGCTCGGTTCCCCGCGCCCCTAGCGGGCGCGCTGCCATCGCATGCCGTTGACCTGGCCCGGTTCGTCGCCGATGACGTACCGGACGCGGCGGCCGTGGACCCGGCGGGCGGGCGCGCGGCAGCCGCGGGGGCGGCAGCCGCGCGCGAGGCGGGCGTACCGGTCCACGGTCGTCATCGTGACAGTCATCGGGACAAGCCTAGCGAAGATCAGCTCCGGCCGTGCCGGAGTGCGGGATGTTCGCCCGCCGCCACCAGGTCGGAGACCGCCGTCCTCGGGTCCTTGCCGGTGACCAGGGACTCGCCGACCAGGACCGCGTCGGCGCCGGCGTTGGCGTAGGCGATGAGGTCGTGCGGGCCGCGGACGCCGGACTCGGCGACCTTGACGATGTGGTCGGGGATCTCCGGCGCCACCCGCTCGAAGGTGTTGCGGTCGACTTCGAGGGTCTTGAGGTTGCGGGCGTTGACGCCGATCACGCGGGCGCCGGCGTCGACGGCGCGCTCGACCTCGTCCTCGTCGTGCACCTCGACGAGCGGCGTGAGCCCGATGGACTCGGCGCGCTCGATGAGGGACTCCAGGGCGGGCTGGTCGAGGGCGGCGACGATCAGCAGGGCGACGTCGGCGCCGTAGGCGCGGGCCTCCCACAGCTGGTACGAGGTGACGATGAAGTCCTTGCGCAGGACCGGGATGTCCACGCGGGCGCGGACGGCCTCCAGGTCGGCGAGCGAGCCGCCGAAGCGCCGCTGCTCGGTGAGGACGGAGATGACGGCCGCGCCGCCCGCCTCGTAGTCGGCGGCGAGGCCGGCCGGGTCGGCGATGGCGGCCAGCGCGCCCTTGGAGGGGCTGGAGCGCTTGACCTCGCAGATGACCTTGACGCCGTCACCGCGCAGGGCGGCCGCGCCGTCCTTGGCCGCGGGGGCCTTCGCCGCGCGCTCCTTGAGCTCGTCGAGGCTGACGCGCGCCTGCCGCTCCGCGAGGTCGGCACGGACTCCGTCGATGATCTCGTCGAGCACACTCACGCGAGCGGCCCCCTTCCAGACTCTTGACAGTTCCAGCGACCAGTCGGCACCCGATGGTCACTGCGATGGTATCCGCAGCAAGGCGTAGGCCTCGCATCCGGTTGACGCCGGTCCCACTACCTGGACATACACGAGATGATCAAGGATGGAGCCAGCCACCGAAGGGCAGGTTCCGGACAACCGTGAAGACCAGCAGCAAGGCTCCGAGGCCCCACACCAGGCCGGGGCGGGGGTCGATCCGCAGCGGGCGCCCGCACACGGCGTGGACCACCCATACGGTCCACAGCACGGCGCAGCCCAGATAGCCGAGGACGGCGAACGCGTTGGCGTGCAGGGCCGCCGCGAGGTCGCCGTGGACGAAGGCGTGGGCGCTGCGCAGGCCGCCGCAGCCGGGGCAGTACAGGCCCGTGTGGCGCAGCAGGGGGCAGACGGGGTAGTGGCCGGGTTCGTTCGGGTCCACCGCGCCCACGTAGGCGAAGGCGGCGGCGGCTCCGGCCAGGAGCCCCGCGGGCACCGCCAGGCGTCCCGCCAGACCGTGCGTCACCCGTCGGCTGTCGGCGTTCACGGTAGGCATTGTGCCCCGGACGCGCGTGAGGGGCGGTCCCGGCACCACCCGTGTGCCGGCCGCCCCTCGCGCGGGAACGCGTCGTCCGCCGGGGTCAGCCCTCGGCGCGCGCCGGCTCGCGGTCGCCCGTCATCTGGTGCGGGGCGTGCAGGTCCTTGGGCTGGCCCAGACCCATCATGCGCATGATGCCGCCGACGACACCGCCGAGCAGCACGACCACCATGCCAGCCCAGAAGCCCGCCGGCTGGTCCATCACCATGAAGGCGCCCGCGACGCAGAAACCGATGAAGGCGATGATGACACCGGTCCAGGCGGCCGGGGTGTGACCGTGGCTGCTGCCCGCCATTGCTTGCTCCTCGTTGCTGTGTGCGTGTCTGAGCAGGACGCTCGGGGCCATTGTCCCGCACGCGCGCGGGGACGGTGACCGGGGGTGCGCCCCGGACTCACTCGTGCGGCTCAGGCGCCGGTCGGGTCCTCGCCCCGGTCGAGCGCCTTCCACAGGTCCTCGGGCCGGTCGGGGTCGGCGGCGGGGGCCTTGCGGCGCGGCTGGGGCGTGCCGCCGCGCTCATAGCGGCCGGACATGGCGGGCCACAGCCGGCCGTAGCGCAGTGCGAGCAGCCCGGCCAGCAGGAGCAGCACGCCACCGACGGCGGCGACGTACGGCCAGGCGGTGTGGGTGAGGGTGGCGACGGAGGCGGAGCTGTCGCCGGACGCCCGGGCGGCCTTCTCGTCGAGCGCGGAGCTGTCGGAGGCGCCGAAGAGGGCGGCGGCGACGGTGCCCGCGCCGGAGAGCGCCAGCAGCGCGGCCACGACGACGCGGCCGGCGCGGCGGACGGCGAAGACGGCGACGAGCGCGGCGAGGCCCACTATGGCGAGCGCCGCGGGGACGCCCGTGACGTCGCTGCCGTTGGCGGTCAGCGGGAAGGCGCCGCCGGCCACCCTCGCGGTGCCCTCCGCCCACTGCTGCCGGGTGGCGAGGAGCGCCACGGCCGCGCCGAGCGCGCCGCACAGCAGCGCGGCGGCGAGGCTCAGGCGGCCGGCCCGGGCGGATCCGGCGGCTCGGGAACGGGGGTGAGGTACGGCAGTCACGTACCCCACTATCGCCTGAACCCCGGGCGAACCGTCACCCGGGGGTCATCTCAGGCCTTTCCCAGCCGGTTGGCGGTGTGCACGGCCCGCAGGACGGCGGCCGCCTTGTTGCGGCACTCGGTGTCCTCCGCGACCGGGTCGGAGTCGGCGACGACCCCCGCTCCGGCCTGCACGTACGCCGTGCCGTCGCGCAGCAGGGCGGTGCGGATGGCGATGGCCGTGTCGGAGTCGCCCGCGAAGTCCAGGTAGCCGACGCAGCCGCCGTACAGGCCGCGCCGGGACGGTTCGAGTTCGTCGATGATCTGCATGGCGCGCGGCTTGGGTGCGCCGGAGAGGGTGCCGGCCGGGAAGCAGGCGGTGAGAACGTCGAAGGCCGTGCGCCCGGCGGCCACGCGGCCGGTCACCGTGGAGACGATGTGCATCACGTGCGAGTACCGCTCGATGGACATGAAGTCGACGACCTCGACCGAGCCGGGTTCGCAGACCCGCCCCAGGTCGTTGCGGCCGAGGTCGACGAGCATGAGGTGCTCGGCGCGTTCCTTGGGGTCGGCGAGGAGCTCGTCGGCGAGGGCCTGGTCCTCCCGCGGGGTGGCGCCGCGCCAGCGGGTGCCGGCGATGGGGTGCACCATGGCCCGGCCGTCCTCGACCTTGACCAGGGCCTCCGGGGAGGAGCCGACGACGTCGAAGCCGTCGAAGCGGAACAGGTACATGTACGGCGACGGGTTGGTCGTGCGCAGCACGCGGTAGACGTCCAGCGCGCTCGCCGTGCAGGGCGTCTCGAAGCGCTGGGAGGGCACGACCTGGAACGCCTCGCCGGCCCGGATGCGCTCCTTGATGTCCTCCACGGCCGCCTGGAAGTCGGGGCCGCCCCACAGCGCGGTGTACTCGGGCAGCTCGGAGGGCGGGAGCACGGCCGGGGGCTGGGCGACCGGACGGGCGAGGTCGGCCTGCATGGCGTCGAGGCGGGCCACGGCGTCGGCGTAGGCCTCGTCGACGCCGGTGTCGAGGTCGTTGTGGTTGATCGCGTTGGCGATCAGCAGGACCGAGCCCTCCCAGTGGTCCATGACGGCGAGGTCGCTGGTGAGGAGCATGGTCAGCTCGGGCAGGCGCAGGTCGTCGCGCTCGCCGGGGCCGATCTTCTCCAGGCGGCGGACGATGTCGTAGCCGAGGTAGCCGACCATGCCGCCGGTGAAGGGCGGCAGGCCCTCCTGGTGGGGGGTGTGCAGGGCCTCGATGGTGGCGCGCAGCGCGGCGAGCGGGTCGCCGTCCGTGGGGACGCCGACGGGCGGGGCGCCGAGCCAGTGGGCCTGCCCGTCGCGCGCGGTCAGGGTGGCCGCCGACCGGACGCCCACGAAGGAGTACCGGGACCAGGAGCGGCCGTTCTCGGCGGACTCCAGCAGGAAGGTGCCGGTGCGTTCGGCGGCGAGCTTGCGGTAGAGGGCGACCGGCGTGTCGCCGTCGGCGAGGAGCTTGCGGGTGACCGGGATGACCCTGCGGTCGGTGGCGAGCTTGCGGAACGTCTCGAGGTCCATGGCGGCCGACCCTACTGATCCGCGGCGGCGGGTCCGCCGTCCTTGAGGAGCACGTCCGCGTCGAAGCACGTGCGGGCGCCGGTGTGGCAGGCGGCGCCGACCTGGTCGACCTTGACGAGCACGGTGTCGGCGTCGCAGTCCAGAGCCACGGACTTCACCCACTGGACGTGACCGGAGGTGTCGCCCTTGACCCAGTACTCCCGGCGGCTGCGGGACCAGTACGTGCACCGGCCGGTGGTGAGGGTGCGATGCAGCGCCTCGTCGTCCATCCAGCCGAGCATGAGCACCTCACCGGTGTCGTACTGCTGGGCGATGGCGGGCAGGAGGCCGTCGGCGCTGCGCTTGAGGCGGGCGGCGATCTCCGGGTCGAGGCGGCTGGGCTCGATGGTCATGCCGACCATTGTGCCGCGCGCCGCGGGCGGCACAGGTGGGGTGTCCACTGGGCGGACCCGGCGGGCGGCCGTAGGCTGGCCGCATGTCGACCCATGCCAAGCGTGAACGACTTCTCCTCGCCGACCTGTTGGAGACCGCGGGCCCGGACGCGCCCACTCTGTGCGAGGGCTGGACGACCCGGGACCTGGCCGCGCACGTGGTGGTCCGCGAGCGCCGCCCGGACGCGGCCGGCGGAATACTGATCAAGCAGCTCGCGCCCCGCCTGGACCGGGTGATGGCGGAGTACACGGACAAGCCGTACGAGGAGCTGATCCAGCTGATCCGTACGGGCCCGCCGCGTTTTTCACCCTTCTCGCTCAAGCCGGTCGACGAGGCGTCGAACATCGTCGAGTTCTACGTCCACACCGAGGACGTGCGCCGCGCCCAGCCCGACTGGTCCCCACGCGAGCTCGACCCCGTCTTCCAGGACGCCCTGTGGTCCCGCCTGGAGCGCACGGCCCGCCTGATGGGCCGCGGCCTGCCGACGGGCCTGGTCCTGCGCCGCCCCGACGGCCAGACGGCGGTCGCCCACCGCGGCACCCCGGTCGTGACGGTGACGGGCGAGCCGTCCGAACTGGTCCTGTTCTCCTACGGCCGCCAGAACGCGGCCAAGGTCGACCTGGACGGCGACGAGAACGCGATCGCGAAGCTGCACGAGTCGAAGCAGCTCGGGATCTGAGCCGACGCTCACCGCGCCGGGACCCGCTCAGCGCGGGAGTTCGGCGCGGCGGAGCGGGGCCGAACAGAGGGTGACGAGCGCTCCCAGGCCGCTGATCCCCGCGCACACCGCGAAGACCGGGCCCGTCGACCACCGCTCGACCGCCGCGCCGACCAGCGGGAAGGTGAGCGGGGCGATGCCGAACCCGGCCAGCGCGGAGACGGAGGTGACCCGGCCGAGGTAACCCCGGTCGGCGCTCACCTGGAGCACGGCCCCGCGCAGGGCGCCGCCGAGTCCGGCCGCCAGGCCGATGACCAGGGTCACGCCGGTAGCCGCGGGGACGGACGGCGTGTGGGGGAGCCCGGCGATCGCCAAACAGCCGACGAGTTCCCCCGCGGCGATGGCGAGCCCGGCCCGGGGCACCCGGCCGCGCAGCACGAGCACCAGCGAGGCGGTCCCGGCCCCGACGCCGAACCCGGCGAGCAGCCAGCCCAGACCGGCCGCCCCCCACCCCTGCTCTCGGGCCATCAGGATCAGCCCCAGGTTCATCGGCCCGACGAAACCCAGATCGCCCAGGGCCGTGGAGATCACCAGCGGGCGCAGGACGGGGTGGCGGCTGATGTGGCGCAGACCGTCCCGCAGGCCCGCCGCAGTCGCACCGGGCCGGCGCGCGGCGCCTGCCGGGGCTCCGGTGACCCGCACGGCCCACAGCACCGGCACCGACCCGCCGGTCAGCAGCGCCGCCAGTCCGAACGCCCCGGCCGTACCGCCGAGTGCGATGCCGAGGCCGCCGAGCGGACCGCCCAGGACCATGGCGAGGCGGGTGGCAAGGCCCCGCATCCCCTGCACACGCGCCAGTTGGTCCCGGCCGGTGATCTGTGCGGGCAGTGCGCTCGCGGCCGGCAGGAAGACGGCGTCGGCTGTTCCGAACAGCAGCGCGACCGCCCCCAGCGCCCAGAGCCCCGGGCTCGTCACACACAGCATCCCGGCCGCCATGACGACGAGCAGGCAGCGCAGGACACTGCTGCCGAGAACCACCGGGCGCGCCCCGAATCGGTCCGTGATCACTCCCCCGCCCGGCATGAGCAGGGCCCGGGGCACGGCACTGGCCGCCGTGACCACCCCGGCCTCGGCCGGTGTTCCGGCCTGCACGGCCGCCCAGGACAGGGCGACGTAGTAGACGCTGTCGCCGACCGCCGAGGAGGTGTAGGCACCCAGCCAGCGGAGCACGTTCGGGTCGCGGTGCGCGGCGGTCTCAGGTCCGGAACGGGAAGGCATACGTGTGCAGCGCGACGTTCTCGCGGCCCTCGGTGTCCCCGGCCTCGTCGGCCGCGCGTCCCCGTTCCTGATACTTCCGGGCCAGCGCCCGCAACTCTCCGGTCAGTTCGGCGAGTTCCGCGGCCGTGAGCCGCAGGACCGACTCCGCGGACTCGGCGGCCGCGGTCCAGTCGGGGGTCCAGTGAGCGCGCTCGTCGAGGTACCGCCGGTACATGCCGGTCTGCTGGTCGAGGAAGAGGCGGCTGGCCGCCGTGTGGGCGGCGGCCTTCTCGGGAGCGTCCCGGAAGTCCTCGTCGTGGATGCTGAGGCCGTCCGAGGCCGGCTGCCACCACCGCTCCCGCCCGTCGGCGCTCTGCGGCTCGGCCTCCTCGATCAGGCCGTGCTCGGCGAGCCTGCGCAGGTGGTAGCTGACCAGTGACACGGCCTCGTCGACCTGTTCGGCCAGTTGGGAGGCGGTGGCGACCCGGGCGAGCGTCAGGCCGCGCATGAGCTCGATGCGGAGCGGATGGGTCAGCGCCTTGAGCGTGCCCAGGTCGGTGATGCGGCGGTCTCTCTCCTTGCCTGCCATGCCGACGACCGTAGGCAGGGAGGAACTATTGCACAACTTATTTTGCGCAACTTCTCTTTCGCATCTGTTGTGGAAAGACCCCGGCCGCCTGGCGCGACCGGGGTCCTGCGGCCGGGTGAGGACGTCACCGCACCGGGTGGCCCGCCTCCCGCAAGGTCTGCTTGACCTGGCCGATGCGCAGGTCGCCGAAGTGGAACACCGACGCGGCCAGGACCGCGTCCGCGCCCGCCTCGACGGCCGGCGGGAAGTCCGCCAGCCGGCCCGCGCCGCCGGAGGCGATGACCGGGACGGTGACGTGCTTGCGGACGGCCCGGATCATCTCCAGGTCGTAGCCGTCCTTGGTGCCGTCGGCGTCCATGGAGTTGAGCAGGATCTCGCCCGCGCCCAGCTCGGCGGCCCGGTGGGCCCACTCGACGGCGTCGATGCCGGTGCCGCGGCGGCCGCCGTGGGTGGTCACCTCGAAGGAGCCGGACTCGGTGCGCCGCGCGTCGACCGACAGGACCAGGACCTGGCGGCCGAACCGCTCGGCGATCTCGCGGATCAGGTCGGGGCGGGCGATGGCGGCGGTGTTCACACCGACCTTGTCCGCGCCCGCCCGCAGCAGCCTGTCGACGTCCTCGGCGGCGCGCACGCCGCCGCCGACGGTGAGCGGGATGAACACCTGCTCGGCCGTGCGGCGCACCACGTCGTAGGTCGTCTCGCGGTTGCCCGACGAGGCGGTGATGTCCAGGAACGTCAGCTCGTCGGCGCCCTCGGCGTCGTACACCTTGGCCATCTCGACGGGGTCACCCGCGTCGCGCAGGTTCTGGAAGTTGACGCCCTTGACGACCCGGCCGTTGTCCACGTCCAGGCAGGGGATGACTCGGACCGCCAGGGTCATGAATCGTGCTCCTCCGGTGTTCTTCTGAGGGTGTCCCTCAGTGTCGCTGCGAGGGTGTCCCTCGGAATGCTTCCACTTCCACCGACACCAGGACCCGGGAGTCGATGAACCCCTGCACGACCAGCAGGGTCGTGACGGGGCGTACGGCGTCGAACATCTCCTTGTGGGCCCGTCCCACCGCGTCCACGTCCCGGGCGTGGGCCAGGTGCACCCGGGTGCGGATCACGGACTCGACGCCGAGCCCGAACTCGCCGATCGCCTCCAGGGCGGTGGCGAAGGCCACCTTGGCCTGCTCGTACGGGTCGCCCTCGCCGTAGAGCACGTCGCCCTTGAAGGCGGTCGTGCCCGCGACGAGCACGCGGTCGCCCGCCGCCACGGCGCGTGCAAAACCGAAGGACTCTTCCCAGGGACTTCCGCTCTGCACTCGCCGTACGGCTTCGGACGTCATGACGACACAGCCTCCAAGGCCTCTTCCAGGGTGAACGCCTTCGCGTACAGCGCCTTCCCTACGATCGCGCCCTCGACACCGAGCGGGACCAGCTCGGCGATCGCGCGCAGGTCGTCGAGCGAGGAGACGCCGCCGGAGGCCACGACCGGGCGGTCGGTCGCGGCGCAGACGTTCTTCAGCAGCTCCAGGTTGGGGCCCTGGAGCGTGCCGTCCTTGGCGATGTCGGTGACGACGTAGCGGGCGCAGCCCTCCTGGTTGAGCCGCTCCAGCGTCTCGTACAGGTCGCCGCCGTCGCGGGTCCAGCCGCGGCCGCGCAGGGTGGTGCCCCGCACGTCCAGGCCGACGGCGATCTTGTCGCCGTGCTCGGCGATGACCTTGGCGACCCACTCGGGGGTCTCCAGGGCGGCCGTGCCCAGGTTCACGCGGGTGCAGCCGGTGGCGAGCGCGGCGGCGAGGGTGTCGTCGTCGCGGATGCCGCCGGACAGCTCGACCTTGATGTCCATCGCCTTGGCGACCTCGGCGATCAGCTCGCGGTTGTCACCGGTGCCGAAGGCGGCGTCCAGGTCGACCAGGTGCAGCCACTCGGCGCCGGAGCGCTGCCAGGCCAGGGCGGCCTCCAGCGGGGAGCCGTAGGAGGTCTCCGTGCCGGACTCGCCGTGCACCAGACGCACGGCCTGGCCGTCGCGGACGTCGACGGCGGGGAGGAGTTCGAGCTTGCTCACAGGGTTCCGATCCAGTTGGTGAGGAGCTGGGCTCCGGCGTCGCCGGACTTCTCGGGGTGGAACTGCGTGGCCCACAGGGCGCCGTTCTCGACGGCCGCGACGAACGGCTTGCCGTGTGTGGACCAGGTGACCTTCGGGGCCTCGATGGCCGGGTTGTGCGTCTCCAGCGACCAGTCGTGGACGGCGTAGGAGTGCACGAAGTAGAAGCGCGCGTCGGGGTCCAGGCCGGCGAAGAGCCGCGAGCCGGGCGCCGCGTCCACGGTGTTCCAGCCCATGTGGGGCACGACCTCGGCCTGCAACGGCTCGACCGAGCCGGGCCACTCGTCGAGGCCCTCGCTCTCCACGCCGTGCTCGATGCCGCGCGCGAAGAGGATCTGCATGCCGACGCAGATGCCCATCACCGGGCGGCCGCCGGACAGCCGGCGGTCCACGATCCAGTCGCCGCGCGCCTCGCGCAGGCCCGTCATGCAGGACGCGAAGGCACCGACGCCCGGCACGAGCAGGCCGTCGGCGTTCAGGGCCTTGTCGTAGTCACGCGTGATCTCCACGTCGGCTCCCGCGCGGGCGAGGGCGCGCTCGGCGGAGCGGACGTTGCCGAAGCCGTAGTCGAAGACGACGACCTTCTTCCGCGGGCTGCTCAATTCCACACCTCCAGCCTGACGACACCGGCCACCAGGCACATGGCGGCGCCGATGGACAGCAGGACGATCAGGCCCTTGGGCATCTTCTGCTTGACGAAGGAGTAGATCCCGCCGACGAGGAACAGGCCGACGACGATCAGCAGGGTCGAGATGCCGTTCACAGGGCGCCCTTCGTCGAGGGGAGGATGCCGGCCGCGCGCGGGTCCCGCTCGGAGGCGTAGCGCAGGGCCCGGGCGAGGGCCTTGAACTGGCACTCCACGATGTGGTGCGCGTTGCGCCCGTAGGGCACGTGCACGTGCAGCGCGATCTGCGCCTGGGCCACGAAGGACTCCAGGATGTGCCGGGTCATGGTCGTGTCGTACTCGCCGATCATCGGCGCCATGTTCTCGGGCTCGGTGTGCACGAGGTACGGACGGCCCGACAGGTCGACGGTGACCTGGGCGAGGGACTCGTCCAGCGGCACCGTGCAGTTGCCGAAGCGGTAGATGCCGACCTTGTCGCCGAGGGCCTGCTTGAAGGCGGCGCCGAGGGCGAGGGCGGTGTCCTCGATGGTGTGGTGCGAGTCGATGTGCAGGTCGCCCTCGGTCTTCACGGTGAGGTCGAACAGGCCGTGGCGGCCGAGCTGGTCGAGCATGTGGTCGTAGAAGCCGACGCCCGTCGACACGTCGACCTTCCCGGACCCGTCGAGGTCTATCTCGACGAGCACCGACGTCTCCTTGGTGACTCGCTCCACGCGTCCCACGCGGCTCATGTGCTCTGCTCCTTCTTCAGTTCACGGACCGCGTCGAGGAACGCGTCGTTCTCTTCGGGGGTTCCGGCGGACACCCGCAGCCACCCCGGAATGCCGTTGTCCCGGACCAGGACGCCCCGGTCGAGGATCTTCCGCCAGGCCGCGTGCGCGCCGCCCTCGCCGTCGAACCGCCCGAACTGCACGAAGTTGGCGTCGGACTCGACGACCTCGTAGCCGGTCGCGCGCAGCTCGGCGACCAGGCGGTCGCGCTCGGCCTTGAGCTGCTCGACGTAGCCGAGCAGCGTGTCGGTGTGCTCCAGGGCGGCCAGGGCGGTCGCCTGGGTGACGGCCGACAGGTGGTAGGGCAGCCGCACGAGCTGCACGGCGTCCACGACGGCCGGGTGCGCGGCGAGGTAGCCCAGGCGCAGGCCCGCCGCGCCGAACGCCTTCGACATGGTGCGGGAGATGACGAGGTGCGGGCGCCCGTCGAGCAGCGGCAGCAGCGAGGCGCCGTGGCTGAACTCGACGTACGCCTCGTCCACGACCACCATCGACGGCTTCGCCGCCTGCGCGGCCTCGTACAGCGCCAGGACCGTCTCGCGCGGCACCGCGTTGCCCGTGGGGTTGTTGGGGGTGGTGATGAAGACGACGTCCGGCTTGTGCTCGGCGATCGCCTTCTCGGCGGCGGGCAGGTCGATCGTGAAGTCCTCGCCGCGCGGCCCGGAGATCCAGCCCGTGCCCGTGCCGCGCGCGATGAGCGCGTGCATCGAGTACGACGGCTCGAAGCCGATCGCGGTGCGGCCCGGCCCGCCGAAGGTCTGCAGCAGCTGCTGGATGACCTCGTTGGAGCCGTTCGCCGCCCAGACGTTGGCCACACCGACCTCGTGGCCGGAGGTGTCGGTCAGGTACCCGGCCAGCCGCGTGCGCAGCTCGACCGCGTCCCGGTCGGGGTAGCGGTTGAGGTCGCGGGCCACGTCACGGACCCGCTCCGCGATCCGCTCGACCAGCGGCTCGGGCAGCGGGTAGGGGTTCTCGTTGGTGTTCAGCCGTACGGGGACGTCCAGCTGGGGCGCGCCGTAGGGGGACTTGCCGCGCAGCTCGTCCCGTACGGGGAGGTCGTCGATGCGTACGTCGCTCACTTGCCCTGTGGAACCTTCCAGTCGAACCTCGCCTTGATCGCCGCGCCGTGGGCCGGCAGGTCCTCCGCCTCGGCCAGCGTGACCACGTGGTGCGCGACGTCGGCCAGCGCCTCGCGCGTGTAGTCCACGATGTGGATGCCGCGCAGGAAGGACTGCACGGACAGGCCGGAGGAGTGGCAGGCGCAGCCGCCGGTGGGCAGGACGTGGTTGGACCCGGCCGCGTAGTCGCCCAGGGACACCGGGGCCCAGGGGCCGATGAAGATCGCGCCCGCGTTCCTGACCCGGTCGGCCACCGCGGCGGCGTCGGCGGTCTGGATCTCCAGGTGCTCGGCGCCGTAGGCGTCGACCACCTTCAGGCCCTCCTCGATGCCGTCCACCAGGACGATCGCCGACTGCCTGCCCTGGAGGGCGGGCACGATCCGGTCCTCGACGTGCTTGCTGGCGGCGACCTGCGGCTCCAGCTCCTTCTCCACCGCGTCCGCGAGGTCCACGGAGTCGGTGACCAGGACGGCGGCGGCCAGCGGGTCGTGCTCCGCCTGGCTGATCAGGTCCGAGGCGACGTGCACCGGGTCGGCGGTGTCGTCGGCGAGGACCGCGATCTCGGTGGGGCCGGCCTCGGCGTCGATGCCGATCTTGCCGGTGAAGTAGCGCTTGGCCGCGGCGACCCAGATGTTGCCGGGGCCGGTGACCATGTTCGCGGGCGCGCAGGACTCGGTGCCGTAGGCGAACATCGCGACGGCCGTGGCGCCGCCCGCCGCGTAGACCTCGTCGACGCCGAGCAGGGCGCAGGCGGCCAGGATGGTCGGATGCGGCAGCCCGCCGAAGTCGGCCTGGGCCGGCGAGGCGAGCGCGATGGACTGGACGCCGGCCTCCTGCGCGGGCACCACGTTCATGACCACGGACGACGGGTACACCGACCGGCCGCCGGGCGCGTACAGCCCGACGCGCTCGACTGGAACCCACTTCTCGGTCACGGTGCCGCCGGGTACGACCTGGGTGGTGTGCGGGGAGCGGCGCTGCTCGCGGTGGACGGCCCGGGCCCGGCGGATGGACTCCTCCAGGGCCGCGCGCACGGCCGGGTCGAGCTCCTCCAGCGCGCGGGCGAGGGCGGCGGCCGGGACCCGCACCTGGTCGAGCCTGACCCCGTCGAACCGCTCGGCGGCGTCGATCAGCGCCGCGTCGCCCCGATGATGCACGTCCTCGCAGATCGGACGCACCTTCTCCAGGGCGGCCTGTACGTCGAAGTCGGCTCGGGGCAGCAGGTCACGCAGGGCGGGGCCCTCGACGAGGGCGTCGCCGCGCAGATCGATTCGGGAGATCACGTGCTCAATTCTCTCAGACCCGGGTGAGGCACCGTCCGCGCGTATCAATGGCTGATACGGAACGCCGCAGGAAGACGGAAGATCCCGGTCACACAGTGCTTTCGGCGTGTCACGCAACGGGCATGAACAGTTGTACGAAGAACCCAACCGGCGAGTACCCGGGGAGGAAGGGAAGCACTGTGACCGAGGGGGCCGGCCTGCGCGCCGGAGAGCTGCCCGACGACCTGACCGCGGCCGAGGCCGGGATGTGGCAGGCCTTCCGCAACGGCACCGTCTACGACCTGAGCAGCGGCGACACCGTGGTCGACGACCCGCACGGCGGTCACCCGTGGGGTGAGGAGCGGACCGTGCGGGCCCGGATCGTGTGCTGGCTGCTCCTCGACGGCCCGCCCGCCCTGGCCGGCCGCGTGGCCTCGCTGAAGCTCGCCGGTGTGCACATCCGCGGCTCCCTGGACCTCGCGGGCGGCACGGTGACGCCGTACGTCGAGATGCACCGGTGCCGCTTCGAGCAGGACGTGCTGCTGCCGGAGGCCCGCTTCACGACCGTGCGGCTGGTGGACTGCTCGGTGCCCCGGCTGGAGGCGGCCCGGGTGCAGACCGAGGGCGACCTGCACCTGCCGCGCTGCCGCTTCCGCCGCGGCATCCGGCTGACCGACGCGCAGATCGGCACGGACCTGATGCTCAACCAGGCGGTCGTGCACCGGGACCGCAGCGGCCGCTCGGTCGCCGCGGACGGCCTGACCGTCGGCCAGGACTTACAGGCCGAGCTGCTGGAGTCGCACGGCGAGCTGAGCCTGCGCGCCGCCACCGTGGGTGTGTCGCTGAGCCTGCGCGGCGCGCGGCTGGCCAACCCGTACGCGCGGCTGGCGCTGAACGCCCCGCAGCTGACCGTCGAGCGCAGCCTGTACCTGACCCCGGCGGGGATCGGCGCGCAGGCGATGAGCGGGATGACCCCGGCCCGGGGCACGCGGATCCAGCGGTTCGCCTGCCAGGGCGGGATCCGGCTGGACGACGGGCGGTTCGGCGACGCCGTCGACTTCGAGCAGGCCAGGTTCACCCTCACCGACGACCAGGAACTGTCGCTGCGCCGGGTGCAGACGCCGGAGCTGCGCTTCCTCGGCGAGCAGCCGGCGCGCGGCCGGGTGGTGCTGTCGGGGGCGAGGATCGTCAACCTGATGGACCGGGCGGACGCCTGGCCCGGTCCCGGGCGGCTGCACATGGGCGGCTTCGCCTACGAGAACCTCGTGCCGCGCGGACCGTTCCCGCTGGACGAGCGGCTGGACTGGGTGGCCGCCGCCACCGCCGAGTACAACCCGGAGCCGTACGAGCGGCTCGCCGCCGTGCTGCGGGCCGGCGGGGAGGACCAGGACGCCCGCGAGGTGCTGCTCACCAAGCAGCGCCGGCACCGCGAGAGCCTGCCGCTCGCCGCCAAGCTCTGGGGGTACGCGCAGGACTGGACGGTGGCCTACGGCTACCGGCCGGGGCGGGCCGCGGTGTGGATGGCGGTGCTGTGGGCGGCGGGCTCGCTCGCCTTCTCCCGGGCCGGCCACCCGCCGATGAAGCGGGGCGAGCACCCGGAGTGGGACCCGGTGCTGTTCACGCTGGACCTGCTGCTGCCGGTGATCGACCTCGGCCAGGTGGGCTTCTGGCAGTTGCGCGGGGCCTGGCAGTGGCTGGCCACGGCGATGATCCTGCTCGGCTGGATCCTGGCGACGACGGTGGCGGCGGGCGCGACCCGGCTGCTGCGGCGCAACTGACGGTGTGGCTGTGACCCCAGTTGTTGAACTGTCACACCTTTACCTTCTCTTGACCAAACGCCGTACAACTTTCCGCGACTTCCCGGAACGATCTGGCGCCGCCGTGACCGGCCGACTTTCAATGGTCGGCACCATGGCCATGCAGCTGCCGTTCATCCGCCCCAGCCGGATGACAAGGACCGCCCCCCACCCCGTCGGCGAGCCGCGACCCGACGACGAGGTGCTGCTCGACGCGCCCGACGCCCGGCTGAGTCCTGCGCTGGTCGCCGCCGCCCGGGGCGATCACGGGCCCGCCGCCGCACTGCTGCTGGCCACACGCGCGGCCGCCGAGTGGGAGCGGCGCGACCGGTACGTGACCCGGCTGGCCGCCTTCGCCCACGCGCGCCCCGAGTGGCTGGACGCCTGGCTCGCCACGGCCCCGCAGGACCCCGACGCGCTGCTGGTCGGGGCCCAGCTGGCGGTGGACCGGGCCTGGCGCTCACCGGCCCGGGCGGAGCTGCTGCGCGAGGTGAGCCCGCTGATCACGGCCGCGGCCCGGGGCGACCAGCGGGACCCGGTGCCGTGGCGGCTCGCGCTCGACCACGCGCGCGGCGCCCGGGCCGGGCACAAGTACTTCGAGGAGCTGTGGGCGGCGGCCGTCCGCCGCGCCCCGCACCACCACGGCTGCCACGTGGCGGCCCTGCGCTACCTGGCCACCTGCTGGCACGGCTCCCACCGCGAGTGCTTCGACTTCGCCGACCGGGCCGCGCAGGACGCGCCCGCCGACGCGCTGGTCCAGGCGCTCCCGCTGCGGGCGGCCTTCGGCTACCTCACCGACGACTGCGGGCCCGGCGACTGCGGGCCCGGAATCCCGCGCGAGCGGCTGGACGCGGCCGCCGACCGCGCGATCGCGCTGTCCCCGCTGCTGCCGCCGGCCGATCCCTGGCCCGCCCGGATGCGGAACCTGCTCATCTACGTCCTGGTGCGCCTGGAACGCTGGCCGGACGCCGCCGAACAGCTGCGCCTGAACGGCCCGTACGCGACCTCCTTCCCCTGGGACCGGCTGTCGGACGACCCGCTCGGGCACTTCCTGCGGGTCCGCGACGACATCCGGTCCGCGGTGGCCGGGGAACCGCCCCGGCATCCACGGAGTGAACGCGGCGGACGACACCGCACCGGCGACCATTAGGCTTCTGCGTCGTGACCACCGTCCGGCTCCCCCTCTTCCCCCTGAACTCGGTGCTGTTCCCGGGGCTCGTGCTCCCGCTCAACGTCTTCGAGGAGCGGTACCGCGCCATGATGCGCGAACTGCTGAAGACGCCGGAGGACGAGCCGCGCCGGTTCGCCGTCGTGGCGATCCGCGACGGCCACGAGGTGGCCCCGAGCGCGCCCGGCATGCCCGACCCGACGGCCCTGCCCGAGCGGGGGCCCGCGGCCGGTTTCGGCACGGACCCGGCCAAGGCCTTCCACAAGGTCGGCTGCATCGCCGACGCGGCGACCATCCGGGAGCGCACCGACGGCTCCTTCGAGGTGCTGGCGACGGGCACGACGCGGGTGAAGCTGCTGTCGGTCGACGCGTCCGGCCCGTACCTGACGGCCGAGCTGGAGACGCTGACGGAGGAACCGGGCGACGAGGCGGCGCCCCTGGCGGAGGGGGTGCTGCGGTCCTTCCGGCAGTACCAGAAGCGACTGGCCGGGGCGCGGGAACGCTCCCTGACGACCGGCGCCGACCTGCCCGACGAGCCGGGCGTGGTGTCGTACCTGGTGGCGGCGGCGATGATGCTGGACACCCCGACCAAACAGCGGCTGCTCCAGGCCCCCGACACGGCCTCCCGGCTGCGCGACGAGCTGAAACTCCTTCGCTCCGAGACGGCGATCATCCGTAGTCTGCCGTCGTTGCCGGCGTCGGACCTGACGCGCGGCACGACCAGTCTCAACTGAACGTCCCGAGCGAGCGGATCGCATGGCGAAGAAGTCGAAGAAGCAGCAGCAGTCCGGCGGCACCCCCGCCACCGTGGCCCTCACGGCGGCGGGAGCGGAGTACACGGTCCACTCCTACGACCACGACCCCGCGCACCCCTCCTACGGCGAGGAGGCGGCCCAGGCGATGGGCGTCTCCCCCGACCGCGTCTTCAAGACCCTGGTCGCGGACGTCGACGGCGCGCTGACGGTCGCGGTGGTGCCGGTGGCGGGCCAGCTGGACCTGAAGGCCCTGGCGGCGGCGGTCGGCGGCAAACGCGCCACGATGGCCGACCCGACCCTGGCGGAACGCACGACGGGCTACGTCCGGGGCGGCATCTCCCCGCTGGGCCAGCGCAAGAGACTCCCGACGGTCCTGGACGCCTCGGCGTCGGCGCACGCGACGATCTGCGTGTCGGCGGGCCGGCGGGGCCTCGAGGTGGAACTCGCCCCGGAGACCCTGGCGGAACTGACGGAAGCGGTACTGGCTCCCATCGGCCGCGCCTAGGTGTGCTGTCCCGGGACGTTGGTGACACGCGTGCTGGGTGCTTGAACGGGTGAGGGCCTTCTGGGTTCGGTGTGGATTGCGACATCTACGCCCAACCGCAGGAGGCCCTCGTGTCCCACCGTAACGCCCCGCTGACTCCGACCGGACGGCTTCGCCTGGCCCGGTGCGTCGTGGACGAAGGCTGGCCGTTGCGGCGGGCCGCGGCCCCGCCCGGCCCGGCGCACCGCCGGCTGTCAAGCAGCCGGCTGCGGCGGATGACCCCCGTGGTCGAACTCCGGCTCGGGGTCCCGCGGCCCGAACAACGCCGTGAGCCCCAGGTGCACCACCAGCGCGGCGAGCGGCCAGGCCAGCAGCGCACCCTTCGCCCCCAGCTTCAGCGGCGCGGAGAAGGTCACCCCCCGCCCCACCTCGCGCGCGTGCGCGATGACGTCCTCCGCGGGCCCGAGCCACACCCCGAGCCGCCAGGCCAGCAACGACCCGAGCAGCCCCCCGGCGGCAAGCCCCACGACCAGCGGCACGCCCCCGCGCCGCCGCAGCAGGAACACCACCAGCGCGCTCAGGACCCCGAAGCCGAGCGCGAGCAGCGTGAAGGTGCCGTCCACCCCGACGGCCTGCTCCCCCTCGGTGTCCTCGAGGTAGACGACCCAGTTGCCGTCCGTCACGTCCCCGACCAGCGGCACGTGCGGCGCGAGCCACCACCACAGCACGCCCAGCAGCACCCCGCCGAGCGCCACGGCCACGGCGACCACGCCGGCTTCGCGTACTTCCGTCTTCATCCCGGGGCCGTCCTGTCCGTACCAGCCGTGCCCGGAGTACTCGGCGTACTGGGCGTGCTGAGAGCCCGGAGCCCCGGACGCCCCGGCCGGCGGCTGCCACGAACCCTCTGCGGAACGTTCATGCGGTGGCGGTGGCGGAGTCAGTGGTGCGGTCACCCTGCCATCGTGCCAGGCCCGCCTGTGCGCCGCGGCACCGGACGTCCCCTGCCCGCTCACTCCCCGCTCACCGCACGGCCGCCCGCCGGTACGCCCAGGTCGCCACGGCCAGCGAGACGACGCCCACCCCGGCGCAGACGGCGAGATCACCCAGCACGAACGCCCAGTCGGGGTCGTTACCGAACGTGCGCGCGAACGCCTCGACGCCGTACGTGGACGGCAGCAGGTCCCGCGCGAAGCGCACGACCTCCGGCATCCGGTCCGCCGGCAGCACGCCCAGCAGCAGCGCCGCCGACATGCCCAGCTGCCCGAGCAGCGTGGCCAGCTCCGGCCGGGGCGCGAGCAGCCCGAGCGCGGCCCCGAGCCCGGCGAGCGCGGCGCCCGCCAGCGGGATGACGGCCACGAGGATCCACAGATGAGCCAGCGGCAGCCCGAACAGCACACAGCCGAACACCGCCGTCACCACGGTCCCGGGCACGGTGAAGGACGCGTATGCGCCCGCCGCGCCGAGCACCACCGCCGCGGGCGGCACCGGCAGCGTCGCGTAGTGGTCGAGTCCGCCGCTGGCGCGCAGCTGCCCGAAGTACTGCGCGAGCAGGTTCAGCGCGACGAAGGCGACCACCAGGACCGACGACCCGGCGACCACGGCCTGCGCCTCGGCCCCGTCGTCCACGACCCCGCGCATCAGGACCATGATCCCGACCGACTGGAAGGTCGCCACGAACAGCAGCGGGATCCGCGCGACCCGCGCCCGGGAGAGCTGCGCGCGGTACACGGCCGCCAGCGACGGCCACAGCCGTGCCCGGGGGCCGAGCTCGGCGGCGCCCGCGGCGGGCTCCTCCACGGCCAGGGCACCGCCCGGCAGGACATCGGCGGGTACGACACTCACGTCGCGCTGCTCCCCTTCGTCGGGTCCACTGCGGCAGTCGCCCTGTTCGGTACGTACGCGACGGCCCGCGCACTCAAGGTCTCGGTCATCCTCACGTGCCTCACGCCCTCACCAGCCCCTGCTGCGCGGCACCGCCGAGGGCCAGGTAGACGTCCTCCAGGCTCGGCGTGGTCAGCGTGAAGTCGTCCAGGGCGGCGAAGGCGGCCCCTCCGGTGACGGTCGCGACGACCGCCCGGGCCTCCTCGGGCCCGAGCCGGAGCGTCCAGCGGCGGCCCGACTCCACGGCCCGGTCCCGCAGCGCGGCCACCTCCGGGACGTGCAGCGGAGCCGTGTCCCGCCACACCAGGTCGACCCGCACCTCACCGGCGACCTGCTCCTTGAGCCCGGCGGGCGTGTCGCAGGCGATGACCCGCCCGCGGTCCAGGACGGCCACCCGGTCCAGCACGGTCTCGGCCTCGATGACGTTGTGCGTGACGAGCAGCACGGTCGTGCCGCGCTCGGCCCGCCGCCGGTCGACCGCGGACCACACGGCCCGCCGCGCCACCGGGTCCATTCCGGTGGTCGGCTCGTCGAGCACCAGCAGCGGCCGCTCCCCCACCAGCGCGGCGGCGAAGCACGCCAGCCGCCGCTGGCCGCCGGAGAGCCTCTTCAGGGGGCGGCCGGCGAGCGGGGTGAGGCCGAGCTCGTCGAGGACGGCGTCACGCTCGGCCCGCGCCCGCCGGACGTCCAGGCCGCGCAGCCGCCCGGTGGTCTCGGCGGCCAGCGACACGGTCAGTTCGTCGAGGGCGGTCGACTCCTGGCCGAGGTAGGCGAGGATGCGCGCGGCCCGCTCGGGGTGGCGCACGATGTCGTGCCCGAGGATCTCCACGCTGCCGCCGTCGGGCCGCATCAGGCCGGTGAGCTGGCGCACGAGGGTGGACTTGCCGGCGCCGTTCGGGCCGAGCAGGCCGAAGATCTCGCCGCGGCGGATCTCCAGCCGCACGTCGTCCGTGGCCCGGACCTCGGGGGTCGCGGGCGCGCCGCGCCGGCCCCGGACCGCCGGATAGGTCTTGGTCAGCCCGCGCACCGCGCACACGATGTCGCCATCGTGCCGAAATGCCTGTGCCGCGCGCGTACTCACAAGGGACGAGACTACGGGGTCGGCGACCCCGGTCCGCTCCCGGGTCGGCCGACCACGGCACATCCGTCGGCGAACGCCTCAATCACCGACCGGGGCGTGCTCCACGCCCGTGCGCACGCCGATCTCCTTCCAGAAGCCGGCCCGGATGGCGTAACGGTCGCGTTCGTCGATCTGGTCGTCCTTGTGGGCGAGCAGGCCGAACCGGGCGGCGTAGCGCAGCAGCTCGCCGTCGACCCGGTGCGGGATGCGCGGGTACATCCCGGACAGTTTCTGCAGGTGGCTCGGGTCGCCGAGGCGTTCGACCCAGCGCCGGGCGAAGACCTGGCCCACCTCGAAGGGGTCGCCGCCGACCGTGGTGATGTCCTCCTCGCGGTCGGCCCAGCGCTGCTCGGCGGTGGTCAGCTGGGCGAGCGTCGGCATCGAGGCGGCCTCGGGGGGCTCGGCCGCGGGCCGGTCGACCCAGCCCTTGTCGGAGGACCAGCGGAGGGTGGCGGAGGCGGGGGGCTGGGCGGGCGGGGGACTGGGGGCGCGCAGGGCGGCCAGGTCCTTGGGCGTGGGGACCCCTTTGGCGGCGGGCACCCGTTCCTCGCTGCCGTTCGCCCCGGGGCCGGGCACCGGGTGCGGGGGCTGCGGGGCGGGCCGCTCGGCCGGGGCGGTGAGGGCGGAGTCGGGCAGCGGCGCGGAGAGGATCGCGGCGATCTCGGGGCGGGGCGCGGGCTGCGGGGCGCACACCCCCGTGTACTCCTTGGCGCGGACGGCCTTGGTGATCCACGCGCGGTCCAGCACGCGCCGCTCGTCGGCCTCGGCCACCAGGTCCTCGGACTGGTTGTAGTCGCCGTCGGCGGCCTGGACGGCCCAGAGGTGGACGGCGACGCCGTGTTCCTTGGCGGCCATCATGCCGGGCAGCAGGTCACCGTCGCCGGTGACCAGGACGACGTCGGAGCAGGCGCGGTTGCGGGCCAGTTCGGTCAGCTCGGCGTGCATGGCCGCGTCCACGCCCTTCTGCGCCCAGCGGCCGTCGCTGCGGGTCAGGGCGCCGAGCCGGACGGTGACCCGGGGCATCACCCGCAGCCGGCGGTGCTCGGGCTGCGGGACGCGGTCGGGGGCGCCGTCGAACCAGTAGATGCGCAGCAGCGGCTGCTGCGTGTCCGCCTCGGCGCGCTCGCGCAGGGCCTGGATGAGGGCTGTGTGGTCGACCGTGATGCGGGACCGCGAGGGCTCCCCGGCGAGGAGACTCGCCGCGGCTCCCAGCAGATACCCGGCGTCCACCAGGACGATGCAGCGGTCCACGCGACTCACCCTCTTCCCAGGAGGTTAGTTTCGGGCTTCCTTCGAGTCTGCCCGACGGTGCGGAGGTTAACGGCCGGAACTCGATCTTCGGCGTGGCGTTTCGCGCCGCCCTGCTCCGACTCCCCCTGTCACGCAGGGTAATTGTCCGACATGCGATCGTTGTCGGCCTGTGTGAATCTGGTCCCGGCCCTGGCCCCTAGATCCCCCACAGGAGGCATCACCATGGCCAAGAACAAGAACCGTGACCGTAAGCAGCAGCGTCCGACCGACCGCGGGCAGCGGGCGGACCGCAGCCCCGTGGCGGAGGCGGAGCCCCAGACCGAGGTCGAGCTGACCCCCGGCGACGTGGTCTCCCGCAAGCGCAAGCGCAGCTTCGGCCACAACTGACATCTGTGTGACGGGTTTTGCAACCCGCGCACATGCGCGAGGGGCGTACCAGGTACCGGGTACGCCCCTCACGCGCGTCGAGCGCCTCCCGCCGACCGGATCACCCCGCCGGACGGGACGGCCGGCTCAACCCGCCAGGCAGGACGGGCCGAGCAGCACCTTCAGGTCGCCGAAGAGCGCCGGGTCGGGCTTGACCCGGTGCCGGTCCAGGCGCAGCACGGTCGTCTTGGTCGGCCCCTGGAGCCTGATCCGGACCTCGCTGTCGCCCTTGTGGTGGCTGAGCACCTCGCCGAGGCGGCTGACCAGCGGCGGCGTGACCCGGGTGGCCGGGATCGTCAGGACCACGGGCGCGTTGGTGCCCGCGTTGGACAGGTCCGGGACCATCAGCTCCATGGCGACCAGCCGCGGCACGTCCTCCCGCTTGTCGAGGCGGCCCTTGACGAACACCACGGCGTCCTCGACGAGTTGCGTCGACACGAGCTGGTAGGTCGCGGGGAAGAACATGCACTCGATCGAGCCGGCGAGGTCCTCGACGGTGGCGATCGCCCAGGCGTTGCCCTGCTTGGTCATCTTGCGCTGCAGGCCCGAGATGATGCCGCCGATGGTGACGACCGCCCCGTCCGCGTGCTCGCCGCCGGTCAGCTGGGAGATGCCCGCGTCGGCCTTGTCGGACAGGATGTGCTCCAGCCCGAACAGCGGGTGGTCGGAGACGTACAGACCGAGCATCTCCCGCTCCTGGGCGAGCAGGTAGGTCTTGTCCCACTCGTCGGTGGAGAACTCCACGTCGAGCCCGAAGCCCGGCTCGCTGGTCTCGGCCTCGCCCATGCCGCCGAAGAGGTCGAACTGCCCCTCGGCCTCCTTGCGCTTGACCGCGACCACGTTGTCGATCATCGGCTCGTACTGGGCGGTGAGGCCCTTGCGGGTGTGGCCCAGCGAGTCGAAGGCACCCGCCTTGATCAGGGACTCGGTGGTGCGCTTGTTGCAGACCACCGCCTCCACCTTGTCGAGGTAGTCCGGGAAGGAGGTGTACTTCCCCTTCGCCTTGCGGCACCGGATGATCGACTCGACCACGTTCGTGCCGACGTTGCGGACGGCGGAGAGGCCGAAGAGGATCACGTCGTCGCCCTGGGCCGCGAAGTTGGACATCGACTCGTTGACGTTCGGCGGGAGCACCCGGATGCCCATGCGGCGGCACTCGTTGAGGTAGACGGCCGACTTGTCCTTGTCGTCCTTCACGGACGTGAGCAGGGCGGCCATGTACTCGGCGGGGTGGTTCGCCTTGAGGTACGCCGTCCAGTACGAGACGAGTCCGTACGCGGCGGAGTGCGCCTTGTTGAACGCGTAGCCGGCGAAGGGGACCAGCACGTCCCACAGCGCCTGGATGGCCTCGTCGCTGTAGCCCTTCTTGCGGGCGCCCTCCTGGAAGAGGACGAAGTTCTTCGCCAGCTCCTCGGGCTTCTTCTTGCCCATCACGCGACGGAGGATGTCGGCCTCGCCGAGCGAGTAGCCGGCGATGATCTGGGCGGCCTTCTGCACCTGCTCCTGGTAGACGATCAGGCCGTAGGTGACGTCCAGGACCTCCTTGAGCGGCTCCTCCAGCTCGGGGTGGATGGGCGTGATCTCCTGCTGGCCGTTCTTGCGCAGCGCGTAGTTCGTGTGGGAGTTCATGCCCATCGGGCCCGGGCGGTACAGGGCCGACACGGCGGAGATGTCTTCGAAGTTGTCCGGCTTCATCAGCCGGAGCAGGGAGCGCATCGGGCCGCCGTCGAACTGGAAGACGCCGAGGGTGTCGCCGCGCTGGAGCAGTTCGAAGGTCTTGGGGTCGTCCAGCGGAAGCGACAGCAGATCGATGTCGATGCCCTTGTTGGACTTCACCATCTTGACGGCGTCGTCCATGATCGTGAGGTTGCGCAGGCCCAGGAAGTCCATCTTCAGCAGGCCGAGCGACTCACAGCTCGGGTAGTCCCACTGCGTGATCGTCACGCCGTCGGTGTGCCTGACCCAGACCGGGACGTGGTCGGTGATGGTCTCGCTGGACATGATCACGCCGGCGGCGTGCACGCCCATCTGCCGGACCAGGCCCTCGACGCCCTTGGCGGTGTCGATGACCTTCTTCACGTCCGGCTCGTTCTCGTACATCGCCCGGACCTCGCCCGCCTCCGAGTAGCGCGGGTGGCTCGGGTCGGTGATGCCGTCGAGGTTGATGCCCTTGCCGAGGACGTCGGCGGGCATGGCCTTGGTGATGCGGTCGCCCATCGCGTACGGGTAGCCCAGCACGCGCGCGGAGTCCTTGATCGCGTTCTTGGCCTTGATGGTGCCGTACGTGCCGATCATGGCGACCTTGTCGGCGCCGTACTTCTCCGTCACGTACCGGATCACCTCGACGCGCCGGCGCTCGTCGAAGTCGATGTCGACGTCGGGCATGGAGATGCGCTCGGGGTTGAGGAACCGCTCGAAGATCAGGCCGTGCGGGATGGGGTCGAGGTCGGTGATGCCGAGGGCGTAGGCGACGATCGAGCCGGCCGCGGAACCACGGCCGGGGCCGACCGCGATGCCCTGCTTCTTGGCCCACATGATGAAGTCGGCGACCACGAGGAAGTAGCCCGGGAAGCCCATCGAGATGATGGTGTCCATCTCGTACTCGACCTGCTTCATGCGGTCGTCCGGGATGCCGTCCGGGAAGCGGCGGTGCATGCCGCGCATGGTCTCCTCGCGGAACCAGCTGACCTCCGTGTACCCCTCCGGGATGTCGAACTTGGGCATGAGGTCGCGCTTTTCGAACATGCCCGTGGTGTCGACCATCTCGGCGATCAGCCGGGTGTTGGCGCAGCCCTCCTGCCAGGCGTCCGAGGAGTCGATGGCGTACATCTCGTCCGTGGACTTCAGGTAGTAGCCGGTGCCGTCGAACTTGAAGCGGTCCGGGTCGGAGAGGTTCTTGCCGGTCTGGATGCACAGCAGCGCGTCGTGGGCGGTCGCCTCGTGCGCGTAGGTGTAGTGCGAGTCGTTGGTGACCAGCGGGGGGATGCCGAGCTTCTTGCCGATCTCCAGGAGGCCGTCGCGGACCCGGTGCTCGATCTCGATGCCGTGGTCCATCAGCTCCAGGAAGTAGCGGTCCTTGCCGAAGATGTCCTGGTAGTCGGCGGCGGCCTTGAGGGCCTCGTCGAAGTGGCCGAGGCGCAGCCGGGTCTGCACCTCGCCGGAGGGGCAGCCGGTGGAGGCGACGATGCCCTCGGACCACTGGGCGATGGTCTCCTTGTCCATCCGGGGCCACTTCTGCAGCCAGCCCTCGGCGTAGGCGTCGGAGGAGAGCCGGAAGAGGTTGTGCAGACCGGTCTTGTTCACCGCCCACATCGTCTTGTGGGTGTAACCGCCGGAACCGGAGACGTCGTCCCGCTTCTGGTGCGGCTGGCCCCACTGGATCTTGCGCTTGTTGCGGCGCGACTCGGGCGCGACATACGCCTCGATGCCGATGATCGGGGTGATCCCGGCCTTCTGCGCGGAGTGGTAGAAGTCGTACGCCCCGTGGAGGTTGCCGTGGTCGGACATGGCGATGTGCGTCATGCCCATCTCGTTGCACGCCTCGAACATGTCCTTCAGCCGCGCGGCACCGTCCAGCAGCGAGTACTGGGTGTGGACGTGCAGGTGCGTGAACGGCGGCTTTGACACGGCTGCGGCCTCCAGGAAGAACACGGGTCGAATGGGGTCCGACAGGCTGCGGACAGTCTGGGGGACAGCGTCGAAGTCTATGCCTCGGCACTGACACGCGGGGGCCTGACCCGCGTACCGTCGTGCGGGGGCCGCGGGCACTCGGGCGTGGCCCCGCACGTTAGGCAGAGGGCGGACCTGCCGCCCTGAGACGCACGCACCAGGAGGCACCCAGCGATGTCGTTCCCGCAGCTCGACGGCGAGCACCGCGGTGAGGAGATCCTCGCCGTCTTCGACACCGCCTTCGGCCAGCTGCTGGCCGCCGACCCGGCCGCGTTCCGCGTGAAGTTCCGGAAGATGGCGGCCTCGGCCTTCGCCTTCTACCGGGGCACGGCGTGCCTCTTCTACCACGACCTCGAGCGCCAGGGCCTGCTGAGCGGCCCCTACCTGGACGAGCGCACCTCGCGCGTGTGGATCCACGGCGACCTGCACGCGGAGAACTTCGGCACGTACATGGACGCCAACGGCCGCCTGATCTTCAACGTGAACGACTTCGACGAGGCCTACGTGGGCCCGTTCACCTGGGACCTGGCGCGCTTCGCGGCGTCGATCGCGCTGATCGGGTACGCCAAGGCGCTCAGCGACGAGCAGATCACCGAGCTGGTGCGGGTGTACGCGGGCGCGTACCGGGAGCGGATCCACGCCCTGGCCACGGGCGCGAAGAGCGACGAGGTGCCGCCGTTCACGCTGGACACGGCCCAGGGCCCGCTGCTGGACGCGCTGCGCGACGCCCGGTCGCTGACCCGCTTCGGGCTGCTGGAGTCCATGACGGAGATCCGCGACTTCGAGCGCCGCTTCGCGCCCGGCGGCGGTTCCGTGGAGCTGGACGCGGCCACGCGCTACAAGGTCCTCGCGGCCTTCGACGGCTACCTGGAGACGCTCCCGGACAGCTCCCTGGCCCGCCCCGACTCCTACCGGGTGAAGGACGTCGTCGGCCGCCGCGGCATCGGCATCGGCTCGGCGGGGCTGCCGTCGTACAACATCCTCCTGGAGGGCCACAGCGACGCCCTGGAGAACGACGTCGTGATCTACATCAAGCAGGCCCAGACCCCGGCCGTCTCCCGGCACGTCACGGACCGGGCGATCCGCGACTACTTCCAGCACGAGGGGCACCGCACGGTCATCTCCCAGCGCGCCCTCCAGGCGCACGCCGACCCCTGGCTGGGCTGGACCGAGCTGGGCGGCGCGGGCCAGCTGGTCGCCGAGGTCTCGCCGTACGCGGTCGACCTCGACTGGGGCGACATCGACGACCCGGAGGAGATCGCCCAGGTGGTGACCGACCTCGGCCGGGCGACGGCCGCGATGCACGCGGCGGCCGACGACCAGTCCGGCGAGTCCCTGGTGCCGTTCTCCACCGAGCGGGCCATCGACGCGGCGATCGCGGCCGACGAGGAGGGCTTCGCGCCCCTGCTGGTCGACTTCGCGCACGGCTACGGCGCACGCGCGCGTGCCGACCACCAGACCTTCGTGGACCTCTTCCGCAACGGCCGGATCCCGGGTCTGTGACGGAAACGGCTCACACAGGCATCCTTTAGGGGTCCCTTACAGGGCTCCGTGACAGACTCTTCTCTCGCTATGGACATATCCGGGATCCCGCTCAGAGCCGTGCGCGCGGCGCTGTTCACGGCCGTGGTCGTGACGCTCAGCACCGCGTCGCACGTGCTGCTGTCCCGGGTCCCGCTGCCGGTGGGCACGGTGGCGGCGGTCGCCGCCGCCGTGTTCGCCCTCGCGTACGCCCTGGCGGGCCGCGAGCGCTCCTTCGGACGGATCGCCGCCCTGCTGATCCCGCTGGAGCTGGCCGCCGACACGGTGTTCACCACGGGGCAGCACGCCTGCTACGGCCGCGCGGGCGGCCCGGTCGCGGGTCCGCTGCGCTCGGTCGGCCTGGAGGTGCTGTGCGGCGGCGGCGAGGTGGGCACGCCGCTGGCCCGGATGGCCGGGGCCACCGGCACGGAGCGGCTCGCGGCGGTGGTCGCCCACGCCGACCCGGCCACGGCCTGGCTGCTGCTCGGGGCGCACCTCGGCGTCGGCCTCAGCGCCGCCGTCTGGCTGCGCCGCGGCGAGCGGGCCCTGGCCCAGCTGCTGCGGGCGGTGACGGCGACGACGTTCCGGCCGCTGCTCCTGGCGTTCGCCGCGGTGACGGTGCGGCGGCGTCCGGCCGGCCGCCGGCTGCCCTCGCGCACCGCAGGCCGCACGTCCACCGCCCGCGACCTGGTCCTGGCGTACTCCCTGGGGCGGCGCGGACCGCCGTGCTCACCCGCCCTCGTCTGAGGCACCCACCGTCGCTTGAGGCACCCGCCGTCGCGTGAGGCACCGCCCTCGCATCAGGCACCGCCTCGCGCGCGGCACCGCCTCGCGCGCGGCACTTCCGAGCACGAGCAGTCCCCCTTACGTATTCCGCACACGACGTGTGCGCGTCCCCCACGGAGAACATCACCATGAGCAAGCGGAACAGCCAGGCGGCCAAGACGGCGGCCCGCGAGCGGCTGCGTGTCGAGCGTGAGCGCGAGGCCAAGCGGGCGAAGGCCAAGAGGCAGATCATCGTCGCCTGTTCCGTCGTCGGCGTCCTGGCGATAGCCGGCGGCATCGGCTACGCGGTCGTCCAGGGCAACAAGCCCTCCTACTGGGAGTCCCAGAAGGACGCCGAGGTCGTCGCCCCGGCCAACACCACGGGCACCGACGGCACCACGGTCGTCATCGGCAAGGACTCGGCGAAGAAGACCCTGAAGGTCTACGAGGACGCGCGCTGCCCGGTGTGCGCCCAGTTCGAGCAGGTCGTCGGCCCGACCATGAAGAAGGACATCGACGACGGCAAGTACAAGATGCAGTTCATCGGGGCCACCTTCATCGACGACAAGGACAACGGCGAGGGCTCCAAGAACGCGCTGAGCGCCCTGGGCGCCGCCCTGAACGTCAGCGACCAGGCCTTCCTCGACTACAAGGCCGCGCTGTACTCCGCCAAGTTCCACCCGGAGGAGACGACCGACAAGTTCAAGGACGACAGCTACCTGATCAAGGTCGCCGACAGCGTCCCGGAGCTGAAGGGCAACAACAAGTTCCAGGACGCAGTCGAGAAGGGCACCTACGACGCCTGGGCGATGGCCATGTCGAAGACCTTCGACGACAACAAGGACGGCGTCACGGGCACGCCGGGCCTCGTCATGGACGGCAAGCAGCTCACCGCCGACGGCCAGGGCACGCCGCTGATGACGGTGGCCGACTTCAACCGGGTCGTGGGCGAGGCCCTGAAGAAGTGACGCCGGGCCGGGGACCGGCCGGCATGTGAAGAGCGGGCGAACTTCCGGAGTTCGCCCGCTCCGGCGCATACCGACCAGTAACCTGATGGCTCGTGACCAGTCGATACAGATCATCGAACACGTCCGAGGGCCTCAACTCCCTCACCCCGCGCCGCCGTACGGTCGTCAAGGCCGCGGCGGCGACCGCTGTCCTGGCCGGGCCGCTGGCGGCAACCCTGCCCGCGCGCGCCGTAGGCCAGGCCCCCGCCTTCCTGCACGGCGTCGCCTCCGGTGACCCGCTGCCGGACGGCATCCTGCTGTGGACCCGCGTGACGCCCGCCCCGGAGGCGATACCCGGCTCCGGGCTCGGCCCGGACACCGAGGTGAGCTGGACGGTCGCCCGGGACAAGGCGTTCACGCATGTCGTCGCCAAGGGCTCCACCCTCGCGACCGCCGCCTCCGACCACACCGTGAAGGCCGACATCCGCGGCCTGGAGCCGGGCACGGAGTACTGGTTCCGCTTCTCCGCTGGCGGCACCGACTCCCCCGCCGCCCGCACCCGCACCGCCCCCGCGCACGACGCCGCCGTCCCGGGCCTGCGCTTCGGCGTGGTCTCCTGCGCCAACTGGGAGGCCGGCTACTTCTCCCCGTACCGCCACCTCGCGGCCCGCGGCGACCTGGACGCCTGGCTGCACCTGGGCGACTACATCTACGAGTACGGCACCGGCGAGTACGGCACCCGCGGCACGGTCGTCCGCCCGCACGCCCCGGCGCACGAGATCCTCACCCTCGCCGACTACCGCGTGCGGCACGCCCGTTACAAGACCGACCCGGACCTGCAGGCCCTGCACGCGGCGGCCCCGGTCGTGGCCATCTGGGACGACCACGAGATCGCCAACGACGCCTGGTCGGGCGGCGCCGAGAACCACACGGAGGGCGCCGAGGGCACCTGGCCGGCCCGTCAGGCCGCCGCCAAGCAGGCCTACTTCGAGTGGATGCCCGTGCGTCCCGCGATCGCCGGCACCACCTACCGCCGGCTGCGCTTCGGCAAGCTGGCCGACCTCTCGCTGCTGGACCTGCGCTCGTTCCGCTCCCAGCAGGTCAAGGTGGGCAACGGCGAGGTCGACGATCCGGACCGCACCCTCACCGGCCGCGCCCAGCTCGACTGGCTCAAGGCGGGCCTGAAGGCGTCCGACACCACCTGGCGGCTGGTCGGCAACTCGGTGATGATCTCGCCGTTCGCCATCGGCTCGCTCTCCGCCGACCTGCTCAAGCCGCTCGCCAAGCTGCTGGGCCTGCCGCAGGAGGGCCTCGCCCTGAACACCGACCAGTGGGACGGCTACACCGACGACCGCCGGGAGATCCTGGCGCACCTGCGCGCGAACGCCATCCGCAACACGGTCTTCCTCACCGGCGACATCCACATGGCCTGGGCCAACGACGTCCCGGTCGACGCCGGCACGTACCCGCTCTCCCCCTCGGCCGCCACGGAGTTCGTGGTCACCTCCGTCACCTCGGACAACCTCGACGACATCGTCAAGGTTCCCGAGGGCACGGTCTCCGCGGTCGCCTCACCGGTCATCCGCGCGGCCAACCGGCACGTCCACTGGGTCGACACCGACCGCCACGGCTTCGGCGTCCTGGACATCACGGCCGAGCGCGCGCAGATGGACTTCTACGTCGTCTCCGACCGCGCGCGGCGCGACGCGACGGCCAAGTGGTCCCGCTCGTACCGCACGCGCAGCGGCACGCAGAAGCTCGAACGCGTCTACGACCCGGTCTGAGCCGTCCCTCAGAGGCTGTCGAGGAATCAGAGGCTGTCGAGGAAGCCGAGCGCCACCCGCCAGGTGGCCTCGGCGGCCTCCGCGTCGTAGTCGGGCAGGTCGGGGTCGGTGTAGAGGTGACCGGCCCCGGCGTACCGGTACACCTCGACGTCGGCGCCGGTGCGGCCCATCTGGAGGTACCAGGCGCTCAGCCAGTCGTCCGTCTCGAACGGGTCCGGCTCCGCCACGTGCAGCTGGACCGGCAGCTCGTCCGCCTGGACGCCCGGCGCGATGTCCGACGTGCCGTGCAGGAGCAGCAGCCCGCGGGCCTTGTCGTCGCCGAGGGCGAGGGTCTGGGCGATGGAGGCGCCGAGCGAGAAGCCGGCGTAGACGAGCCCGCGCTCCGAGTAGGGCGCGGCCGCCAGCACGGCCCGCCTCAGCAGCTCGTCCTTGCCGATCTTCTCCTTGTGCTCCATGCCCTCCTCGACCGTCTCGAACGTACGCCCCTCGAAGAGGTCGGGCGTCCACACCTCGTGACCGGCCGAGCGCAGCCGGTCGGCGGCCTGGCGCACCGCGGGCCGCAGCCCGAACGCCGAGTGAAAGAGCATGATGTTCATGAGGCCATGGTGCCAGCCGGGTGTGACGAGCCGGGATCGCGGCAGTACCCAGGACGCCGCCGAAGTCACATGTTCATGCCCCCGGTGAGCCGGTTAGGTTCGGGTGCATGGAGAACCTGCTACGACCGCTGCTCGTGGTCGGTGGCTCGGTCGTGCTCACGCTGGTGATCGGCTGGGCCACCGACTTCCTGCTGCGCAAGGCCGACGAACGGCACCACGACACCCCGCTGTGGGGTCTGCTCCGCCGTGGCCGCATCCCCTACCAGCTCGTGCTGTGCGCCGCCCTGCTGAGAGGCTCGTACGAGGAGGCGCAACTGCTGCAGAGCCGCGAGGAGGCCGTCGGCCGGGTGCTGACCCTGGTGCTGATCGGGTCGGCCGCGTGGCTGATCATCCGCATCGCGGCGGCGATCGTCGAGACGTCCTACAGCCGGTACGCCCATGCCCGCGCCCACCGCGACCCGGCCAGGGTCCGCCGGGTGCGCACCCAGGTGACGCTGATCATGCGGGTGGTGTCCGCGATCGTCGGTGTGGTGGCCGCGGCCAGCATGCTGCTGACCTTCCCGGCGTTCAGGGCGGCCGGTGCCTCGCTGCTGGCCTCGGCCGGCATCCTCGGCATCGTCGCCGGTGTCGCCGCGCAGTCCACGCTGAGCAACATGTTCGCCGGGTTCCAGATCGCCTTCGGCGACATGGTGCGCATCGGGGACACCGTGGTCGTGGACGGCGAGTGGGGCACGGTGGAGGAGATCACACTGACGTTCCTGGCCGTGCGCACCTGGGACGAACGCCGGATCACCATGCCGGTGTCGTACTTCACGTCCAAGCCCTTCGAGAACTGGTCGCGCGGGACACCGCAGATGACCGGCATCGTCTTCTGGCACCTCGACCACACGGCCCCCGTGGACGCGATGCGCGACAAGCTGCGCGACATCCTGCGCGAGTGCCCGGCCTGGGACGGCCGCGCCTACGACCTGTCCGTCACGGACACCACGCCGAGCACCATGCAGGTGCGCGCGCTGGTGACGGCCAAGGACGCCGACGACATCTGGACGGTGCGGGTCGCGGTCCGCGAGCGGATGATCCGCTGGCTGGCCGACGAGCACCCGTACGCCCTGCCCAGGGTCAACACGGCGGACGCGGTACTGCCGCCGTCCCGCAACGGCGGCCATCCGTCGCACGACGGCGCGCGGCCGTCCCCGGACGGGGTCCCCGTCCAGCGCCGGTACCACGGCTCGTCCCGGTCGGAGCGCTGACGCGCCCGGGGCGCGCACACCGAAGAACGATGGCAGGACGGCTGCCCGCGGCGCGGGCAGCCGTCCTCGTGTCCGCCGGCCAGGCGAGCCAGTACGGAGTCTCGGCAGCGTCCCCGGGCGTCCCGGCCCGCCTTTCGGGGGCCTCGCCGACCAGCCGGTCCCGGCGCCCCGCGCCCATCGCGTCGCCCACCACCCACCGCCCATCACCGACCGCCCGACGGCCGCCCACCGCCGGCGGCGAGCACGTCCCCCGGAGACCAGGACCCCTGGAGCACCCTTACGGGCGGTGCGCGCGCGGGAAACTCACCGCAGGCTCCGCACGTCGAGATGGCGCAGCACCCGGTCCACCACCTCGGGGTCCGCCTCGGGCTCACTCCGCGCCGCCAGCACCTCGTGCCGCGCAGCGCTCAGCATCTCCTGCTGGATCCGCCGCATCCGCTTCAGCTGGCGGGCCCGCTCCCGGTGCGCCTCACGCCGCTCGTCCTCCGCCACCTCCGGGCTGATCCGCACCCCGATGTCGAACGCCCGCCGCAGCATCTGCTCGGACAGCTCCTCCGGCAGCTCCTCGTCCTCCTCGATCTCCCGCAACCGCCGCTTCGCCGCCTTCGACGCCCGGATCGCCAGGGCCTTCGCGAACTCCTTCTCCGCGTCCGTGTCGGCCTTCACCCCGAGCCGCCGCACCAGCCACGGCAACGTCAGCCCCTGCACCACCAGCGTGACCATGATCACGCCGAACGCGATGAAGATGATTTCGTCCCGGTTGGGGAACGGCGCCCCCGAGTCCGTCTCCAGCGGGATCGCCAGCACCAGCGCGACCGAGGCCACACCCCGCATCCCCGACCACCACATCACCACGGTCTCGCGCCAGCTCACCGGGATGTCCTCGTCGTAGTCCCGCCGCGCGTGCAGCCGTTTGGTCAGCCAGGTCGCCGGCAGCAGCCACAGCAGCCGTACGAACACCACCACGCACACCACCAGCGCCGCCCACCCGAGCAGCTGGCCCCACCGGCCGGCCGCGGTGTTGATCGCGTTGTGCAGCTCCAGCCCGACGAGGCCGAACGCGACGCCGGTGACGAGCGTGTCGACGATGTTCCAGAAGGTGTGCCCGGCCAGCCGCGTCATGACGTCGTCGGCGTCGGAACCGTACTCCGCGAGGAACAACGCGGTGGTGAGCACCGCGAGCACCCCCGAGCCGTGCAGTTCCTCGGCCATCACGTACGAGGCGTACGGCACCAGCAGCGTCAGCCCGATCTGCAAGGTCGCGTCGTTGAGCAGCTCCATCAGCTTGTTCGTGCCCCAGCCGAGCGCGAGCCCGACGGCGATCGCCACGACGGCCGAGAGCACCAGGTCCAGCCCGGCCTGCCAGGGCGAGAAGGTCCCGCTCACGGCGGCGGCGATCGCCACGTGGTAGAGGACGATGGCCGTCACGTCGTTGAACAGCCCTTCGCCCTCCAGGATCGACACCAGCCGGCGCGGCAGCCCCAGCTGCCCGGCGACGGCGGTGGCCGCGACCGGGTCGGGCGGTGCCACCAGCGCGCCCAGCGCGAACGCCGCGGCGAGCGGCAGCCCCGGCACGATCGCGTTCGCCGCGGCGGCCACGCAGGCCATGGTGACGAACACCAGCGCCACGGCCAGCAGGAAGATGGGTCTCTTGTTCGCCGCGAACTGCCGCCACGAGGTGCGCCGCACGGCGGCGTACAGCAGGGGCGGCAGCAGCAGGGGCAGGATCAGGTCCGGCGGGATGTCGACGTTCGGAACGAAGTCCAGCAGCGCCAGGACTATGCCGAGCAGGGTCATCAGCACCGGCGCGGGCATCCCGAGCCGGTCCCCCACCGGGACGCTGATCACGGCCCCGAGCAGCAGCACGAACAACAGGGCCAACTGATCCACGGTCAGCGCTCCGGGAGGTCAGACGGTCACACGACTGATCTCAAGCCTGCCACGCAACTCCCGCGACAAACCGTTTCGGCACCCGCCGCGGCAGGGCTAGAGCGAACGCCGCATCCCCTGGTGCGGAATCCCCGCCTCCAGGTACTCCGGCCCGTAGGCCACGTAACCGAGCCGCTCGTAGAAGCCGAGTGCGTGCGTCTGGGCGTGCAGGTCCACGGCCGTGAGCCCCCGCGCGCGTGCCGCCTCCTCGATGGCCCGCACCAGGGCGGCTCCGACACCGAGCCCGCGCGCGTGAGCGGCCACGGCGAGCCGGCCGAGGGAACCCACGGACGGACCGGCCCCAGTCTGCGCCACGGCCGCGTCCCCGACCAGCAGCCGCCCGGTCCCGAGGGGCACACCGTCCGGCCGGACCGCCAGGACGTGGACGGCCCCGGCGTCGTACGCGTCGTACTCCAGGTCCTCCGGCACGCCCTGCTCGCCGACGAAGACCTCCTTGCGCACCGCGAAGCACGCCTCGCGGTCGGCCGGGCCCTCGGCGACCCGCACCGCGTAGCCGGGGACGCTCACGCGTACGTCTCCTCCCGCACCTGGTCCAGGGCGTTCCGCAGGTCCTCCGGGTAGTCGCAGGAGAACTCCACCCACTGCCCGTCGCCGGGGTGCTCGAAGCCGAGCCGCACCGCGTGCAGCCACTGCCGGGTCAGGCGCAGCCGCTTGGCGAGCGTGGGGTCGGCGCCGTAGGTCAGGTCGCCGACGCAGGGGTGCCGGTGGGCGGCCATGTGGACGCGGATCTGGTGGGTGCGGCCGGTCTCCAGCTTCACGTCCAGCAGGGACGCCGCGCGGAACGCCTCGATGAGGTCGTAGTGCGTGACCGACGGCTTGCCCTCGGCGGTGACGGCCCACTTGTAGTCGTGCTGCGGGTGCCGTCCGATGGGCGCGTCGATGGTGCCGCTGGTCGGGTCGGGGTGGCCTTGGACGAGCGTGTGGTACCGCTTGTCGACCGTGCGCTCCTTGAACTGGCGCTTCAGCGACGTGTACGCGTACTCCGACTTGGCCACGACCATCAGCCCCGACGTGCCGACGTCCAGGCGGTGGACGATGCCCTGGCGCTCGGCGGCGCCGGAGGTCGAGATGCGGTACCCGGCGGCGGCGAGGCCTCCGATGACGGTCGGCCCGGTCCAGCCGGGCGACGGGTGCGCGGCCACGCCGACCGGCTTGACGATGACGACCACGTCATCGTCGTCGTGCACGATCTCCATGCCCTCGACCGGCTCGGCCACCACCTGCACCGGCGCGGGCGCCTGGGGCATCTCGACCTCCAGCCAGGCCCCGCCGTGCACCCGCTCCGACTTGCCGACCACCGATCCGTCGACCGTGACCTTCCCCGAGGCGGCGAGCTCGGCCGCCTTGGTACGGGAGAAGCCGAACATGCGGGAGATGGCGGCGTCGACGCGCTCGCCCTCCAGGCCGTCGGGCACGGGCAGGGTACGGATCTCGGGAAGCGTGCTCACCCGTCGAGTATGCCGGACGGGCCCGGTACCCCCGTACGCGCCTGTGGACAACCTCCGCGCGCTCAGTCCTTGTGGACGGTGCCGTCCGGGTCGAGCCCCTTGAAGGACAGCAGCACGATCAGGATGCCGCCGCACACGATCGCCGAGTCGGCCAGGTTGAAGACGGCGAAGTGCTTGGGCGCGATGAAGTCCACGACCGCGCCCTCGAAGACGCCCGGCGCCCGGAAGATCCGGTCCGTGAGGTTGCCCAGCGCACCGCCGAGCAGCAGGCCGAGCGCGATCGCCCAGGGCAGGCTGTACAGCTTGCGGGCGAGACGGGCGATCACCACGATCACCGCGGCGGCGATCACCGTGAAGATCACGGTGAAGGCCTCGCCGAAGCCGAAGGCGGCGCCCGCGTTGCGGATGGCCTCGAACTTCAGCCAGTCCCCGATGATCTCGATCGGCGGGTGGTGCTCCAGCTTGGCGACCACGATCATCTTGCTGATCAGGTCGAGGGCGTAGGCGAACATGGCCACCCCGAAGAGCACGGCGATCCGGCGCTTGCCCCGGCCCGGGCCGGCCGCGGTCCGCGGCTCGCCGGCGCCGGAGGCCCCGGCGGCCACCGGCCCCGTCGGTTCGGTGCCGGACTCGCCCGCCCGGGCGCCGGTGTCGTCTGCACCGGGCCGCTCCCGTCCGTCCCCGGCCGCGTCCGGTGTGTCCGGCGTACCGATGATGCGCTCCGCCTCTGCCACGTGAGTCCCTCAACCTAGGTGCCTGACTGAGCACGAGGGTACGTCACGCCTCGCGCGACGCACGTGCTCAGGAGGCATTCGGCGGGGGTCAGTACCGGCGCTCCTGCTTCTGCTTGCACTCCACGCACAGCGTGGCCCGTGGGAAGGCCTGCATCCTGGCCTTGCCGATGGGGTTGCCGCAGTTCTCGCACAGGCCGTAGGTGCCGGAGTCGAGGCGGTCCAGGGCGCGCTCGGTCTGGTCGAGCATCTCGCGCGCGTTGGCGGCCAGGGCCAGCTCGTGCTCGCGCGTGATGTTCTTGCTGCCGGTGTCCGCCTCGTCGTGGCCGGCACCGTCCCCGGAGTCCCGCATCAGACCGGCGAGCGACCGCTCCGACGAGGTGATCTCCTCCCGCAGCCGCGCCTCCTCGGACATCAGCTCGGACCTGGCCTCCTCGACCTCCTCCGCCGTCCAGGGGTCCTCGCCCGGGCGTACCGCGAGCTCACCGGGCTCCGCCGCGCCCGCCCGTGCCTTCGGAACGGCGGTCTTCGCCGCCGTGGCCGTGCCAGGAGTCTTCTTCGCACCCACCGTCGTCGCTCCCGTCTGCGGTGCGGCCCCTGCCGCGCCCGCCTTCTTGGCCGTGCTGCTCCCGGCCGTGTCCTGTGTGACCGCGCCGGTGCGGGCGGTGCCCGCGCCGGCGCTCCCCGTGGTGGTGCTCCCCGTGGTGGTGCTCCCCGTGGTGGTGCTCCCGCCTGCGGCGCCCTGCCCGGCAACGCCTTCAGCGCCCTTCTTCCCGGCCCCGGCCCCCACGGTCCTCCCCGCACCGCCGGCGGCCTTCCCCGCCGCCGCCTTCCTGGCCGGAGCCTTCCCCGCCACAGCCCTCTTGGCGCCTGCTTTCTTCGACGCCGCCTTCTTGACCGGCGTCGGCTCGGCCGAAGCCTGCTTCGCGGCCGTCTCCTCGGCCGCCGCCGGTTCGCTCGTTCCGGCCGTCTTCCCGGGCTGCGCCGCTTCGCTTCCGGCCACCGCCGTCGAGGCCCCCCGCCCCGCCACCGCCTTCTTCGACACCGCCTTCTTGACCGGCGCCTTCTTGACCGGCGCCTTCTTGGCCGGCGCCTTCTTGGCCGACGCCTTCTTGACCGGCGACGTCTTCTTCGAGGCCGCCGTCTTCTTCGCGGCCGCCTCCCCGGCCGGCACCTTCTTCGCCGGCCTCTTCTCCGCCGCCGCCCTCTCCTCCGAGGCCGTCCCCGCGGCCGGTGCCTTCCCCTTCTCCGCCTTCGCGGCCGAATCCGTCTGCGCCGGTGCCACCTTCCTGACCGCCGCCTTGGTCTTCTGCACCGCGGCCTTCGTCCCCCCGGCCGCCTTCTCCACCGCCCCCTTCACCGCACGCCCCGCCGCGCCCCCCTGCGCGGACTTCTTCCCGCCCACGCCCTTGGCCGCACCGCCGGAGGCCTCCCCCGGCCTGCCGGACGCCGGCTGCTGTACGGCGGTCTTCTTCGCCACCATGGCCGCGGCCCCTTCACATATTGTGATCTTGCTCGTGAATCGTGCTGGGACGATAAATCGACTCGAGTCCCGCGGCAACGGGGCACACCGCCCGATTCGCCCGCCTCGCGCACGCCGCGCGGCGAACCTGCATCGGTTGTGCCCAGCTCCCCGTCCGGTAATCCGCCGAGCCGGACGTCCCAGGATCCGAACACCCATACCACCCCATTCAGGTCATCAAACCCAAAAGCCCCTCGACACCCCGTCCCCCGGAGTCCCGAAAAGCGGTCGGCCGCTGTCCGCCGGGCGCCGTACACTGGGCGGAGCGAAAAGCGTGGATGGGGACGAGTAGCGGCGTACGCAGCCCAGAGCGACCCGGGGACGGTGGGAGCCCGGGGGCGAGCGCGACGTGAAGATCACCCCGGAGCCGCCGGAAGAACGCCGCAGCGAAGGCAGCGGCCAGTAGACCCGGCATCGCGACCCCAATGAGGGGGCTCACCGGCGCACACCCCGTGCCGGGGGGTCAAGGAGGGTGGTACCGCGGGAGCGCGCCGAAGGCGGCGCAGGCAGACGTAGCTCTCGTCCCTCCGGACGGAAGGCAGCAAGTCCGCCGGAGGAAGCCCGCTGATGACATCGCCGACGTACCGCCAGGTCCCCGCCCAGGTCGACCTGCCCGCCCTCGAGCACGCCGTGCTCGACTTCTGGCGCGAGCAGAAGATCTTCGCCAAGAGCCTGGAGCAGTCCGAGGGCCGCCCCGAATGGGTGTTCTACGAGGGCCCGCCCACCGCCAACGGCATGCCCGGTGCCCACCACATCGAGGCCCGCGTCTTCAAGGACGTCTTCCCCCGCTTCCGCACCATGCGCGGCTACCACGTCGCCCGCAAGGCCGGCTGGGACTGCCACGGCCTCCCGGTGGAGCTCGCCGTCGAGAAGGAACTGGGCTTCTCCGGCAAGCAGGACATCGAGGCGTACGGCATCGCCGAGTTCAACGAGAAGTGCCGCGAGTCGGTGACCCGGCACACGGACGCCTTCGAAGAACTCACGACCCGCATGGGCTACTGGACCGACCTGAACGACCCGTACCGCACGATGGACCCCGAGTACATCGAGTCGGTCTGGTGGTCCCTGAAGGAGATCTTCAACAAGGGCCTGCTGGTCCAGGACCACCGCGTCGCCCCCTGGTGCCCCCGTTGCGGCACCGGCCTGTCCGACCACGAGCTGGCGCAGGGCTACGAGACGGTCGTCGACCCCTCGGTCTTCGTCCGCTTCCCGCTCACCTCCGGCCCGCTCGCCGGCGAGGCCGCGCTGCTGGTGTGGACGACCACCCCCTGGACCCTGGTGTCCAACACCGCGGTCGCCGCGCACCCCGAGGTCACCTACGTCGTCGCGACGAAGGGCCCGGAAGGCACGGAGAAGCTCGTCGTCGCCGAGCCGCTGCTCGCCAAGGCCCTCGGCGAGGGCTGGGAGAGCACCGGGCAGACCTTCACGGGCGCCGAGATGGAGCGCTGGACCTACCGGCGCCCCTTCGAGCTGGTGGAGTTCCCGGCCGAGGCCCACTTCGTCGTCAACGCCGAGTACGTCACCACCGAGGACGGCACGGGTCTGGTCCACCAGTCCCCCGCCTTCGGTGAGGACGACCTCAAGGTCTGCCGCTCCTACGGCCTGCCGGTCGTGAACCCGGTCCGCCCCGACGGCACCTTCGAGGAGGACGTCCCGCTGGTCGGCGGCGTCTTCTTCAAGAAGGCCGACGAGAAGCTCACCGCCGACCTCGACGAGCGCGGCCTGCTCTTCAAGCACGTCCCGTACGAGCACAGCTACCCGCACTGCTGGCGCTGCCACACCGCGCTGCTCTACTACGCCCAGCCGTCCTGGTACATCCGCACCACGGCGATCAAGGACCGCCTCCTCGCGGAGAACGAGAACACCAACTGGTTCCCGGACACGGTCAAGAACGGCCGCTACGGCGACTGGCTCAACAACAACATCGACTGGGCGCTGTCCCGCAACCGCTACTGGGGCACCCCGCTGCCCATCTGGCGCTGCGAGGACGACCACCTCACCTGCGTCGGCTCCCTCACCGAGCTGACCGAGCTGACCGGCACCGACCAGTCGGGCCTGGACCCGCACCGCCCGTTCATCGACGAGGTCACCTTCGCCTGCCCGCAGGGCGGTTGCGGGAGGACGGCCACGCGCGTGCCCGAGGTGATCGACGCCTGGTACGACTCGGGCTCGATGCCGTTCGCGCAGTGGGGCTACCCGTACAAGAACAAGGAGCTGTTCGAGACCCGCTACCCGGCGCAGTTCATCTGCGAGGCCATCGACCAGACCCGCGGCTGGTTCTACACGCTGATGGCGGTCGGCACGCTCGTCTTCGACAAGTCGTCGTACGAGAACGTGGTCTGCCTCGGTCACATCCTCGCCGAGGACGGCCGCAAGATGTCCAAGCACCTGGGCAACATCCTGCAGCCGATCCCGCTCATGGACCAGCACGGCGCCGACGCGGTCCGCTGGTTCATGGCGGCCGGCGGCTCCCCCTGGGCGGCCCGCCGCGTGGGCCACAACACGATCCAGGAAGTCGTCCGCAAGACGCTCCTGACGTACTGGAACACGGTCGCCTTCCAGGCCCTGTACGCCCGCACGGCCGGCTGGGCCCCGTCCGAGGCCGACCCGGCCCCGGCCGACCGCCCGGTCCTGGACCGCTGGCTGCTGTCCGAACTGCACGCGCTGACCGACCAGGTCACCCAGGCGCTGGACGCCTACGACACCCAGCGCGCCGGCAAGCTGCTGTCCGCGTTCGTCGACGACCTGTCCAACTGGTACGTGCGCCGCTCCCGCCGCCGCTTCTGGCAGGGCGACAAGGCGGCCCTGCGCACCCTGCACGAGGTCGTCCGGACCGTGACGCAGCTCATGGCCCCGCTGACCCCGTTCATCACCGAGCGGGTCTGGCAGGACCTGATCGTCCCGGTCACCCCGGGCGCCCCCGAGTCGGTGCACCTGTCGTCCTGGCCGGAGGCGGACCTCAGCGCCATCGACCCGGAGCTGTCGCAGCAGATGGTGCTGGTGCGCCGCCTGGTGGAGCTGGGCCGGGCCACGCGCGCGGAGTCGGGCGTCAAGACCCGCCAGCCGCTCTCCCGGGCGCTGATCGCGGCCACCGGCTTCGACGCGCTGGACCCCGAACTGCGCGCGCAGATCACGGAGGAGCTGAACGTCGAGTCCCTGGCGACGCTCAGCGAGGTCGGCGGCTCCCTGGTCGACACCACCGCGAAGGCCAACTTCCGCGCGCTGGGCAAGCGGTTCGGCAAGCGCGTCCAGGACGTGGCGAAGGCCGTCGCGAACGCGGACGCGGCCGCCCTGTCCCTGGCTCTGCGCGAGGGCACGGCATCCGTCGAGGTCGACGGCGAGACCATCACGCTGGCCCCCGACGAGGTCATCATCACCGAGACCCCGCGCGAGGGCTGGTCGGTGGCGTCCGACGCGGGGGCGACGGTCGCCCTGGACCTGGAGATCACGGAGGAGCTGCGCCGCGCGGGCCTCGCCCGTGACGCGATCCGCCTGATCCAGGAGGCCCGCAAGAACAGCGGTCTCGACGTGGCCGACCGCATCGCCCTGCGCTGGACGGCGACCGACCCGGCCGTCACCGAGGCCCTCACCGAGCACGCGCCGCTGATCGCCGACGAGGTCCTCGCCACGGACTTCGCCCAGGGCGAGGCGGACGGCGGCTACGGCGAGCCGTTCACCGACGAGGGCCTGTCCCTGACGTTCCGCCTGCGCAAGGCGTAACGCCCCCGGGACCTCTCGCACCGAAGGCCCGGGCCCGCCGAAAAAATCTCGGCGGGCCCGGGCCTTCGGCGTTGCGTGCGCCCGACCGCGGGCGCGTTCGCACGAACGCGCTCGCACGGGTACGAACGGACGTGGCAAAGGGCGAGGCCCCGGGGGTGAACCCGGGGCCTCGCCCTGAACGCCGCCGACGTCTACGCCGTACTACTGGCCATCAGGCCGTCAGTTGTCGTCCTCGTCGATCAGGAAGCCCCGCATGGGCGAGGGCGCCTGCCCCATCGGGGACGGACCCTGCGGACGCACCGGCGCCATCGGCTGGGTCATCGCCGGGGACATCTGCTGCTGGCCACCGTAGGACGGAGCGGACGGCGAGGGGGGGCCGCCCATCGTCTGGTTGCCACCGTAGGACGGGGCGCTCGCGCCGGCCGGTGCCATGGAAGGCGCCGGGGACGGCGGGAGGGACGCGGTCGCCGGAGTGCGCGGCGGGGCCAGCGAGTCGTCGGCCTGGGTCTCCAGCTGACGCAGCTGCGACTCCAGGTACGACTTCAGGCGCGTGCGGTACTCGCGCTCGAAGCCGCGCAGGTCCTCGACCTTGCGCTCCAGCGTGGCGCGGGCGGACTCCAGGGAGCCCATCGCGACGCGGTGCTTCTCCTGCGCGTCCCGCTCCAGGGCGTCTGCCTTGGCACGGGCGTCACGCTCCAGACCCTCGGCACGCGAACGCGCCTCACCGACGATCTTGTTGGCTTCGGAACGGGCCTCGGCGATCGCCTGGTCGGCGGTCTGCTGGGCCAGCGAGAGGACACGCGCGGCGCTGTCGCCGCCGGGGCCTCCCTGACCGGGGCCGCCCATCGGACCGCCCATGGGGCCGCCCATCGGACCACCCATCTGCTGCTGCATCGGGGGCTGACCCATCGGACCCGGACCCTGGCCCATCGGACCGGGACCACCAGGACCCTGGGGACCACCCTGACCGCCGGGACCGGCGGGCAGCTGCGGGGCACCGCTCGGCAGCTGGGGCGGGCCACCCATGGGGCCACCCATCTGCTGCTGCGGCGGGCCCGATATGCCGGCGGGTACGGGACCACCCGGACCTCGCATGCCCTGCTGCTGCTGTTGCTGCTGCTGGTCCTGCTCCGGCGGCTTGCGCATGTTCTGCTGGTTCTGGGCAGCAGCGCGCGTGGCCGCGGCCAGTTTGGCGCGCAGGTCCTCGTTCTCGCGGAGCAGGCGGGTCAATTCGGCTTCGACCTCGTCGAGGAAGGCATCGACCTCGTCCTCGTCATAGCCTTCTCGGAGGCGGACGGTCGTGAACTGCTTGTTCCGCACGTCCTCGGGGGTCAACGGCATCTCTTCACCTCAACGTAGTCGTCGGCATTCGGCAAGACCATGGTTCACATCGCTCACAGCCGGCTCACGATCGAGATCAGGATGTAGACGATGATCATCAGTACGAAGAAGGACAGGTCGAGCGCCACGCCCCCGAGACGCAGCGGCGGAATGAACCGCCGCAGAAGCTTGAGCGGTGGATCGGTGACAGTGTAGGTGGCCTCCAGAACGACCACCATCGCCTTGCCGGGTTGCCACGAGCGGGCGAACTGGAAGACGTAGTCCATGACCAACCGGAAGATGAGCACGATGAGGAAGCACATCAGCGCGATGTAGACGACATCCAAGACCACGCTCATGACCTCTTGCTTCCCTCTCCCCTGTGCCCTGCTGTGTAGTGCTGTGTACTGATGTTTCCGGTGGTGCGTCTCAGCTCTGGTTGAAGAACCCGCCCTCTGCGATGCGGGCCTTGTCCTCCGCCGTGACATCGACGTTAGCAGGCGACAACAGGAACACCTTCTGCGTCACCCGCTCGATACTGCCGTGAAGACCAAACACCAAACCGGCCGCAAAGTCGACAAGTCGCTTCGCGTCTGTGTCATCCATCTCAGTCAGATTCATGATCACCGGGGTGCCCTCACGGAAGTGTTCCCCGATGGTACGGGCCTCGTTGTAGGTCCGCGGGTGGAGTGTGGTGATCCGGTAAGGCTCTCGTTCCGACACGACCTTGGGCATGATCACCGGTGCGTTCTTCTCCAGACTTGCGCGTTCTTGTGTGATGGATGCCACGGGCGCGATGCGCGCCGGGCGGCTGGATTCCGCGGGGAGCGAAGTGGAGCGGGGGGCCGGCTCGCGCGGTGCGGGCGGTTGTACGACTCGTACCTCTTCGTCCCTTTGGGGCTGATGTGAGACATGCGGCTGGTGGGACGGCTCGTGCCGACGGTGATCCCGTTCGGGTTCGGGGTCCAGTTCGGGTTCGAAGTCGTCGTCGGGGTCGAATCCGCGGCCGTCGTACCCATCGTCCTCCACGAGGCCGAGGTAGACCGCCATCTTGCGCATCGCGCCGGCCATGCTCTGAGTCCTCCGCTCTGTGGTGGATCGGCTGACGACTGCCAAGTGCCCGCGATCCACGTGGTCCTTGAATCCGCCTTTCGGCGGCAATGACCATATTTTCTGCTGTGGTCCGACTTCTTGGCGACGTTACCCGAGCCGGGGGCGGACTCCGAGTACCGCGCTGCCGACGCGCACATGTGTCGCTCCGGCCGCCACGGCCTGTTCGAGGTCCGCGCTCATCCCTGCCGAGACCATGGTGGCAGCCGGATGACTCCGGCGCAGGTCGGTCGACAAATCCATCAACCGCTCGAACGCCGCCCGTTCGCGTCCCGCGTACTCGCCGGTGAGCGGCGCGACGGTCATCAGACCGGCGAGCCGCAGCCCGGGTGCGCCGGCGACGAGACCGGCCAACTCCTCGACGCCCTCGGGCGCCACGCCCCCGCGCTCGCCCCGCCCGCTCACCCCGGCGTCGAGCGCGACCTGCAGCAGGCACCCCAGTTCGCGACCGGCCCGCACGGCCTCCTTGGAGAGGGCGGTGACGAGCCGGGAGCGATCGACGGACTGCACGTAATCCGCGTAATTGACCACGGATCGCACCTTGTTGGTCTGGAGTTGACCCACGAAGTGCCATGTCAGGGGCAGATCCGAGCACGCGGCGGCCTTGGGCGCCGCGTCCTGGTCGCGGTTCTCGGCGACGTGCCGCACGCCGAGCTCCGCGAGGATCCGCACGTCGCTCGCGGGGTAGGTCTTGGTGACCACGATCAGGGTCACGTCCTCACGCGGGCGCCCCGCGGCCGCGCACGCGTCGGCGATGCGCCGCTCCACCTTCGCCAGGTTCGTGGCGAGTTCGTCCTTACGGTCCGTCATGCCTGTCAGTCCAGCCACACATAGCCCGCGAGCCGCCCGGTGGTGCGGTCGCGCCGGTACGAGAAGTGATCGTGCGACTCCAGCGTGCACACCGGTGACCGCTCCCGGTCGTGCACCCCCAGCCGTTCCAGCTGGGCGTGCACTCCGGCGCTCACGTCGACCGCCGGTGTGCCCCAGCTCGTCTCGGCGTACGCCGCCGGCTCGACGGCGGACACCTCGGCGCGCATCGCCTCGGGCACTTCGTAACACCGGCCGCACACGGTGGGCCCGGTGCGGGCGACGATCCGGGAGGGGTCGGCGCCCAGGTCCGTCATCGCGCGTAGCGCGGCCGGGACGACACCGGCGATCATGCCGGGACGGCCCGCGTGGGCCGCGGCGGCGATCCCGGCGACGGGGTCGGCCAGCAGCACCGGCACGCAGTCGGCGGTGAGTACCGCGAGGGCGAGCCCCCGCCGGGTGGTGACGACCGCGTCGACCGGCGGGATCTCCGGCGAAGATCCCCACGGCTCGTCCACGACCACCACGTCCGCCCCGTGCACCTGGTTCATCCAGACCACCCGGTCCGGTGCGACGCCCAGGGACTTGGCGGCCAGCTCCCGGTTGGTGCGTACGGCGCCGGGGTCGTCTCCGACCGCTCCGCCGAGGTTGAGCTCCTCATACGGAGCGGCGCTCACCCCGCCCCACCGGTCGGTGAAGGCGAAGTGCGCGCCGCTCACGCTCTCGCGCTGTCCTATCACGTCAGAAGGATCACTTGAGGAAGTCCGGTACGTCCAGTTCCTCGGCCGCGCTGTCCGAGTAGGCGCGCGGCGCCGGCGGGACCGGCGGGGCGACCGGGATGTCCTCGACCGGCTTCGGGGCGGGCTCCGGGTCCTCCTTCGGCGTCACACTGCCGAGCGAACCGAAGGCCGGACGGCTCTCCGTCTGCCGGACCGGGGCCGGCTCCTCGCGCTTGGCCGAGGCCGAGCCGATCACGTTCTCCCGGCGGGCCGGGGGCTGGCCCCCGTCGAAGCCGGCGGCGATCACGGTGACCCGGACCTCGTCGCCGAGGGCGTCGTCGATGACCGCGCCGAAGATGATGTTGGCCTCGGGGTGGGCGGCCTCGCTGACCAGCTGGGCGGCCTCGTTGATCTCGAACAGGCCGAGGTCGGAGCCGCCGGAGATGGAGAGCAGCACCCCGCGGGCGCCGTCGATGGAGGCCTCCAGCAGCGGGGAGGAGATCGCCATCTCGGCGGCCGCCACCGCGCGGTCGTCCCCGCGGGCGGAGCCGATGCCCATCAGGGCCGAACCGGCGTCGGACATGACCGACTTGACGTCGGCGAAGTCGAGGTTGATGAGGCCGGGGGTGGTGATGAGGTCGGTGATGCCCTGGACGCCGGAGAGCAGGACCTGGTCGGCCGACTTGAAGGCGTCGAGCACCGAGACCTGGCGGTCCGAGATGGACAGCAGCCGGTCGTTCGGGATGACGATGAGGGTGTCGACCTCTTCGCGGAGCTCGGCGATGCCGTCCTCGGCCTGGTTCGCGCGGCGCCGCCCCTCGAAGGTGAACGGGCGCGTGACCACACCGATGGTGAGGGCACCCAGGTTGCGCGCGATGTTGGCCACGACGGGCGCCCCGCCGGTGCCGGTGCCGCCGCCTTCACCGGCTGTCACGAAGACCATGTCGGCCCCCTTGAGGACCTCCTCGATCTCCTCGCGGTGGTCCTCGGCGGCCTTGCGGCCCACGGCCGGGTTGGCTCCGGCGCCGAGTCCGCGGGTGAGTTCGCGGCCGACGTCCAGCTTGACGTCGGCGTCGCTCATCAACAGAGCTTGCGCGTCGGTGTTGATGGCGATGAACTCGACGCCCTTGAGACCGACCTCGATCATCCGGTTGATGGCATTGACACCACCGCCGCCGACACCGATGACTTTGATGACTGCGAGGTAGTTCTGCGGTGCTGCCACGTCGAAGGCCTCTCGCCTCGAGTTACGTGTCGCCGAATCCCCGTGACGCCCTGCGCCCCGCGACCCGACGACTGATGCCGAATGGGACGGTCCGTATCGCCGACCCGAACCCTAACCCTGAAGTTTAGGGTTACCAGTGTGTCCGTTCCTTGGAGTCTTCTGAACAGGACACTAAGTCGACAAGTGGCGCACGTTCAACGAACACGCCGAACCTCCCGTTTTTCTTTTCACCCTATGTGATCAGCCGTAGCACTGCCCAACCAGGGTGCTGGCCTGCGCGGATGTGCGTCAACTCCCTGATGACGCGGGCGCGGTGGGGACGCTCACGTCGAAGTGCCGCGCATCGCGGGAGGCTTTCATCAGGGCGGTCAGCGCGCGGGCCTTCGCCGCCCCGTTCTCACTGCTGCCCCACACGACGGTACGGCCGTCCCTCAACTCCAGCGAGATGTCGTCGTAGGAGCGGACCTTGACGGCCCGTGTGCCGCGGGCGACGGCGGCCGGAACGGCGCGGGCGACGCCGACCGCCTCGCGCACCAGCCGGGCCTCACCGAAGCGGCGCAGGCTGGCGCCGGCCGAGCCGGAGCGCGACAGTGTCAATTCCAGTGCGGGCACCCCTTTCGGCGCCTCAGAAACCGTGGCGAAACGGACACCTTCATCGTCCACTTCGATGAACTTTCCGCCCTTTTGGACAAGCAGAACCGGAGTCCGCTCGACCACTTTCAGGTCGATTCCGTGGGGCCAGGAACGGACCACGTCAACCGTGTCGATCCGGGGCAATTTCCGGCGCAGCCGGGTCTCGATCGCATCCGTGTCGACGGAAATCAGCGGCTCGCCGAGGGGGACCTCGGCGGCCGTCCTGACCTGAGCCGGCGTCAGCACCCGGGTACCCGAGACGGAGACCTGCTCGGCGCGCAGCCAGTCGGATCCGTAGAACAGCCACAGGGTCGGGGTACCCAGGAAGACCAGGACGAGACCCAGGATGATGATCAGACGGACGTGACGCCGCCTCAGACGCCTGGCGGGAGGCGGGCCGGACGACTTCTGCTGGCGTTCACCGCGCTCGGCGGTGGTCGATCCGGCCACGCTCCCCTGCCTTCCGTCATACGGGCCTAGCGGTGTGCACGAGCGGCGGCGATCGCCTCGTACACCATGCCGACGAGCAGGTCGTCGGCGTCCCGGCGGCCGAACTCGGCGGCGGCGCGGGACATCTGGTACAGCCGGTGCGGGTCGGCGAGCACGGGCAGGACGTTCTGCTGGACCCATTCGGGGGTCAGCTCCGCGTCGTCGACCAGCAGGCCGCCGCCGGCCTTGACCACCGGCTGGGCGTTGAGCCGCTGTTCGCCGTTGCCGATGGGCAGCGGGACGTAGGCGGCCGGGAGCCCGACGGCGGAGAGTTCGGCGACGGTCATCGCGCCCGCGCGGCAGAGCATCATGTCGGCCGCGGCGTACGCGAGGTCCATCCGGTCCAGGTAACTTACCGGGATATAGGGGGGCATCCCCGGCATCTGCTGGACCTGCGGCAGTTCGTTCTTCGGTCCGACCGCGTGCAGGATCTGGATGCCGGCCTGCTGCAGCCAGGGCGCGACCGTCTGGACGACCTCGTTGAGGCGGCGGGCGCCCTGGGAGCCGCCGGAGACCAGCAGCGTGGGCAGGTTCGGGTCGAGCCCGAAGGCGGCCCGGGCCTCGGGGCGTACGGCGGCCCGGTCCAGGGTGGCGATGGAGCGGCGCAGCGGGATGCCGATGTAGCGGGCGCCGCGCAGCTTGCTGTCCGGGGTGGAGACGGCGACCTGGCTGGCGTAGCGCGAGCCGATCTTGTTGGCCAGGCCCGGGCGGGCGTTGGCCTCGTGGATGACGATCGGCACGCCCAGGCGCTTGGCCGCGAGGTAGCCGGGCAGGGCGACGTAGCCGCCGAAGCCGACCACGGCGTCCGCCTCGGTGCGCTCCAGGATCTGCTCGGTCGCCTTGATGGTGCCGCGCAGCCGGCCCGGGACGGTGATCAGCTCGGGGGTGGGCTTGCGTGGCAGCGGTACGGCGGGGATCAGCGCCAGCTCGTAACCGCGCTCGGGTACGAGACGTGTCTCCAGACCTCGCTCCGTGCCCAGGGCCGTGATGCCCACGGTCGGGTCCTGCCTGCGCAGGGCGTCCGCGAGGGCGAGCGCGGGCTCGATGTGGCCCGCGGTTCCTCCGCCGGCGAGTACGACATGCACCGAAATTCACCGCTCTCCGGACGGACGCGCCGCCGTGGCGCGCCGTCGCATCGTGTTCCATCTCCGGGGACTCCGACCCGAACCGGTTCCCCCGGCCCCCCGCTTTCTACCAAAGCGAGGTTGCCGCATCGCAAGCGCTGCCCGCGCAGCGGGCTCGTCGCGCGCGAAGGCGATCAGCAGCCCGATGGCGAACATGGTCGGCAGCAGGGCGGATCCTCCGTAGGAGAACAGCGGGAGAGGCACGCCGGCGATCGGCAGCAGACCGAGCACCGCACCGATGTTGATCACGGCCTGGGCCGTGATCCAGGTGGTCACGCCTCCCGCGGCATACCTCACGAAGGGGTCCTCCGTGCGTCCGGCCACGCGGATACCCGCATAGCCTAGAGCCGCGAAGAGGGCGAGGACCGACAGCGTCCCCGCCAGGCCCAGTTCCTCACCGGTGACGGCGAAGATGAAGTCGGTGTGGGCTTCGGGGAGTTGGCCCCATTTCTCCACACTCGCCCCCAGCCCGGAGCCGAAGATCCCGCCGGAGGCGAGGGCGTAGATGCCGTGCACGGCCTGCCAGCAGTCAACCGGTCCGGACTGGGGTTCGGTGGCGCCGAGGCACTGCAGGCGGGCCATGCGGTTGGGGCTGGTCTTGATGAGGATCAGCCCCAGCACGGCGGCGATCGACAGGACGCCGGCGAACAGCCGCGTGGGCGCTCCGGCCAGCCAGAGCAGGCCGAACAGGATGGCCGTGAGGATGATCGCCGTGCCCATGTCGCCGCCGATCATGATCAGCCCGAGCAGCATGAAGGCGGCCGGTACCAGCGGGACGAGCATGTGCTTCCACTGGGCCAGCAGCTTCTTGTCCTGCTTGCGGGCGAGCAGGTCGGCGCCCCAGAGCACCAGCGCGAGCTTGCCGAACTCGCTCGGCTGGAGCTGGAAGGAGCCGCCGACGGCGATCCAGTTCTGGTTGCCGTTGACCGAGACTCCTATCCCGGGCACCTGCACCAGGGCCATGAGGACGACGGCTCCGGCGAGGATCGGGTAGGCCAGGGCCCGGTGGAGTTTCACCGGCATGCGTGAGGCGGCGAACAGCAGACCGGCGCCGATGACCGCCGCGAGCAGCTGCTTGCGGAAGAAGTACGAGCCGGGCAGCGACATCTGCAGCGCGGTGATCTGGGAGGCCGAGTACACCATCACCAGGCCCAGCACGGTGATCAGCATGCTGCCGCCGAGGATCAGGTAGTAGGCGGTCAGCGGCCGGTCCCAGCCCCGGCGGGCACGGGTGTACAGGCCGAGGACGCCACCGTCCCGCGGGGTCCGGGGCGTGACGGGGCGCTTGGGGGCGCGCGGAGTGGGGGGCCGTCCGGTGCGGCTGGTGGGCATCGCCGCTCACCCCGCCTTGCCGGAGGGGGACGGCGTGCCGCGCACGCTCCCCGGCCGCTCGGGCACCAGCCACATCCGTCTCACGCGTCCCTCCCAGGTACGCCCGGCGTCGCCGCCGGGCGAGGCGGACCCGGGTCAGCCCTCGACGGAGCCGAGCTCGCGAACGGCGTCCGCGAAAGCGTCCCCGCGCTTGTTGTAGTCGGCGAACATGTCCATGGAGGCACAGGCCGGGGCCAGCAGCACCGTGTCGCCCGCGTGCGCGAGCCCTCGCGCCTCGTGGACCGCCGCGCGCATCGCCCCAGTGTCGGTCCGGTCGAGGTCGACGACGGGTACTTCCGGGGCGTGTCGCGCCAGGGCTTCGCGGATGAGCGCCCGGTCCGCGCCGATCAGCACGGCCCCGCGCAGCCGCTTCGCCGACTTGGCGACCAGTTCGTCGAAGGTGGCGCCCTTGGCGAGTCCGCCCGCGATCCACACGATCGACTCGTACGCCGCCAACGAGGCCTCCGCGGCGTGGGTGTTGGTCGCCTTGGAGTCGTCGACGTAGGCGACGCCGTCCACGTCGGCGACGTGTGCGATGCGGTGGGCGTCCGGGGTGAAGGCCCGCAGCCCGTCCCGGACGGCCCTGGCGGGCACGCCGTAGGCGCGGGCGAGGGCCGCCGCCGCGAGGGCGTTGGCGACGTTGTGCGGGGCCGGCGGGTTCACGTCGGCGACCTCGGCGAGCTCCTGGGCGTTCTTCTGCCGGTTCTCGACGAAGGCGCGGTCGACCAGGAGGCCCTCGACGACGCCGAGTTGGGAGGGGCCGGGCGTGCCCAGGGTGAAGCCGATGGCCCGGCAGCCCTCCTCCACGTCGGCCTCGCGGACCAGGTCCTCGGTGGCCTTGTCGGCCACGTTGTAGACGCAGGCGACCCGATTGCCCTCGTAGATGCGGCCCTTGTCCTTGGCGTACGCCTCCATGGAGCCGTGCCAGTCGAGGTGGTCGGGGGCGAGGTTGAGCACCGCGGCCGAGTGGGCGCGCAGGGAGGGCGCCCAGTGCAGCTGGTAGCTGGACAGCTCCACGGCCAGGACGTCGTACCGCTCCTCGCCGAGCACCGCGTCCAGCAGCGATACGCCGATGTTGCCGACTGCGGCGGTGCGCAGCCCGGCCGCCTTCAGGATCGAGGCGAGCATCTGGACGGTGGTGGTCTTGCCGTTGGTGCCCGTGACGGCCAGCCAGTCAGCCGCGTCGGGGCCGCGCAGGCGCCAGGCCAGTTCGACGTCGCCCCACACCGGCACGCCCGCCCGCTCGGCCGCCGTGAACAGCGCCTTGTCCGGCTTCCAGCCGGGCGCGGTGACGATCAGCTCGGTGCCCTCCGGGAGGCTGTCCCCGTCGCCGAGGCGGACGGTGATCCCGAGCGCCTCCAGCTCGGCTGCCTGCGCCCGGGCGCGCTCGTCGGCGCCGTCGTTGACGACCGTGACGCGCGCGCCGAGGCCGTGCAGCACCTTGGCCGCCGGGACGCCGGAGACGCCGAGCCCGGCGACGGTGACGTGCTTGCCCTGGAAGTCGAAGGGCTCCGAGGAGGTCACTTGTCCGCTGCCCATCCTGCGTAGAAGAGGCCCAGTCCGACAATCACACAGATGCCCTGAATGATCCAGAAGCGGACCACGACGAGCACTTCGGACCAGCCCTTGAGTTCGAAGTGGTGCTGCAGTGGCGCCATCCGGAAGACGCGCTTGCCGGTGAGGCGGAACGAACCGACCTGGATCACCACGGACATGGTGATCAGGACGAACAGGCCGCCCAGGATGGCGAGCAGCAGCTCGGTGCGCGAGCAGATCGCGAGGCCGGCGAGGACACCGCCGAGCGCGAGCGAACCGGTGTCGCCCATGAAGATCTTGGCCGGCGAGGTGTTCCACCACAGGAAGCCGAGGCAGGCGCCCATCAGCGCCGAGGCGACGACCGCGAGGTCGAGCGGGTCGCGCACCTCGTAGCACGCGCCGGGGTTGGTGAGGGTCTGCGCGTTGGCGCAGGACTCCTGGAACTGCCAGACGCCGATGAAGGTGTAGGCGCCGAAGACCAGGACCGAGGCGCCGGTGGCCAGACCGTCCAGACCGTCGGTGAGGTTCACGCCGTTCGACATCGCGAGGATCATGAACAGCGCCCAGACGACGAACAGCACCGGTCCGATCGTCCAGCCGAAGTCCGTGATGAACGACAGCTTGGTGGAGGCCGGGGTGTTGCCGCGGTTGTCCGCGAACTGCAGGGACAGCACGGCGAAACCGATGCCGACGATCAGCTGGCCGGCCATCTTCGCCTTGGCCCGCAGGCCCAGCGAACGCCGCTTGACGATCTTGATGTAGTCGTCGAGGAAACCGACCAGGCCCATGCCGACCATCAGCCCGAGCACCAGCAGGCCCGAGAAGGTCGGCGCCGCGTCCGCCTCCGGGTCGAGATAGCCCGTGATGACCTTCGCCAGGAAGTACGCGGCCACCGTCGCCAGGATGAACGCGATGCCGCCCATGGTCGGCGTACCGCGCTTGCTGGCGTGCTCGCGCGGGCCGTCGTCACGGATGTACTGCCCGTAGCCCTTGCGCGCGAGCAGTTTGATCAGCAGCGGGGTGCCGACCAGCGTGAGGAAGAGACCAATGACTCCTGCGAACAGGATCTGCTTCATCATCGGGCGGCAACCTCACCCTCGGCACCGGACTCGAGCAGCGCCTGGGCAACGCTTTCCAGCCCGACCGAACGGGACGCCTTCACGAGCACGACGTCCCCCGGGCGCAACTCGCTGCGCAACAGGTCGACCGCCGCCTGTGCGTCGGACACGTGCACCGACTCCTCACCCCACGAACCCTCGTTATATGCGCCCAGTTGCAGCCAGGCGGCTTCCCTGCCGCCGACCGCGACGAGCTTGCTGACGTTGAGCCGGACGGCGAGCCGCCCGACCGCGTCGTGCTCGGCGAGAGCCTCGTCCCCGAGCTCGGCCATCTTGCCGAGCACCGCCCACGTACGACGTCCCTTGCCCATGGCCGCCAGCGCGCGCAGCGCGGCCTTCATGGACTCGGGGTTCGCGTTGTAGGCGTCGTTGACGACCGTCACGCCGTCCGGGCGCTCGGTGACCTCCATGCGCCAGCGGGAGAGGGAGCCCGCCTCGGAGAGCGCGACGGCGATCTCGTCTGCGGACATGCCCAACTCGTGGGCGACGGCGGCCGCGGCGAGCGCGTTCGACACGTGGTGCTCACCGTACAGGCGCATGGTCACATCGCTTGCACCGGAGGGTGTGTGAAGCCTGAACGCGGGCTGTCCGGTGTCCGTGAGTCGCACGTTCTCGGCGCGAACGTCCGCTTCGTCGGACTCTCCGAAGAAGATCACCTTCGCCTTCGTACGGGAGGCCATGGCCCGTACGTAGGGGTCGTCCGCGTTGAGGACGGCCGTTCCGCCGTCGGCCTCGGACGGCAGGGACTCGACGAGCTCGCCCTTGGCCTGGGCGATCTGCTCGCGGCCGCCGAACTCGCCGATGTGGGCGGATCCGACGTTGAGCACCAGGCCGATCCTCGGCGGGGTCAGTTCCGTGAGGTAGCGGATGTGCCCGATGCCGCGGGCGCCCATCTCCAGGACGAGGAAGCGGGTCTCCTCGGTGGCGCTGAGCGCGGTCAGCGGCAGCCCGATCTCGTTGTTGAGCGAGCCGGGCGTGAACACCGTCGGCGCCTTGCGCTGGAGGACCTGGGCGATGAGGTCCTTGGTGCTGGTCTTGCCCGCCGAGCCGGTGAGGGCGACGAGAGTGGCACCGAGGCGTCGTACGACGTGCCGCGCGAGGGCGCCGAGGGCGGCCTGGACGTCGTCCACGACGATCGCGGGCACGCCGACGGGACGGGTGCCGAGCACGGCCACCGCTCCCGCCTCGACGACCGCCGCCGCGAAGTCGTGGCCGTCCACGCGCTCCCCGGCGAAGGCCACGAACAGGCTGCCCGGCACCGCCTCCCGGGAGTCCCGGACGACCGGGCCGGTGACCTGGACGGACGGATCCGGTATGTCGTGCGTCTGCCCGCCGACGGCTTCTGCGATCTCGGCGAGGGAGAGGGCGATCACAAGTTCATCCCCTGGGTCTTCTGGATTTTCATCCCTGGGTCTTCCGGATGGCTTCGCGCAGCACCTGGCGGTCGTCGAAGGGACGGACCACCCCGGCGATGTCCTGGCCCTGCTCGTGGCCCTTGCCGGCGACCAGCACGGTGTCGCCCGGCTCCGCGCGCGCCACGGCGGCGGCGATAGCGGCGGCCCGGTCCTCGAAGACCTGCACCTCGCCGCGCTCGTGCGCGGGCACGGAGGCCGCGCCCTGCAGCATCGTGGCGAGGATCGCGAGGGGGTCCTCGCCACGGGGGTTGTCGGAGGTCAGTACGGCGGTGTCGGCGAGCCGCGCCGCGGCGGCGCCCATGGGCGCGCGCTTGGTCTTGTCCCGGTCGCCGCCGCAGCCGAGGACGATGTGCAGCCTGCCCTCGGTGACCTTGCGCAGGGCGCGCAGCACGGACTCGACGGCGTCGGTCTTGTGCGCGTAGTCGACGACCGCGAGGTAGGGCTGCCCGGCGTCCACGCGCTCCAGGCGGCCCGGCACGCCGGGGACGGCGGCCACGCCGTCGGCCGCGGCCTGCGGGTCGAGCCCGGCGACGGCGAGGGCGACGATCGCGGCCAGGGTGTTGGCCACGTTGAAGGGGCCCGGCAGCGGCGACTTGGCGCTGATCCGCTCGCCCTTGGGCCCGACGACGGTGAACGTCGAGTCCAGGCGGCCGACCCGGACGTCCTCGGCGCGCCAGTCGGCGTCGGGGTGGCCCTCGGCGGAGTAGGTGACGACCGGGACGGTGGCCTCCTTCGCCAGCCTGCGGCCGTACTCGTCGTCGACGTTGACCACGCCGAGTCTGCCGCGCCGGGGGGTGAACAGCTGCGCCTTCGCCTGGAAGTAGTCCTCCATGTCGGAGTGGAACTCCATGTGCTCCGGGCTCAGGTTGGTGAAGACGCCGATGTCGAAGACGCAGCCGTCGACGCGGCCGAGGACCAGGGCGTGGCTGGAGACCTCCATGGCGACCGCCTCCACGCCGCGTTCGCGCATGACGGCGAACAGGGCCTGCAGGTCGGTGGCCTCGGGCGTGGTCCGCTCGGACTTGATGCGCTCGTCGCCGATGCGCATCTCGACCGTGCCGATCAGGCCGGTGGTCCTGACGGTCTTCAGGCCGCCCTCGACGAGGTAGGCGGTGGTGGTCTTGCCGGAGGTACCGGTGATGCCGATCTGGAGCAGGTCCCGGCCGGGGTGGCCGTAGATCGTGGCGGCCAGCTCGCCCATCCGCCCGCGCGGGTCGTCGACGACCAGGACGGGCAGCCCCGACGCGGCGGCGCGTTCGGCGCCGGTCGGGTCGGTCAGCACGGCGGCGGCGCCCAGGCCCGCGGCCTGGTTGACGAAGTCCGCGCCGTGCAGGCGGGCGCCCGGGAGGGCGGCGTACAGGTCGCCGGGGCGCACGGCCCGCGAGTCGTGGGTGATGCCCGTGACCGCGGCGGCGCCCTGTGGCGCGGGAGCACCCAGCTGATCGGCGAGTTCCGCGAGGGATGTGGCGGAGACCTGCACCGGCCTGGGCGGCCCGGGGTATGTCACGGGATGCCCCTTCTGGGTGGTTTGGGACTGATCAGCGTGTGGCACGGCGGTGAGCGTACCGGGCGTACCCGCCTCCGGGCGAAGTGAGGGGCCTGGGGTGCTCTGGTTCCCGGGGTCCGGGGTGATCGTTGTCACGAGGTGGTTCCTGGCTGTTTCGGTGCTGACCGGCGCTCCTGGCCGCTCAGCGCTGGAAGGTGACCGGGAGCTTGGCGGGCTTGGCCCCGGTCGGCGGGACCTGGAGGGACTTCAGTGCGAACTCCATGACCTGCTTGTAGACGGGGCCGCAGATCTGCCCGCCGAAGTAGCTGCCCTGAGTGGCGTTCTGGATGGCGCAGTAGACGGTGATGCGGGGCTTGTCGGCGGGCGCGAACCCGGCGAACGAGGAGGTGTAGCCGTGGTACTTGCCGGTGGCCGGATCCACGCGGTTGGCCGTGCCCGTCTTGCCCGCGACGCGGTAGCCGGGGATGCGTGCCTTGGTGCCGGTGCCCTCCTCGTCGTCCACGACGGACTCCAGCATCCGGGCGAGGGTCTTCGCCGTCTGCGCGCTGACGACCCGTGTCCTCTCGGGCTCGGGGGCCGGCGTGAAGCGGCCGTCGGGGCCCTTGGTGCCGCGGACCAGCGTGGGTTCGACGCGGACGCCTCCGTTGGCGATCGTCGAGTACACGGAGGCGGCCTGCATGGCGTTGATGGAGACGCCCTGGCCGAAGGGGATCGTGTACTGCTGCGAGGTCGACCACTTGTCCGGCGGGGCGAGGATGCCCTTGGTCTCGCCGGGGAAGCCGAGGCCGGTGTAGCTGCCCAGGCCGAACTTGCGCAGGTAGTCGTAGAGGACCTTGTTCGCCTGCGCCTGGGTCTTGCCGAGCTGGCCGGTGGCGAGGATGGTGCCGATGTTGCTGGACTTGGCCAGGACGCCGTTGAGCGTCAGGTACCAGGTCGGGTGGTCGACGTCGTCCTTGAAGAGCCGGTCGCCGCGGTGCAGCCGGTTGGGCACGACGACGTGGGTCATCGGGGTGGCGACCCGCTCCTGGAGGACGGCGGCCATCGACATGACCTTGGCGGTGGAGCCGGGCTCGAAGGCGTCCTGCAGCGCGGCGTTGCCCAGGGCGGCCGGGTCGGCGTCGGACAGGTCGTTGGGGTCGAAGCCGGGCGAGTTGGCCATGGCCAGGATCTGTCCGGTGCGGGTGTCCTGGACGATGACGTAGCCGCGGTCGGCCGCCGACTCCTTCACCTGCTCGGTGATGGCGTTCTGCGCGGCCCACTGGATGTCGCGGTCGATGGTGAGCTCGACGTCGCTGCCGGGCACGGCGGGGGTCTCGGTGGCGCCCCCCGCGGTGGGGACGAGCCGGCCGCCGGACTGGGCGTAGCGGATCTTGCCGTCCTTGCCGGCCAGTTGCTTGTCGAGCTGCAGCTCGATGCCGCCGCCGGGCTTGCCCTCGCCGTTGACCCAGCCCAGTATCCCGGCGGCGAGGTCGCCGTTGGGGTACACGCGCTTGCTGGTGGCGACGGAGAAGACGCCCGCCAGCACGTTGCGCACGGACTCGTCCGTCTCCTCCTTCTTCGCGAGCGCGGACTTCAGGTCCTTGATCTGCTTCCAGACCTGCGGCGTCTGGCGGGAGGCCAGTTTGACGTACCGCAGGGCCTTGTTCTTCGGCCGCAGCTTCTCGACCAGGGTCTCCTGGTCCTGGCCGAGGATCGGCGCGAGCAGGGCGGCCGCCTGCTCGGGCCCGTCGCCGATCTTCAGGTGGCCGGGCGCGAACATGGTGGGGTCGGCCGTGATGTCGTAGGCGTCCTCGCTGGTGGCCAGGGCGACTCCGGAGCGGTCGGTGATCTCGCCGCGGTCCGCGGCCAGCACCTGCCCGACGTAGCGGTTCTGCTCGGCCTTGGCGGCGTACGTACTCGCGTCGACGGCCTGCACCTGGAACAGCCGTACGACGAAGGCGATCAGCACGAGGGTGAGCGCGAGCCCGATCAGACGCAGTCGCGGGCGCGGGCTGCCTAGGCGGAGCGGCTTGGGCGGGGCCGGGCGTCCCGGTCCGGGCCGCCGGGCCGGCCGGGCACCGGGCCCGGGCCGGCGCCGGGCGTCGGGGCGGGCGGGCCTGGCGGGGCCGGGCACGCGGCGGCGTGGCGGTTCCCTGTCGGACACTTCCGTCACCTGCCGGGGGTCGATGCGGTGCCGTCGGACATGGCCTCGGGGGCGAGCACCAGGGGGACGTGGGCGGAGGCCGGCCGGACGCCGGGGGCGGGGCTGGGGACGCCCTTGACCGTGCCGTCGGGGCTCAGGAAGGCGGGGTCACCACCGGGGACCATGCCGAGTTCCCGGGCGCGGCGCTGGAGGGCCTCGGGGGCGGAGTAGGCGTCGATGTCCCGCTGGAGGGCCTGCTCCTCGTCGGTGAGGTTCTTGGTCTCGCGCTGGAGGTCGTCGAGCTGGAACGCGCCCTCGCTGACGGCCGAGTTCAGCACGAGGAGGCAGATGAGACCGCCGCCGAGGAGGAGGACGACCAGCAGGACGAAGGGGGTGCGGGCGGCCTGCCCCGGGCCGGTGGGCAGGAGCCGCGCGAGCCGTGCCGCCCGGCCCGTCAGTTCGGGTCTACTGCTCACGCGCACTCCCTCGGCTCCGGCACACCGGCCCATGACTCGCGCACGCGCCGCGGGCCCAGGACGGACACGCGCCGCGCGCCCGCGCACCACCGGCCCGGGACGACCGCCCGTCGCCTTCACGGACACCACCGGCCCAGGACACCCACGTGCCCCCCGACCGCGCACCACCGGCCCGGGACGACCGCGCGACACGCGCCCGCGCCTCTCCGGTACGGAACGACCGTGCGTCGCACCTCCGCGCCGCATCGGACCAGGCCAACCACCCGCCGCACGCTCGCCCACCACCGGCCCGGAACGACCGCACGACACGCGCCCGCGCCTCTCCGGTGAGGGACGATCGTGCGTCGCACGCTCGCGCTTCACCCGCCCGGGACGACCGCGCGTCACACGCTCGCGCTTCACCGGCCCGGCAGAACAGCGCGTCGCGCATCCGCGCTGCCCCGGTGCGGGACCACCCGTGGCTCACTCGACGTCCTCCCTGATGCGCTCGGCGCCGCGCAGCCGCGCCGGTGCCGCTCGCCGGTTCTCGGCGATCTCCTCCTCGGTGGGGAGTTCGGCACCGCGGGTGAGCAGCTTGAGCCGCGGCTGGTAGCGCTCGGGCACGACCGGCAGCCCGGGCGGCGCGGTGCTGGCGGCGCCCGCCGCGAACACCTGCTTGACCAGGCGGTCCTCCAGCGAGTGGTACGACAGCACGGCGATCCGCCCGCCCACGTCCAGCGCCTTCACGGCGGCCGGGATCGCCCGCTCCAGGACGGCGAGTTCGCCGTTGACCTCGATGCGCAGGGCCTGGAACGTGCGCTTGGCGGGGTTTCCGCCGGTGCGCTTGGCCGCCTGCGGCAGGGCGTCGCGGATCAGCTCGACCAGCCGCGCGCTGGTGCTGAACGGCTCCTTCTCCCGCTCCCGCACGATCGCGCTGACGATCCGCTTGGCCTGCTTCTCCTCGCCGTACGCCCGCAGGATGCGGACCAGTTCGCCCGGCGGGTACGTGTTGAGGACCTCCGCGGCGCTGACCCCGGTCGTCTGGTCCATCCGCATGTCGAGCGGGGCGTCCTGGGCGTAGGCGAAGCCGCGGCCGGCCTCGTCGAGCTGCATGGAGGAGACGCCGAGGTCGAACAGGACGCCCTGCACGCGCGCGATGCCGAGCCGCCGCAGCACGTCGGGGAGTTCGTCGTAGACGGCGTGGACGAGGGTGGCGCGCTCGCCGTGGGACGCGAGGCGCTCGCCGGACAGGCGCAGGGCCTCCTTGTCGCGGTCCAGGGCGACGAGGCGGACCTGCGGGAACCGCTCCAGGAGTGCCTCGCTGTGGCCGCCGAGGCCGAGGGTGCAGTCGACGACCACGGCGTCCGGGCCCTCAAGGGCGGGTGCCAGCAGGTCCAGGCACCGCTGGAGCATCACCGGGACGTGTCGACTCTCGCTCAAGGGGCCCTCTCAGATCCGGCGGGCCCGTACGCACCGCCGGGTGACCGCCCGCTCGGGAGGAGGCCTGCCGGCGCCGGAAGCGTCAGTCGACCGGGAGCGGGAGGAGGCCGAGCCGTACGTACGCGCCGCGCACGCGGGGAGATCTCCGGTCGTCGCCGGGGTCTCCGGGAATTCAGTCCAGCGGGGAGAGTCTCGCCTCCCGCTTCGCGTCACTTTAGTCCACCCTGTGTCGCGGTCAATCAACCGGCCTGCGCGTCGCAACCCACGGCACACCACCCCTGTGGGTTACCTCACTACAAGCCACGATGGCGTTCTTTGTCCCCTCTCACAGCGGGACGAGAACACCGGTGACCAGTAACGTCATGGTTATGACGACTTCTGCATCGGTTCCCACTGGCCCCCACGCCGCGACCACCGGCGGCACCGTCACCGACCGGCTCGTCGAAGCGAACCAGCGCTACGCCGAGGCCTTCACCGATCCCGGCATGGACGCCCGCCCCGTCCTGCACGTCGCCGTCGTGGCCTGCATGGACGCCCGCCTCGACCTGCACGCCGCGCTCGGTCTGGAGCTCGGTGACTGCCACACGATCCGCAACGCGGGCGGTGTGGTCACCGACGACGTGATCCGCTCCCTCACCATCAGCCAGCGCAAGCTGGGCACCCGCAGCGTGGTCCTCATCCACCACACGGGCTGCGGCCTGGAGAGCCTCACCGAGGACTTCCGCAACGAGCTGGAGGCGGAGGTCGGCCAGCGCCCGGCGTGGGCCGTGGAGTCCTTCCGGGACGTCGACCAGGACGTCCGGCAGTCGATGCAGCGCGTGCGCACCTCGCCGTTCCTGCTGCACACCGACGACGTGCGCGGATTCGTCTTCGACGTGAAGACCGGCCTGCTGCGCGAGGTCGATCCCGCCTCCTGACCTCGCGGCCCACCCCGTCCCGCAACCGCCCGTAGCTGTCGAAACCCTGTCAGTCACGCGTTCGAATGGCCGTAAGACCGACATATCGCGGCCAGTTGTCCACAGTCGAGTGACACGAATCGGTAACGGCAGCAAGAATGCGGGAGTGGCGTCGCGCGGAACTTTTCCCGCGTGCTGTCCGTGTTCGGGGTGGGCAGGCCCGCGTCATGCGGCGTCGGCCCGGGAAAATGGGGTATCCCGTGCTTCCTGGGAGCAGGGGAAAGGCCGAGGAGGGCCGGGTGACGACCTATGACGATCGAGCGAGCCTCACTGATCTGACCGCCGTGGTGGAGCGCGTGCGGGATTCGGTGGAAGGCGTGATCGAGGGCAAGCCCGAGGTCGTACGGCTCTCGCTGACCGTACTGCTCGCCGAGGGGCATCTGTTGATCGAGGATGTCCCGGGCGTCGGCAAGACGATGCTGGCCAAGGCGCTGGCGCGGTCCATCGACTGTTCCGTGCGGCGCATCCAGTTCACGCCCGACCTGCTGCCCTCGGACATCACCGGTGTGTCCATCTGGGACCAGCAGCGCCGGGACTTCGAGTTCAAGCCGGGCGCGATCTTCGCGCAGGTGGTGATCGGCGACGAGATCAACCGCGCCTCGCCCAAGACGCAGTCCGCGCTGCTGGAGTCGATGGAGGAGCGCCAGGTCACCATCGACGGCAAGACCTACGAGCTGCCCAGTCCCTTCATGGTGGTGGCGACGCAGAACCCGGTCGAGATGGAGGGGACCTACCCGCTGCCGGAGGCCCAGCGCGACCGCTTCATGGCCCGTGTCTCGGTCGGCTACCCGAGCGCGGAGGCCGAGCTGCAGATGCTGGACGTGCACGGCGGCGTCTCGCCGCTGGAGGACCTCCAGCCGGTGGCGCACGCGCACGAGATCCTCAAGCTGATCGAGGCGGTGCGCGGGGTGCACGTGGCCGAGCCGGTCCGGCGCTACGCGGTCGACCTGGTCGGCGCCACGCGCACGCACCCCGACCTGAGACTGGGCGCCTCCCCGCGCGCCACGCTGCACCTGCTGCGCGCGGCGAAGGCCTCCGCGGCCCTGAGCGGCCGGGAGTACGCGCTGCCGGACGACGTGCAGGCCCTCGCCGTCGCCGTCCTGGCCCACCGCCTGCTGCCCACCGCGCAGGCCCAGCTCAACCGCCGCACGGCCGAGCAGGTCGTCGAGGAGATCCTGCAGCGCACGCCGGTGCCGGCGTCGCCCCAGCAGCAGAGCGGCTTCGGCGCCGTGGGCCGCGCCGCGCCGGTCTATCCCTCGCACCCGCCGCGGAGGCTGTGATGACCACCGCGGGGACGGGGCAGGCGGAGGCCGACCGGGGCGAGAAGGGCGGCGTCCGCACCGCCCTGGCCGGTCTGACCACCCGCGGGCGCTCCTTCCTGGCCGCCGGTGTCGCGGCCGCCGTCTGCTCGTACGTGCTCGGGCAGGCCGACCTGTTGCGCGTCGGGCTGCTGCTGGCGGTGCTGCCGCTGGTGTGCGCGGCGGTGCTGTACCGCACGCGCTACCGGGTCGCGGGCAGCCGCCGGCTCTCCCCCGCGCGGGTGCCCGCCGGCAGCGAGGCGCGGGTGCACCTGCGGATGGACAACGTCTCGCGGCTGCCCACGGGCCTGCTGATGCTCCAGGACCGCGTGCCGTACGTGCTCGGTCCCCGGCCCCGTTTCGTCCTGGACCGGGTGGAGGCGGGCGGGCGCCGCGAGGTGTCCTACCGGGTCCGGTCCGACCTGCGCGGCCGCTATCCCCTCGGCCCGCTCCAGCTGCGCCTGACCGACCCGTTCGGCATGTGCGAGCTGACCCGGTCCTTCTCCTCGTACGACACGCTGACGGTGATCCCGCGCGTGGAGCCGCTGGCGCCGGTGCGGATGAGCGGCGAGGCGAAGGGGTACGGCGACGGGCGGCAGCGCTCGCTCGCGCTGGCCGGCGAGGACGACGTGATCCCGCGCGGCTACCGCTACGGCGACGACCTGCGCCGCGTGCACTGGCGCTCGACCGCCCGCTACGGCGAGCTGATGGTGCGCCGCGAGGAACAGCCCCAGCGCGCCCGTTGCACGGTGCTGCTCGACACCCGCGGCATCGCCTACGAGGGCGCGGGCCCCGACTCGGCCTTCGAGTGGGCCGTCGGGGGCGCCGCCTCCGTGCTGGTGCACATGCTCGAACGCGGCTTCTCGGTCCGGCTGCTGACGGACACCGGCAACGCGGTGCCCGGTGAGGGCGGCGACGGCTTCGCGGGCGCGAGCCAGGAGTCGGCGGACGCGGCCGGGCTGATGATGGACACCCTCGCGGTGGTCGACCACTCCGACGGCGCGGGCCTGTCCCGGGCCTACGACGTGATCCGCGGCGGGAACGAGGGGCTGCTGGTGGCCTTCCTCGGCGACCTGGACGAGGAGCAGGCGGCCGTGGTCGCCCGGATGCGGCAGCGCAGCGGCGGCGCGGTGGCCTTCGTACTGGACAGCGACACCTGGACGCGGGAACCGAGCGACGTGCCCGGTCCGTTGGACGGGAGCGGGGAACGGCTGCGCATGCTGCGCGAGGCGGGGTGGACGGTCCTCGGCGTGCCGCGGGGCGCCTCGCTGGACGAGCTGTGGCGGCAGGCCGACCGGGAGCGCCGGGGCGTGGCCGCCGCGAGCGGCGGGGAGGGACCGTGATGAGCGGGCGGGTACGACTGACGCTGGGCGCGTGGGCGGCCACGCTGATGGCCGCGTGCGCCCTGCTGCCCTTGGTCGAGCCGGCCACCTGGATCGTCCAGGCGGCGTTCCTGCTGGCCGTGCAGGCGGGCGTGGGCGCCGCGGCCCGCCGGGTGCCGCTGGCCCGGCCGCTCACGGTGGCGGCGCAGGCCCTGGTGACCCTGCTGCTGCTGACCTTCGTGTTCGCCCGCGAGCAGGCACTGGCCGGGCTGGTCCCCGGACCGCAGGCCTTCGAGCGCTTCGCGCTCCTGCTGGAGCAGGGCGGGCAGGACATCGCGCGGTACGCGATCCCGGCGCCCCTGGAGTCCGACGGCATCAGGCTGATGCTCATCGGCGGGGTGCTGGTCATCGGGCTGCTGGTGGACACGCTCGCGGTGACCTTCCGCAGTGCCGCCCCGGCCGGCCTGCCGCTGCTCGCGCTGTACTCGGTCGCGGCGGGACTGTCCGACGGGGGCACCGACTGGCTGTGGTTCCTGGTCGCGGCCGCCGGCTACCTTATGCTGCTGCTGGCCGAGGGACGGGACCGGCTCTCGCAGTGGGGCCGGGTCTTCGGCGGCGCCGCGCACACGACGACGGGCGAGCCGAGCGGGGGCGCCGCGGCCCCGGTGCGCACCGGCCGGCGCATCGGCGTGGTCGCGCTGGGCATCGCCCTGGTGGTGCCGCTCGGCCTGCCCACGATGAACGGCGGGCTGCTGGACTCGGTCGGGGCGGGCGCGGGCGCCGGCTCGGGCGGCGGCGGCACGATCTCCGCGGTGAACCCGCTGGTGTCGCTGCGGGACAGCCTGAACGCGGACGAGGACCAGCAGGTCCTGTCCGTCAAGACCGAGATGGCGGACGTCTCGGACCTGTACCTGCGGATCGTGTCCCTGGACGACTTCGACGGCACCACCTGGAAGCCGTCGCGACGGTCCATCACCGCCGTCCCCGACGGCACGTTCCCGGCCCCGATCGGCCTCTCCCCCGACGTCAAGCGCGCGGAGGTCGACACCTCGATCTCCGCGGCCGACTGGTACGCGCAGGACTGGCTGCCGATGCCGTACCCGCCGAGCGGCGTGCGCATCAGCGGCAACTGGCGGTACGAGCCGCTGGGCATGACCCTGGTCGGTGACCACGGGCAGAACACACGGGGCCTGACCTACCAGGTCAGGAGCCTGGACGTGCAGCCGACGGCGGAGCAGCTCGCCTCGGCCGGGCCGCCGCCCGAGGCCATCCGGCGTGACTTCACCGAGCTGCCCGACTCGCTCCCGGCCGTCGTGGCGCGCACGGCCCGCCAGGTCACCTCGGGCGCCGCCGACCCGTACGACCAGGCGGTGAAGCTGCAGGACTGGTTCGCCGTGACCGGCGGCTTCGAGTACGACACGCAGGTGCAGGTCGGCAGCGGCTCGGAGGCGATCGCCCGGTTCCTGCGGGACAAGCAGGGCTTCTGCGTGCACTTCTCCTTCGCCATGGCGGCGATGGCCCGCTCCCTGGACATACCGGCCAGGGTCGCGGTGGGCTTCGCGCCCGGTTCCCCGCAGGCGGACGGTTCGGTGTCGGTGGGGCTGCGTGACGCGCACGCCTGGCCGGAGCTGTACTTCGAGGGCGTGGGCTGGACCCGCTTCGAGCCGACTCCCAACCGCGGGTCGATGCCGCAGTACACGCTGCCGGACACACCGGGCAGCTCGGTGCCGGACGATGTGCGCCCGACCCAGTCGGCGTCCGCCGCGCCGTCCGCGACGCCCTCGACGAGCGAGACCTGCACGGCGGAGCAGAAGAAGCTGGACGGCGGCTGCGGCAGCGAGTCGCCCCAGGCGGTGCTGCCCACCGGCGACGACGGCCCCCGGTGGTACGCCTTCCTCGCCTGGGCCCTGGCCGGCCTGGCCGTGCTGGCACTCCCGCTGGCACCGATGCTGTGGCGCCTGCGCACCCGCTCGGTCCGCCTCGGGGCGCACGGCCGCGGTGAGGCGGACGCGGCGCCGCACACCCTGGCCGTCTGGCAGGAGCTGACCGACACCGCGTGGGACTTCGGCGTCCCGCCGGACGAGTCGCTGACCCCGCGCAAGGCGGCCGCCCGCATCGTCCGCACGGGCGGTCTCGACGGCTCGGCGGCGGCGTCGGTGCACCGGGTGGCGGACGCGGTGGAACAGGTGCTGTACGCGCCGCACCCGCGCCTCACGCCCGGCCTGACGGACGACGTCCGGCGGGTGGCGGCGGGCCTGAGCGCCGGAGCCGGCCGTACCGCGAGGCTCCGCGCGGTCCTCGCCCCGCGCTCCACGGCGCGGGTGCTGTGGGCGGTCTCGGACTGGTGGTCGGGGGTCCGGGCACGGGCCGTGGCGCTGCGCCCGAACTGGGGCAGGCACGGCTGAGACCCAGCGGGAGCCGGGCACGGACCGAAGCCTGCGGCCGCGCCCGACGAGGGCGGCACTCACCAGGGCGGTACGACCGGGAGTCGCGCGGCGAGGGCCGGTACGGCTGAGGACTGTCGGCCGAGGCCGTGCGGCTGCCGGTTGTCGGCGGAGAGCCGTTGATGAGGGCGCTCGGCTGCCGCTTGTCCGCAGGGAGCTGTCGGATGAGGGCGCTCGGCTGCCGGTTGTCCGCTGGGAGCTGTCGGATGAGGGTGGACGGCTGCCGGTTGTCCGCTGAGGAGGGTCGGCTGCCGCGTGTCCGCTGGGAGCTGTCGCTGCCAGTGGTCGGCTGCGCTGCCGGCTGAGGCCGTACGACTGAGGGCTGAGCGGCAGAGCCGGTGGGACCTGATCCCGTCCGACCGGCTTCCCGTGCGGGCTCCGGGTGCCGCACCGTTCCGCACCGCCTCCGCACCGGCCCTGCGACATCGCCGGGCCGCACTCCCAGGGCCCTGCAACGCCTGGCCGCACCCGTACTGCCCCGTGGACACCGCCCGCGGCGCCCAGCCGCGGACATCACCGGCATCGCCCGGTCGCGGCCCGTGCCGGGCACCGCCCCGCCGGCGTGCGCCGCCCCCGGACCTGCGTTCCTGGGCATGCCTCCCCAGGTATGCGTCCCCAGGTATGCGCCCGCCTCCCAGGCTCGTATCCCCGGGCATGCGTCAGGGGGTGACCACGACTCGGTGGTCACCCCCTGACGATGTGTTCATGGGGTCCTGGGAAGGACGCGCGGCTAATGACCGCCCTGCTCGTCGCGGCGCTTCTGCCAGCGCTGCTCGATGCGGTCCATCATGGAGCGCCGTGGCCGGCCCTGACGCCGGCCCTGCGGGCCCGCGGCGGTACCGGCGGCCTGTTCGCCCGGCTTGGGGGCCTTGCGCCAGCCGGTCACGGCGAGCACCGCACATCCCAGCATGACGAGGAAGCCCACGACGCTGAGCCAGACCTGCTTGGCGACCATACCGGCCATGAGGAGCGCAATACCTACGAGGAAGCCCGCGACCGCCTGGTAGACCCGCCGCCGGGTGTACGTACGCAGCCCGCTTCCCTCAAGCGCCGACGCGAACTTGGGATCTTCGGCGTACAGCGCTCGCTCCATCTGCTCGAGCATGCGCTGCTCGTGCTCCGAGAGCGGCACGGAGTCCTCCTCATCGTGCAGTCGCCGGGGCGACCCGGGGGGTCCCTTCAGGATAGGCAGGGAATCGCCCCCGTGAAACCCGCCCCTCTGCGCCAATTGGCCAACCGGAATCCGCCACGGACGTCCCGGCTCGCTGAGGCTGTCATTCCCCGGCGGCCGACCCGTCATGCCGGAACGGTCTCCCTCGATCATACGGCGCCAAGCCCCCATTCGGGGGGCCTGTGGCGTACTCCATGCGCCGCCGAGCCGCTGATCAGCGGCGGTACCCCAGGAGGCGGCTCATGCCTCACCGGCCCCCGGCGTCTCGTTGACCCCGCCGGTCTCACCGGTCTCGCCGCTCTCGCCCAGCACGTGCAGCTGCGTGGCCACCGAGTGGAAGGCCGGGAGCTCCGCCGCCGCCTCCTCCAGCTTCAGCAGCGCCTCCAGGGCGCCCGGCTCGGTGTCCACGAGGACGCCCGGGACGAGGTCGGCGAAGACCCGCACGCCGTGCACGGCGCCGACCCTGAGACCCGCGCCCTCGACCAGACCGGTGAGCTGTTCGGCGGTGAAGCGGCGCGGGACCGGGTCACCCGTGCCCCATCGTCCGTTCGGGTCGTCGAGTGCCTGCCTGGCCTCCTTGAAGTGTCCGGCGAGGGCCCGGGCCAGCACGGCGCCGCCGAGCCCGGCCGCGAGCACGCTGAGGACGCCCTCCCCGCGCAGCGCCGCGACCGCGTTGCGCACACCCTCGGCCGGGTCGTCCACGTACTCCAGGACGCCGTGGCACAGCACCGCGTCGTAGCCGCCGCGCTCGGCCACGTCGAAGAGGCCGTGGGCGTCGCCCTGCACGCCCTTGACGCGGTCGGCGACACCGGCTTCGGCGGCGCGGCGCTCCAGCGCGAACAGCGCGTTGGGGCTGGGGTCGACGACGGTGACCCGGTGGCCGAGACGGGCGACGGGCACGGCGAAGTGGCCGCTGCCGCCTCCGGTGTCGAGGACGTCCAGCGACTCCCGGCCCGTGGCCTTGACGCGGCGGTCCAGGGCGTCCTGGAGGACATCCCAGACCACGGCGGTACGGAGTGAGGCGCGGGGGCGCATCGGGTCCGACACGGCAGTTGACTCCTCGGCGCGGCACCGCCTCTTGCGCGGCGGAGCGAACGGGCTGCCTTCCCCGGCCCCGGCCTCGGGGAGGGAAGACTTCAGGCGTCCCCCACCCTATTGCCTCCGGCCCGGCGCCCGGCATGCCCGGTGCCGGCACCTTCGCGGCCGGTCAGCCCGCGTCCGGCATGTCCGCCCCCGCTCCCCGGTCGTCGGGCCGGTCCTGGTCGGGCCGGGGCTGCGGGAGGACCGGCTGGAGGACCAGCATGCGCTCGACGAGGCGCAGGAACATCGACACGTCGCGTATCAGGTCGTCGGCGTCCCGATCGGTGGCCGCGCCCTGGATGCCCGCCTCGGCCCGGGCGCGGCGCCGGGCGCCGGAGGCGAACAGCGCGCTCCACTCGGACAGTTCGGGCGCGATCTCGGGGAGCACTTCCCACGCGCTTCGGATCTTGGCCCGCGCCCGGGGCGAGGTCTCCGGCCTGCCGCGGGCGGCGAGCACGGCGGCGGCGGTGCGCAGGGCGGCCAGGTGGGCCCTCGCGTAGCGCTCGTTGGGGGTCTCCAGGACGGCGGCCTCGTCCAGACCGGCGCGGGCCTGGGCGAGCAGGTCGAGGGCGGCGGGCGGGGCAGAGGCCCGGCGCAGCACGGGGTGCACGTCGCTCGCCGGGCCGGTCAGTGAGGGGGCAGGGCCGGTGGCGCGGCGCCGGCGGGCGGCTGCTGCGTGGTAGCTGGCCATGACGAACCTCCTGTCGTCTGTGTGACGGCGCGTCCGTTACGGAGTGCCGTATGTGACCCATCGTGAGGTATGGCACTGACAATCCGATCTGACCTGCCGTTTTGCCTCGCTCGTAGGTTCGGAGTAATTTTTGCACTGACCAGTCAGTTCAATTTGTGGGGAGTCTTGTGGGGGAACCGACGGGAGGGGTGCGGATCGCCGCCGAGGGTCTCGGGATCAAGGGGCCCAGAGGGTGGGCGGTCCGGGGGATCTCGGTGGAGGCCGCGCCTGGGACGCTCGTCGCGCTGGAGGGTCCGTCGGGGTCCGGCCGGACGTGTCTGCTGCTGGCGCTGACGGGGCGGATGAAGGTCACGGAGGGCACGGCGGCGATCGGCGACGCCCGGCTGCCGAAGCAGATGCCGGCGGTGCGCCGGGTCAGCGCCCTGGCGCACGTGCCGGGGGTCACCGACCTGGATCCGGCGCTCACGGTCGGCGAGCAGCTGCGGGAGCGGGCCCTGCTCCAGCGCCGCTTCGGCGCTTCCCTGCGCGGCCTGCTGCGGCCCCGCGGCGAGCGGGCGGCCGAGGCCGGACGGCGCGTCGGCGCGGCGCTGGCCGCCGCCGGTCTCGACCTGGAGAGCCTGCCCAAGGGGCCGCGTACCGCCGTACGGGACCTGGAGCGCCTCGAAGCCCTGCGGCTGTCGGTCGCGCTCGCACTGGTCGGCCGCCCCCGGCTGCTCGGCGTCGACGACACCGACCTCAAGCTCTCGGACGCCGAGCGGGTCGAGGTCTGGGCCCTGCTCAGGTCCCTCACGGAGGCCGGGACGACGGTCGTGGCGGTGTGCAGCGAGGCGCCCGCGGACGCCCTGCGGGTGTCCACCCAGGACCGGGACGCGCAGGCCACCGGGCACGCCCCGGGCACCGGGGGCGAGCAGTCCCGGGAGGAGGGCCGGGGCACCGGGGGCGAACAGTCCCCGCAGGAGGACCCGGGCACCGAGGGCGAACAGTCCCCGCAGGAGGACCGGGGCACCGGGGGCGGGCGGACCGCCGGGGGTCGGCAGCCCGCCGCAGACCGGGAATCCGCCGGAGACCGGCAGTCCAGCGTCGGCGAGAACGCAGATCAGGGAGATCAGGGAGAGGGGAAGGCCGATGCGCTCGCCGAGACTGGCCGCTCTTGAGCTCCGCCGCTTCGGCCGGGGCAAGCTGCCGCGCGCCGCACTCGTCGCGCTGCTGGTGCTGCCGCTGCTGTACGGCGCGCTGTACCTGTGGTCGTTCTGGGACCCGTACGGCCGCCTGGACCGCATCCCCGTGGCGCTGGTGAACGACGACAGGGGAGCGACCGCCGACGGCAGGAGGATCACGGCGGGCGACGACATCGCCAAGGGCCTGCGCGACAGCAAGACCTTCGACTGGCACGAGGTCGGCGCCGCCGAGGCCCGCAGGGGCGTCGAGGACGGCACGTACTACCTGTCGCTCACCATGCCCGCCGACTTCAGCGAGCGGATCGCCTCCAGCTCCGGCAACACCCCGGAGACCGGCGCCCTGCAGGTGCGCACCAACGACGCCAACAACTACATCGTCGGCCAGATCTCCCGGACGGTGTTCGGCGAGGTGCGGCAGGCCGCGTCCACGAAGACCTCGCGCTCCTTCCTGGACCGGATTTTCGTGTCGTTCTCCGACATCCACGGCCGGACCGTCCGGGCCGCCAAGGGCGCCGACCGGCTCAACAGCGGCATCGGCAAGGCGGAGAAGGGCTCCAAGGACCTCGCCGACGGCCTGAAGGACGCGGAGGCCGGCAGCGGCAGGCTCGCCAGTGCCCTGAAGAAGCTCACCAAGGGCGCGGGCGACCTGAAGGACGGCTCCCAGGGGGTCGCGGACGGCACGCAGACGCTCGCCGGCAAGGTCAACGGCACCGCGGGCAAGGTCCGTCCCTTCCTGAAGGGCAACGAGAAGGCCATCGGTGACACGGCCCAGCTCGTCGCCGACTCCTCCGGGGCGGTCCGCAAGCACCTGGAGGCCCTGGTGAAGAGGGCCCCGACCGCGGCCAAGGGCGCCCGCGCGGCGTCCGCCACGCTGACCGACGTCCACACCCGGCGCTGCGAGGACCCCGCCCTGCCGGACGCCGCCTGCGCCGACCTCGAGAAGGCCAAGGACGCGGCCGCCGACGTGACCCTGATCGCCGACGACCTCAACACGCTGATCGCGGACCAGGACGGCGACCTGGACGAGCTGGACAAGAACCTCGCCATCCTGCAGAAGCAGTCCCAGGCGCTGGCCGACCGCGCGCCCCACCTGTCCGAGGACCTCGACGACGCCGTCAAGAAGATCAACAAGCTCAACGACGGGGCCGCCCGGGTCGCCGCGGGCGCCAAGAAGCTGCACACCGGGCTCGGCAAGGCCAAGACCGGGGCCGTGGACCTGGACGAGGGCGTCGGTGAACTCAAGACCGGCGCGGACGACCTCAACGGCGGCATCTTCAAGCTCGTCGACGGCTCCGGCCGGCTCGCCGGCGGGCTGCACGACGGGGCGGAGAAGATCCCCGACTACGACAAGCCGGACCGCGAGCGGCGTACCGAGGTCATGGCCGACCCCGTGCGGCTCGCCTCCCAGGACCTGCACAAGGCGCCCAACTACGGCACCGGGTTCGCGCCGTACTTCATCCCGCTGTCCCTGTGGGTGGGCGCGATGGTGGCGTACATGCTGATCGCGCCGATGAACCGGCGCGCGCTCGCCGCGGGCGCGCCGGCGTGGCGGATCGCGCTGGCGGGCTGGCTGCCCGTGGTGGCGATCGGGGTGCTGCAGACGGTGGCGCTGATGGCGGTGCTGCACTGGGCGGTCGGCCTGGAGATGGTGCGGGCGGCCGGGACGGTGGGCTTCCTGTTCCTGGTGACGGCGTGCTTCGCGGCGATCGTGCAGTGGCTGAACGCGCGCTTCGGGGCGGCGGGCCGGATCCTCGTGCTCGCGCTGCTGATGCTCCAGCTGACCTCGGCGGGCGGCACGTACCCCGTGCAGACCAGCCCGGGCTTCTTCAACGCGCTGCACCCGTTCCTGCCGATGAGCTACGTCGTCGAGGCGCTGCGGCGGCTCATCACCGGCGGTGGTCTCGAACCGGTGTGGCAGGGGTGCGTAGTGCTGACGGCGTTCACCGCCGGCGCGCTCGCGCTGACCGCCGTGGCGGCCCGCCGGCGCCAGGTGTGGACGCTGGACCGGCTGCACCCGGAGCTGAGCCTGTGACCCCTTCCGTCACGTCTCCCGGAAAGGTTCCTGTGACAATCAGGGCCATGGAAAGCAGCAGTGTCGCGTCGGGCGGCAGCACGCGCCGCGAGGCCACCCGGCAAAAGCTCTACGAGGCGGCCGTCACGCTCATCGCCGAGCAGGGGTTCTCCGCCACCACCGTGGACGAGATCGCCGAGCGTGCCGGGGTCGCGAAGGGCACGGTCTACTACAACTTCGCGAGCAAGTCCGTCCTCTTCGAGGAACTGCTGCGGCACGGGGTGGGCCTCCTCACCGCCTCGCTCCGGGAAGCGGCCGAGCGCACCGCCCGGGACGGCGGCGGCAAGGTCGACGCACTGGACGCGATGATCCGCGCGGGCCTGGTCTTCATCGACCGCTACCCGGCCTTCACACAGCTGTACGTGGCCGAGCTGTGGCGCACCAACCGGGCCTGGCAGTCGACGCTGATGGTGGTGCGGCAGGAGGCCGTCGCGGTCGTGGAGGGCGTCCTGCGCGAGGGTGTCGGCAACGGTGAGCTCAGCGAGGAGATCGATGTGCCGCTGACGGCGGCGGCCCTGGTCGGCATGGTCCTGGTGGCGGCGCTCGACTGGAAGTCCTTCCAGCCGGAGCGCTCCCTGGACGACGTCCACGCGGCGCTGTCGCGGCTGCTCCAGGGGCGGGTCAGCGGCTGCCGCTGACGGCGCCGCCGGTGCCCGGACGAAAGCGCCGGTCCGCTGTGGCCGCGTCCCCCGCGGGCCACCTCGAACCGGCGCCTTCCGTGCTCCCCCGTTTCCCCTGCTCCCCCGTGCGTCCCCCCGCAGGGCCCCCGTTGCGGTCGTCCCCCGGTTCTCCCCCGTGCCTCGCTCCCGCCGACACGCCGTCGGCGGAAGGAGCGGATCGCGGGCCGGCCCCGTTCCGGCGCCCCGTGTCGCCGGTGCCGGAGCCGAGCCCCTCTCCGTGTCTCCACTCTCTCCTGCACGCGGGTCCCGCCCCATCCGCGCGCGTACTCAACTCCCCCACTAGGTACGAGTACTCAGTCCTGCGTGCGCGGGCCCACGGCGCTGTGCCGCCGCCTGGTCCCGAACGCGTCCGCGCCCGTACTCGCCGGGTGGCCCGGCCGGCCCGCCGGGGCGGCCGATAAAGTCCCTGGCATGGCACGGATTGCGGTGATCGGCGCCGGGATGGGCGCGCTGGCGGCCGCCGCCCGGCTGGCCGTCGCGGGCCACCGGGTGGCGGTGTACGAACGGACGGACACGTACGGCGGAGCGCTGCGCCGCTTCGAGCGCGACGGTTTCTCCTTCGACACCGGGCCCGGCCTGCTGCCGCTGCCCGCCGTCTACCGCGACCTGTTCGTCAAGACCGGCAAGGAGCCGCTGGAGGCGTGCGTCGAGCTGGTCCAGGTCGACCCCTCGTCCCGGCACGTGTTCGCGGACGGCACGGCGGTGTCGCTGCCGAACGCCTCCCGCGCGGGTGTCGTCGCCGCCCTGGACGAGGCTCTCGGCGCGGGTGCCGGGAAGCGGTGGGGCGACTTCCTGGTGCGGGCCCGCGAGGCCTGGGACCGGACCCGCCGCCCCCTCCTGGAGGAGCCCCTGTGGCCCAACTGGCAGGTGCTGGCCGAGCGCGAGCCCTACCCGGCGGTGCCCCACAAGCGCCTGCTGCGCACCCGCCGGGCCGGCACGCTCGCCGAGGTCGGGGCCTGGGAGCTGCGCGATCCCCGGCTCACGGCCCTGCTGGAGGGGTACGCCCTCGCCTGGGGTCTGGACCCCCGGACCGCCCCGGCCAGCGCGGCCGTCCTGCCGTACATGGAGCACGCCTTCGGCACCTGGTACGTGCGCGGCGGGATGCGCGAGCTGGCCCGGGCGGTGTACGAGCGGTGCGTGGCCCGGCGGGTGGAGTTCCACTTCGGCGCCGACGTCACGGCCGTCCGGGAGAAGGACGGCCGGGCCTGTGGGGTCGAGCTGTCCGACGGGACGGTCGCCCAGGCCGACTTCGTGGTCGCCGGGATCGCCCCCGGCGTCCTGGAGCGGCTGACGGCGGGCCACGGGGTGCGGTCCGGCGGCGAGGTGCCGCCGCGGCCGGCCACGGCCGGCCGGCTGACCGTCCTGCTCGCCCTGCGCGGCGCACGCCCCGAGGGCACGGCCCACCGCACGGTGGTGCACGCCCCGGAGCGGGAGGCGGAGTTGGCGGCCCTGTCCGGCGCGGCGGCGCGGGACACGCAGCCCACCGTGACGGTCCTGCGGCCCGGCGATCCGCGGTCGGCACCGGAGAACCACGAGGCGGTGACGCTGACGTCGGTGGTGCCCGCACGGCTGGACGGACCCTGGGACGCTCTCGCCGCACGCATGGTCAGCGCCGCCGCACGCGCCCTGCCCGACCTGCGCGACCGCCTCCTGTGGCAGGAGGTGCGCACTCCGGCCGACACCGCCGAGGAGACGGGGGCGGAGGGCGGCGCCGTGCCCGTGCCCGCGCTGGCGGCGTCCGGGGGGCGGCTGCTGCACCCGTCCAACAGCACGCGCGTGCCCGGCCTGTTCGCCGTGGGCGGCTGGGCGCACCCGGGCGGCGGGCTGCCGCACGCGGGCATGTCGGGCGCGCTGGTGGCGGGACTGATCGTGGAGGGGCCGGACTTCCGTGGCTCTCAGTGACCGGCCCGGTTCCCGGGTCCGGGCGCTTCAGAAACGGTACTGCTCGTCGAAGCCGTTGCCGTGCGGCTGCTGCCCGCCGCCCTGGTAGGGGTAGGCCTGCTCGGGCGGCAGCTCCTGCCCGTACTCGTCGGTGTTGCGCTGCTGCGGCACCCACACCCCGCCGGGCGGGGTCTCGCCGCCGTACGTCCCGGCGTACTGGTCCGTTCCGTACGGCTGCTGCTGGCCGTAGTACTGCTGGTCGCCGTATCCGGTGTCGTACGGGGTCTGGCCGTAGTTCGAGGAGCCGATGTACGGGTCGGAGTAGGCGGCGTACTGCTGCCGGCCGCCCGCGTCGTAGTCCTGCTGCGGGCCGTAGCCGGAGTAGTCGTAGGCGTGGGACGGGTCGGTGTGCTGGGCGGCGTACTGGCCGTGGGACGGGTCGCCCGGCTGGGCGTAGCCGTTGTCGCCGTAGAGCCCGTAGGAGCCGGTGTCCTCCGGCACGGGCTGCGGCTCGTAGACGGCGGTGGCCTCGGCCGCGGTCTCCCGGGCGGGGCGGGCCGGGGTGAAGACGTCGTCGCGGTCGTAGTCGTCGTCGTGGCCGTAGGCGCCGGTGTCGCGGCGGTGGTCACCGGCGTCGTCGCCGTAGCCGCCGTCGGCCGCCTCCAGGCCGGAGACCTCGAGGGTCGGTTCCTGGCGGCCGCGCTCACCGCGCCGGCGCTTGCTGCCGCCCAGCATCGGGGCGTTCATCGCCCAGCCGGCCGAGAAGCCGCTGCGGAAGGAGAGGGTGACATAGGTCTGCCCGACCGCGAAGGCGGCCGCGCCCAGTCCGATCACGACGACGGACGGGATGAGCACGCCGACCACGACGCCCAGGAAGCCGACGAAGGCCAGCAGCCGCCAGCGCAGCCGCGCCTTGTACTGCAGCAGCACCTCGCCCAGCAGCCACAGCGCGACGATGCCGAACGCGATGTAGAGGACCGCCCAGCCCATGTACGCCCCTCTCCCAGTGGCCGCTACGCAGTGTGTCGTATACCGGTGCGAACGGTCTAGGCCTGCTGTCGGTCGTGCAGGCCCAGGTTCTCGTAGATCTCCAGCGTCGCGGTGGAGTTGTTGAGCGTGATGAAGTGCAAGCCGGGCACACCCTCGGCGAGCAGCCGCGCACAGAACTCCGTGGCGAATTCGATCCCAATGGAGCGTACAGCGGCCGGATCGTCTTGTGCTGTGAGGATCCGCTCTTTCAGGGCGACCGGGAACGCGGCGTTGGTGAGGGAGCCGATCCGCTCCAGCGTCCGCACGCTGGCGATCGGCATGACCTCGGGGATGATCGGGGTGTCGCAGCCGGCCGCCGAGACGCGATCGCGCAGCCGGAGGTAGTCCTCCGGGTGGAAGAACATCTGCGTGATGGCGTAGTCGGCGCCCGCGCGGCACTTGTCGACGAAGTGACGGACGTCGGTGTCCCAGTCCGTGGAGCGCGGGTGCATCGCCGGGAAGGCGGCGACCCCCACGCAGAAGTCGCCGGACGCCTTGATCAGTTCGACGAGTTCGGCGGCGTAGGCGAGGCCGCGGGGGTGCGGCACCCACTCGCCCATCGGGTCGCCGGGCGGGTCGCCGCGCAGGGCGAGCATGTTGCGGATCCCGGCGTCGGCGTACTGGCCGATGATGTTGCGCAGGTCGGCCACCGAGTGGTCGACCGCGGTGAGGTGGGCGATCGGCGTGAGGGTGGTGTCGGAGGCGATCGCCTCGGTCGCCTTGACCGTGCCCGCGCGGGTGGAGCCGCCGGCGCCGTAGGTCACGGAGACGAAGTCGGGTGCCACGGCTTCGACGCGCCGCAGCGCGTTCCACAGCATCCGCTCGCCCTTCGGCGTCTTCGGGGCGTAGAACTCGAACGAGTACGTCGTCTTGCCGGTCGCGAGCATGTCACGGACGGTGCGCGCGTGGTCCGACCTGATGGATGCGGTGCCGAGGGCCATATCGGCAGGTTAGCCAGGGGCGGACGGTCCCCCAACCGGGCGCCGCGGTTTGCCCTATTTGTCTACTTACTGTCCACCCCTTGGACAGGTCCGCCCCTTGAACAGGAACAGGTCCGCCCCGCGACCGCGCTTCCGGGAGGAGCCGCCCGGGCTACTCCTGCCGCAGCCGCTTGGCGAACTCGGCCGCCGCCGCGCCGGGGTCGTCGGCCTCGGTGATCGCCCGGACGACGACGACACGCCGGGCGCCCGCCTCCAGGACCTGGTCGAGCGTGGTCAGGTCGATGCCGCCGATGGCGAACCAGGGGCGGTCGGTGCCGAGGGCCGCGGTGTACCGGACGAGGTCCAGGCCGGGGGCGTGGCGGCCGGGCTTGGTGGGGGTGGGCCAGCACGGTCCGGTGCAGAAGTAGTCCACGCCGTCCTGGGCGGCGGCCGCGGCGGCCTCGGACTCGGCGTGGGTGGAGCGGCCGATCAGGACGTCGTCGGCGAGGATCGCGCGGGCCGCGGGGACCGGGAGGTCGCCCTGGCCGAGGTGCAGCACGTCCGAGCCGGCGGCGTGGGCGACGTCCGCGCGGTCGTTGACCGCGAGCAGCTTGCCGTGCCGGGCGCAGGCGTCGGCGAAGACGGCCAGGTGCTCCAGCTCCTCGGCGGCCTCCATGCCCTTGTCGCGCAACTGCACGATGTCGACACCGCCCGTCAGCACGGCGTCCAGGAACTCGGCGAGATCGCCCTGCCGCTTGCGGGCGTCGGTGCACAGGTAGACCCGGGCGTCGGCGAGCCGGGCGCGGGCGGTGGTGGTGGCGGTGCCGGGCATGGATGTCCCCCTGGAGGTCGGTGCCGCGGGTGCGCCCGCGGGACGTCGGTGCCGTACGGGTGTGCGGTGCGTCGGCGCTGTGGGCGTGCGTGCGCTGCGCCGGTGCCGTACCCGTGTGTGCGGTACGCCGGTGGCCGCACGGGGGCGCACGGTACGGGCAGGCCGCCTGTCCGCCACGACGCCCCGGGCACCCTACGCCTGTCCCCCGGCCGGCCGGGACACCCCCCTGGGCCCGGAAGGGGCGCGGCTGGTCCCCGGGCCGTGACCCCACGGGTCACGGCCCCCTACGGGCGGTTGTTCGGGTCCGGCCCCGCTCGCACGGCGCCGGACGGTTGTTCGGTCGGGGTCGGTCAGACCGCGAGCGCCTGGGCGCGGCGCTTCACCTCCGTGCCGCGGTTCTCACGGAGTGCCTGCGCCGGGGTGCCGGGCAGGGACGGGTCGGGGGTGAAGAGCCACTCCAGCATCTCTTCGACCGTGAAGCCGTCGTCCCGCAGGAGCGTCAGGGTCCCGGACAGGCCCTTGACGACCTTGTCCCCGTCGATGAAGTCCGCGGGGACGTGCAGCGCGCGGTTCTCACCGCGGCGTACGGCGATGAGCTGGCCCTCCTTGACCAGCTGCCGCACCCGCGTCACCTCGACGCCGAACTGTTCGGCGATGTCGGGGAGGGTGAGCCAGGCAGGGACGAGAGCATCGATCTTTGCGTCAATCTCGGTCACGGGAACCAGCCTGCCATCCGCCACTGACAGTCGGAAGCCGGCCCGGTCCACCCGGGCGGACGCGCCGGGCCCGGCACCCGCCCGGACAGCGGGCCGCGGGCCCCACGCCACGGCCGCACCGGCCGCGGGCCCTACGCCACGGCCGCCTTCATCGGCCGCGCCGGGTCCGCCAGCAACACCGGGTTCATCGGCGTGCCCGACTCGATCAGACGGCGCCCCTGCGCCAGGTCCCGGGGACGGCCCACCGCCAGCAGCGCGACCAGGCGCCCGCCGCGCAGCCAGCACACCGTCCAGGCCGGACCGGACGGGTCGCCGCGCCACAGGGTCCTGTCGGCGTCCGCGTGGTGCCCGGCGTACTGCACGAACCGGCCGAACTGCTCGGACCAGAAGTACGGGACCGGGTCGTAGACCGCCGGCGTCTCGCCCGTGGCCCGGCCGACGATGTTCGCCGCGACCGTGCGCGGCCCCTGGAGGGCGTTGTCCCAGTGGTGCACCAGCAGGCGCTCGCCGTACCGCCCCGAGGGGAAGGAGGCGCAGTCGCCGACCGCGTACACGTCCGGCACGGACGCGCGCAGGTGCTCGTCGGCCACGATCTCGCCGTGCGCGCCCAGCTCGATCCCGGAGCCGGCGAGCCATGCGGTGGCCGGGCGGGCGCCGATGCCGACCACGACCGCGCCCGCGGGCAGCCGCGAACCGTCGTCCAGGAGGACCGCGCCGGGCTCGACACGCTCCACGCGCGCGTGCGTGCGCAGCACCGCTCCCGCGTCGGCGTACCAGCCGGCCATCGGTGCGGCGACCTCGGCGGGCAGCGCCCCGGCGAGCGGCCGTTCGGCGGCCTCCACCACGGTCACCGCGCAGCCCGCCTCCCGCGCGGCGGTGGCGAACTCCGCGCCGATCCAGCCCGCGCCGACGACCACGATGGCCTGCTGGCGGGCGAGGACCGGGCGCAGCCGCTCCGCGTCGTCCAGGGTGCGCAGCAGGTGCACGCCGGGCACGCCCTCCGCGCCCGGGAGCCGGACCGGTTCGGCACCGGTGGCGACGACCAGGACGTCGTAGGGCACGGGCCCGTCCTCGGTGTCCAGTTCGTGCTCGGCGGGGCGCACGCCCAGCACCTCGCAGCCGAGTCGCAGCTCGATGCCGAGGGCCTCGAAGTCGACGTCGAAGGCGGAGCCCTCGGACTTGCCGAGCAGGACGGCCTTGGACAACGGCGGCCGGTCGTAGGGCTGGTGGGGCTCGGCGCCGATCAGGAGCACCGCGCCGGGAAAGCCCCGCTCCCGCAGCGCGACCGCGGTCTGCACACCGGCCATGCCCGCGCCCGCCACGACCACGCGCCGTGCCCCGGACGACCCTGGTTCCTGCGTCTGCTCGCTCACCTAATCACCATAGTCAACTGACATTCCGTCAGTCAGTGCTCCTGCGCCGTGACCTGCTCCACAGCGCCCGTCCCGCCGCCCGGGTCCGTCCTTGCGCATACCCCGGAACGGGCCGCCTACGACGCCGCCGCGGCCGGATCCGCGGGGGAGGCTCCCTTACTGCCCCCCGCGGCGTCCGGCTAGGGTGGCTCACGCAAAGACTCGCGGGAGCCCGGACGCACCGGGCTGAGAGGGAGGCTGGCGGCCTCCGACCGTACGAACCTGATCCGGGTCATGCCGGCGAAGGGAGGGGCTGGACGCCCATGTCGCGTACGCGAACCTCAGACGTCCTCGTCATCGGGGGCGGGATCATCGGACTGGTCACGGCCTGGCGGGCCGCGCAGCGCGGGCTCGCCACCGCGGTGGTGGACCCCGAGCCGGGCGGCGGGGCCGCGCAGGTGGCGGCCGGGATGCTGGCCGCCGTCACGGAGCTGCACTACGGCGAGCAGACCCTGCTCGGCCTGAACCTCGCCTCCGCCCGGCGCTACCCGGACTTCGCGGCCGAGCTCACCGAGCTGACCGGCCACGACCTCGGCTACCGCCGCTGCGGCACCCTCGCCGTGGCCCTGGACGCCGACGACCGGGCCCACCTGCGCGAGCTGCACGCCCTGCAGCGGCAGTCGGGCCTGGACTCCCAGTGGCTGTCCGGGCGCGAGTGCCGGCGCCTGGAGCCGATGCTCGCGCCGGGCGTGCGCGGGGGCCTGCGGGTGGACGGCGATCACCAGGTCGACCCCCGGCGGCTGGCCGGGGCGCTGGTCGCCGCCTGCGAGCGGGCCGGTGTGGTCTTCCACCGGGTGTGGGCCGAGCGGCTCACCGTCGCCGGGGAGCGGGCCGCCGGTGCCGTCACGGCCGACGGCACCGGGCTGGGCGCCGGGCAGGTGGTACTCGCCGGGGGCAGCCTGAGCGGACGCCTGGCGGGCGTCCCACCGGAAGTGCTGCCGCCCGTACGGCCCGTGAAGGGGCAGGTCCTGCGGCTGACGATGCCGGGGCGGCACGGGCCGTTCCTGAGCCGGACCGTGCGCGCGGTGGTGCGCGGCAGCCACGTCTACCTGGTGCCGCGCGAGAGCGGGGAGCTGGTCGTCGGGGCGACCAGCGAGGAGCTCGGCTGGGACACCACCGTGACCGCGGGCGGGGTCTACGAGCTGCTGCGCGACGCGCACGAGCTGGTCCCCGGCATCACCGAGCTGCCGCTCACCGAGACCCGGGCCGGGCTGCGTCCCGGCTCCCCCGACAACGCGCCCCTGCTCGGCCCGACCGGTCTGGAGGGCCTGCTGCTGGCCACCGGGCACCACCGCAACGGCGTCCTGCTCACGCCGGTGACCGGCGACGCCCTGGCGCACGCCCTGACCACGGGCGAACTCCCCGAGGAGGCCCGCCCGTTCACCCCCAAGCGCTTCAGTACCGTCACCGCACTCACGGAGCAGCCCGCATGAACATCTCCGTCAACGGGGAGCCCCGGGACGTCCGGCCCGGCACGGCTCTCGACGCCGTCGTGCGGTCGCTCACCGCGTCGCCCTCGGGAGTGGCCGCCGCCCTCAACGAAACCGTCGTCCCGCGCGCCCAGTGGCCGTCCACGCCCCTCTCCGAGGGAGACCGCGTGGAGGTCCTCACCGCCGTCCAAGGAGGCTGACCATGGCCGACGATCCCTTCGTCCTCGGGGGTACGACCTTCACCTCCCGGCTGATCATGGGCACGGGCGGGGCGCCCAGCCTCGACGTGCTGGAGCGGTCGCTGGTGGCGTCCGGGACGCAGCTGACGACGGTCGCGATGCGCCGCGTGAACCCCTCGGTGCACGGCTCGGTGCTGTCCGTCCTCGACCGGCTCGGCATCCGGGTGCTGCCCAACACCGCGGGCTGCTTCACCGCCGGCGAGGCCGTCCTCACGGCCCGTCTCGCGCGCGAGGCCCTCGGCACCGACCTGATCAAGCTGGAGGTCATCGCCGACGAGCGCACGCTGCTGCCGGACCCGATCGAGCTGCTGGAGGCGGCCGAGACGCTGGTCGACGACGGGTTCACGGTGCTGCCGTACACCAACGACGACCCGGTGCTGGCGCGGAAGCTGGAGGACGTGGGCTGCGCGGCGGTCATGCCGCTCGGCTCGCCGATCGGCTCCGGGCTCGGCATCCGCAACCCGCACAACTTCCAGCTGATCGTCGAGCGGGCGCGGGTCCCGGTGATCCTGGACGCGGGGGCCGGGACGGCCTCGGACGCGGCGCTGGCGATGGAGCTGGGCTGCGCGGGTGTGATGCTCGCCTCGGCCGTGACGCGGGCGCAGGAGCCGGTGCTGATGGCCGACGCCATGCGGCACGCCGTGGAGGCGGGGCGGCTGGCCCACCGGGCGGGCCGGATCCCGCGGCGGCATTTCGCGCAGGCGTCGTCGCCCGCGGAGGGCCTGGCCGCGCTCGATCCGGAGCGTCCCGCCTTCCGGTAGGGGACACGTCACAGGACGGCTGCAGTCCCGCCCCGAATCCGCCGGGCGGACGGGGCTGCCGGTCGTGGCTCGTAGACTCCCCTGCGTGGACACGACCCTTCAGGACCCCTTGGTCGGGCAGGTGCTCGACGGCCGGTACCGCGTCGACGCGCGGATCGCGGTCGGCGGGATGGCCACGGTCTACCGGGCCGTGGACACCCGCCTGGACCGGATCCTCGCGCTCAAGGTGATGCACCCCTCCCTCGCGGTCGACGCCTCGTTCGTCGAGCGGTTCATCCGTGAGGCGAAGTCGGTCGCCCGGCTGGCCCACCCGAACGTGGTGCAGGTCTTCGACCAGGGCACCGACGGCTCGTACGTCTACCTGGCCATGGAGTACGTCGCGGGCTGCACCCTGCGGGACGTGCTGCGCGAGCGCGGGGCGCTGCAGCCGCGGGCCGCCCTGGACATCCTGGAGCCGGTGCTGGCCGCCCTGGGCGCCGCGCACCGCGCCGGGTTCGTGCACCGCGACATGAAGCCGGAGAACGTCCTGATAGGGGACGACGGCCGGGTCAAGGTCGCCGACTTCGGACTCGTCCGGGCGGTGGACACGGTGACCAACACCACCGGCACGGTGCTCGGCACGGTCTCGTACCTCGCCCCGGAGCAGATAGAGAACGGCACGGCCGACCCCCGCGTCGACGTCTACGCGTGCGGCGTGATGCTCTACGAGATGCTGACCGGCGACAAGCCGCATGACGGGGACTCCCCCGCCGTGATCCTCTACAAGCACCTGCACGAGGACGTCCCGCCGCCCTCGGCCGCCGTCCCCGGCCTGGCCTACGAGCTGGACGAGATGGTGGCCTCGGCGACCGCCCGCACGCCGGAGATCCGGCCCCACGACGCGGTGGCCCTGCTCGCGCAGGTCCGCGACGGGCGCGGCCGGCTGAGCGAGGAGCAGCTGGACTCCGTGCCGCCCCAGGCGCTCGCGGCCGGCCACGACAACGCCGACGACCGCACGAGCGTGATCCCGCGCGCGCTGACCACACCGCGCCCGCTGCCGGTCGACGAGGACGAGGCGCCCGGGGCGGAGCTCGACCGCACGAGCCGTTTCGCCTCCCCGCCGCCCGCGCCCCGGCGCCGCACGGGGCCCCGGCGCGGCCCGATGACGATCGTGGTGGCCGTCCTGCTGGTGCTCGGTCTCGGCACGGGCATCTGGTACATCAACTCGGGCCAGTTCACCGAGGTCCCCCCGCTGCTGGCCAAGACCCAGGCCCAGGCCGAGGAGCGGCTGGCTCAGGCCGGTCTGGAGCTCGGCGAGGTCGAGCACGCCTACAGCGACACCGTCGAGCGCGGCCGGATCATCAGCAGCGACCCCGAGGCCGGGACGCGCATCCGCGGCAACGACGCGGTGAGCATCACCGTCTCGGACGGCCCCGAGACCGTGCGGGTGCCCGACCTGGCCGGCCGGAAGCTGGACGAGGCGCGGTCCCTGCTGAAGCAGGACGGGCTGGAGCCGGGCATGGTCACGCGGGAGTTCAGCGAGGACGTGCCGCGCGGCTCGGTGGTCTCGGCGCGGCCGGCGGACGGCACGAAGGTGCGCGCGGGCACGGCCGTCGCGCTCGTCGTCAGCAAGGGCAGCCCCGTGGACGTCCCGGACGTCACCGGTGACGACGAGGCCGACGCCCGGGCCGAGCTGGCGGAAGCCGGTCTGAAGGTGCGCATCGCCGCCGAGCGGGTCCACTCCTCGGAGTTCGGCAAGGGCCAGGTCGTGCGGCAGAGCCCCGGCCCCGGAGGCCGGGCGGCCGAGGGCGACACGGTCACCCTGACGCTGTCCAAGGGCCCCGAGATGGTCGAGGTGCCGGACGTGGTCGGCGACAGTGTCGGCGAGGCCAGGCGGGCGCTGGAGGGCGCCGGGTTCCGGGTCGACGAGGACCGCGGGCTGCTCGGCCTGTTCGGCGACACCGTCAAGGGCCAGTCGGTCGAGGGCGGCGAGACGGCGCCCAAGGGCTCGTCGATCACGATCGAGATCAGGTGACGGCCGGGCGCCCCCGCCCGTGGCCGGGGCACGGCCGGGGACATGACACCCTGAACGGGTGAACAATCAGCTGTCCGGCCCGATCCGCAACCCCGTGGGCGGCCATGTCCCGGTGGCCGGCGGGCTCCACCGCGTCGGCCTGTCGTACGCCCGTGACCTGAAGGCGGAGACCGTCCAGGTCTTCGTCGCCAACCCGCGCGGCTGGGCCACACCGGCCGGGAACCCGCAGCAGGACGAGGCGTTCCGCGCGGCGTGCGAGGCCGCGTCCATCCCCGTGTACGTACACGCCCCCTACCTGATCAACTTCGGCTCGCACACCGAGGCGACCGTGGAGCGGTCGGCGGAGTCGCTGCGGCACGCGCTGCGGCGGGGGCGGGAGATCGGCGCGCGGGGCGTGGTGGTGCACACGGGCAGCGCGACCGGCGGCCGGGAGCGGTCCGTGGCGCTGAAGCAGGTGCGCGAGCACCTGCTGCCGCTGCTGGACGAGCTGACCCACGACGACGACCCGTTCCTGCTGCTGGAGTCGACGGCCGGGCAGGGCGCCTCCCTGTGCTCGCGGACGTGGGACTTCGGCCCGTACTTCGAGGCGCTGGACGCCCATCCGATGCTGGGCGTGTGCCTGGACACCTGCCACGTCTTCGCGGCGGGCCACGACCTGACCGGCCCGAGCGGCATGCACCAGACGCTGGACCTGCTGGTGGACACGGTCGGGGAGGGCCGGCTGAAGCTGATCCACGCCAACGACTCCAAGGACGTGGTGGGCGGCCACAAGGACCGGCACGAGAACATCGGCCTCGGCCACATCGGCGAGGACCCGTTCCGGGCGCTGATGACGCACCCCGCGACCGAGGGCGTGCCGCTGGTCATCGAGACGCCGGGCGGCAAGGAGGGGCACGCCGCAGACGTGGAGCGGCTGAAGAAACTGCGCGACGGCTGACGCTCCGGGCGGGCGCGGGGTCAGAGCTCGGGGCCGTCCCCGGGCCCCTCCTGGTACGAGTAGCGCTGCTCCCGCCAGGGGTCGCCGATGTTGTGGTAGCCGCGCTCCTCCCAGAAGCCGCGCCGGTCGGCGGTCATGTACTCCACGCCGCGCACCCACTTGGGGCCCTTCCAGGCGTACAGGTGGGGCACGATCAGGCGGAGCGGGAAGCCGTGCTCGGCGGTGAGGAGTTCGCCGTCCTTGTGGGTGGCGAACAGCACCCGCTCGTTCGCGAAGTCGGACAGCCGCAGGTTGGAGCTGAATCCGTACTCGGCCCACACCATCACATGGGTGACGTCGTCCGCGGGCGGGGCGAGGTCGAGGATGGTGCGCGCGGGGATGCCGCCCCACTCGGCGCCCAGCATGCTGAACTTCGTGACGCAGTGCAGATCGGCCACGACGCTGGTGTGCGGCAGGGCCGTGAACTCCTCGTGGGACCAGCAGTGCTTGCCCCCGTCGGCGGTGGCGCCGAAGACCCGGAACTCCCAGCGCTCGGGCCGGAACTTGGGGACGGGCCCGTAGTGCGTGACCGGCCAGCCGCGCTGCACCCGCTGCCCCGGGGGGAGGCCGGGCTGCGTCTCTCCTGCCGCGTCGCGCCCTTCTCCCGATGCGTGTCCCAGCGGCTGACCCATGACTCCATCCTGACAGACCTCGGCCGGTGCCCCTGACCCGGGGCACCGCAAACTCGGGCAATTGGAACTAAGCATGCCCTTACTTACTAAGTGAAGACTTACTGGACGATCTTCGTCACCGGTGAAATCATGCGGCGCAACCTGGCAGTTCCCCCGCGTTGGAAGGAGCCTCTGCGATGCAGGGCGACCCCGAGGTCCTCGAATTCCTGAACGAGCAGTTGACCGGCGAGCTGACGGCGATCAACCAGTACTGGCTGCACTACCGGATCCAGGACAACAAGGGCTGGACCAAGCTCGCCAAGTACACGCGTGAAGAGTCCATCGACGAGATGAAGCACGCGGACCGGATCACCGAACGCATCCTGATGCTGGACGGGCTGCCCAACTACCAGCGGCTCTTCCACGTACGGGTCGGCCAGACGGTCACCGAGATGTTCCAGGCCGACCGGCAGATCGAGGTCGAGGCCATCGACCGCCTCAAGCGCGGGATCGAGGTGATGCGCAGCAAGGGCGACATCACGTCCGCGAACCTCTTCGAGGAGATCCTCGCCGACGAGGAGCACCACATCGACTACCTGGACACACAGCTGGAGCTGATCGACAAGCTCGGCGAGGCGCTGTACATCGCCCAGCAGATCGAGCAGCCGAGCTAGCCGGGGACCGGCGTCAGGCGGCGTCTTCCAGCTCCGCGAGCACCGGCTCGCCCCGGTCGGCCAGCTCACGGCGGGGGCAGGCGCCCCTGCCCAGGATCGCCTGGATCCGGCGCACGCACGACCCGCAGTCCGTGCCCGCCTTGCAGGCGGAGGCTATCTGGCGGGGAGTGCAGGCGCCGCCGTCCGCGTGCTGCTTGACCTGCTGCTCGGTGATCCCGAAGCAACTGCAGACGTACACGCGGTCCACCTCCCGACGGGGTCGTTCTCTGCTGCCGCCCCGTTGATCGGTGAGGCTAACCTAACCTTACCCGCCGGGTGAGAGGCACAAAAGCCGGGAGGGGCGCGGATCGCATGTGATCCGCGCCCCAGTCGATGCCCGGTAACAGGCGGACCCGCTACTGGTCCCTGTACATCTCCGCCACGAGGAACGCCAGGTCGAGCGACTGGCTGCGGTTGAGCCGCGGGTCGCAGGCCGTCTCGTAGCGCTGGTGCAGGTCGTCGACGAAGATCTCGTCGCCGCCGCCCACGCACTCGGTGACGTCGTCGCCGGTGAGCTCCACGTGGATGCCGCCCGGGTGCGTGCCGAGCGCCTTGTGGACCTCGAAGAAGCCCTTGACCTCGTCGAGCACGTCGTCGAAGCGGCGGGTCTTGTGCCCGGAGGCCGCCTCGAAGGTGTTGCCGTGCATCGGGTCGGTCACCCAGGCCACGGTCGCGCCGGACGCGGTGACCTTCTCGACCAGCTCGGGGAGCTTGTCGCGGACCTTGTCGGCGCCCATGCGGACGATGAACGTCAGCCGGCCGGGCTCCCGCTCCGGGTCGAGGCGCTCGATGTACTGCAGCGCGTCCTCGGCCGTGGTCGTCGGACCCAGCTTGATGCCGATCGGGTTGCGGATCCTGGAGGCGAACTCGATGTGCGCGTGGTCCAGCTGCCGGGTGCGCTCGCCGATCCACACCATGTGCGCGGAGACGTCGTACAGCTGCCCGGTGCGCGAGTCGACCCTGGTCAGGGCGGACTCGTAGTCGAGCAGCAGCGCCTCGTGCGAGGCGTAGAACTCGACCGTCTTGAACTCCTCGGGGTCGGCCCCGCAGGCGTGCATGAAGTTCAGCGCCTGGTCGATCTCGCGGGCCAGCTGCTCGTAGCGCTGCCCCGACGGGGACGACTTCACGAAGTCCTGGTTCCAGGCGTGGACCTGGCGCAGGTCGGCGTAGCCGCCGGTGGTGAAGGCGCGCACCAGGTTCAGCGTGGAGGCGGAGGCGTGGTACATCCGCTTCAGCCGCTCGGGGTCCGGGACGCGGGCCTCTTCGGTGAAGTCGAAGCCGTTGACCGAGTCACCGCGGTAGGTGGGCAGGGTGACGCCGTCGCGGGTCTCGGTCGGCTTCGAGCGCGGCTTGGAGTACTGGCCGGCGATCCGGCCGACCTTCACGACCGGCACGGACGCGGCGTACGTCAGCACGGCGCCCATCTGGAGCAGGGTCTTCAGCTTGTTGCGGATGTGGTCCGCGGACACCGCGTCGAAGGCCTCGGCGCAGTCGCCGCCCTGGAGGAGGAACGCCTCTCCCTTGGCGACGGCCGCCATCCGGGCGCGCAGCTGGTCGCACTCGCCCGCGAAGACGAGCGGCGGATACGACTCGAGGTCCGCGATCACTGCGCGCAGAGCCTCGGGGTCGGGGTACTCGGGCTGCTGCGCCGCGGGCAGGTCTCGCCAGGTGTTGCCAGCACTCGCGCTGGTCTTAGCGTTCACGGTCACGGTCTCAACATTACGGGGTCGTGTCGGGGGTCCAGACCCATGCCCAGGAAGTGAGACACCGGGCACGCCCCCGGACATGGGGTAGGGTGCCCGGCATGTTCGCGCACTCGACCCAGACCTGGTGGTGGACCGCTCATCCGGCGGCCCGCTGACTGCGCGTACCCACGACGTCGCGAAGGCCGCCCGAGGGGCGGCCTTCGGTGTTTCCGGGGTCCGTTCCTCTCCCTCTGAGTTTCTCCGAGAAGGAGCACGGACCCATGAACCTGCTCGGCTTGCCGGACGATCCCCGTCCGTTCGCCCTGCTCCACCGCCGCACCCCGGGCCACGACCACGCGCTGGTCGAGGTCCTGATCGGCCCCGTCGCCGCCCACGAGCGGCTGGCCGGCCTCCCCGACGAGAGCCTCGCGCTCGTGCCCTTCCGGCAGATCCGCGAGCGCGGCTTCGACGTCCGCGACGACGGCACGCCCCTGCTGGCCCTGACGCCCGAGGAGTCGTACACCGTCCCGCTGGCCGAGGCCCTGGAACAGCTGCCGGTGCACGACGTCCGCGTCGACGGCGGGGGCTTCGACGTCGCCGACGAGGAGTACGAGCGGATCGTCGGGCGGGTGCTGGAGGAGGAGATCGGGCGCGGCGAGGGCGCCAACTTCGTCATCCGGCGGACCTACCGGGGCGAGATCCCCGGGTTCGGGCGGGCCGACGCCCTCGCGCTGTTCCGGCGGCTGCTGGAGGGCGAGCGGGGCGCCTACTGGACGTTCGTCGTGCACACCGGCGACCGCACGCTGGTGGGGGCCAGTCCCGAGGTCCACGTGCGGATGTCCGGCGGCACGGTCGTCATGAACCCGATCAGCGGCACCTACCGCTACCCCGCCGAAGGGCCGACGCCCGAGCACCTGCTGGACTTCCTCGCCGACGGCAAGGAGACCGAGGAGCTGTCGATGGTCGTCGACGAGGAGCTCAAGATGATGTGCGCCGTCGGTGACATGGGCGGCGTGGTCGTCGGGCCCCGGCTGAAGGAGATGGCCCACCTCGCGCACACCGAGTACGAGCTGCGCGGGAAGTCCTCGCTGGACGTGCGGGAGGTGCTGAGGGAGACCCTGTTCGCCGCGACCGTCACCGGCTCGCCGGTGCAGAACGCCTGCCGGGTCATCGGACGGCACGAAACCGGCGGCCGGGGTTACTACGCCGGCGCGCTGGCCCTCCTCGGCCGGGACGCGGGAGGCGCGCAGACCCTCGACTCCCCCATCCTCATCCGCACCGCCGACATCTCCGCCGGCGGGCACCTGCGGGTGGCGGTCGGCGCGACCCTGGTACGCGGCTCGGACCCGGCGGGCGAGGTCGCCGAGACCCACGCCAAGGCGGCCGGCGTGCTGGCGGCCCTGGGCGTACGGCCGCCGCGGCCGCGTGCCGAGCACGCGCGCGCACGGCTCGCCGACGATCCGCGCGTGCGTGCGGCCCTGGACGGGCGCCGGGCCTCGCTCGCTCCGTTCTGGCTGCGGATGCAGGAGCGCTCCGGGGAACTCGCCGGGCACGCCCTGGTCGTCGACGGGGAGGACACCTTCACGGCGATGCTCGCGCACGTGCTGCGCTCCGGCGGCCTGGCGGTGAGCGTGCGGCGGTACGACGAGCCGGGGCTGCGACAGGCGGTGCTCGCGCACGAGGGCCCGGTGGTGCTGGGCCCCGGGCCGGGCGACCCGTCCGACCCGGCCGATCCGAAGATGCGGTTCCTGCGCTCGCTGACCGCCGAGGTGATCCGGGCCGAGCGGCAGGGGGTGCTGGGCGTCTGCCTCGGGCACGAGCTGATCGCGGCCGAGCTGGGGCTGGACATCGTGCGCAAGGACGTGCCGTACCAGGGGGCGCAGACGGAGATCGACCTGTTCGGGCGGCCCGAGACGGTCGGGTTCTACAACAGCTACGTGGCCCGCTGCGACGACGAGACGGCCACCGAGCTGGCGGCCCACGGGGTCGAGGTCTCCCGCGCCGCGAACGGCGAGGTGCACGCGCTGCGCGGGCCCGGGTTCGCGGGTGTGCAGTTCCACCCCGAGTCGGTGCTCACGCTCAACGGGGCGCGGGTGGTGCGGGAGCTGGTGGCGCAGCTGCGGGGCACGGGCGCGCCGTCGCTCTGACCCGGCCGGCCGGGGCCGCGCGCCCCGGCCGGCACCGCGGGCCCCGGGGTCAGCCGAAGAAGACCCCGGCCTCCTCGTACAGGGCGGGGTCCACCGTCTTCAGGCGGGCCGTGGCGTCCGCGAGGGGGACGCGGACGATGTCCGTGCCGCGCAGGGCGACCATCATGCCGAAGGCGCCGTCGCGGACGCAGTCGACGGCGTGCAGGCCGAAGCGGGTGGCGAGCCAGCGGTCGAACGCGCTGGGGGTGCCGCCGCGCTGGACGTGCCCCAGGACGGTCGTGCGGGCCTCCTTGCCCGTGCGCTTCTCGATCTCCTTGGCGAGCCACTCCCCGACCCCGGACAGCCGGACGTGCCCGAACGAGTCCAGCGACTGGTCCTTGAGGACCATGTCCCCGTCCTTGGGCATCGCGCCCTCGGCGACGACGACGATCGGCGCGTACGACGCCCGGAAGCGGGACGTCACCCAGTCGCACACCTGCTCCACGTCGAAGCGCTGCTCGGGGATGAGGATGACGTTGGCACCGCCGGCCAGGCCCGAGTGCAGGGCGATCCAGCCGGCGTGCCGGCCCATCACCTCCACGACCAGGACCCGCATGTGGGACTCGGCGGTGGTGTGCAGCCGGTCGATGGCCTCGGTCGCGATGCCGACGGCCGTGTCGAAGCCGAAGGTGTAGTCCGTGGCCGACAGGTCGTTGTCGATGGTCTTCGGGACGCCCACGCAGGGCACGCCGTGCTCGTCGGACAGGTGGGCGGCCACGCCCAGGGTGTCCTCGCCGCCGATCGTGATGAGCGCCTCGACCCGCAGCGCGGCGAGGTTCTCCCTGATCCGGCGGATGCCGTCCTCCTGCTTCAGCGGGTTGGTCCGCGAGGAGCCGAGGATCGTGCCGCCGCGGGGCAGGATGCCCCTCACGGTGGGGATGCCGAGCGGGACGGCGGCGTTCTCCAGCAGGCCCCGCCAGCCGTCCCGGAAACCGGTGAACTCGTAGCCGTACTCCTGCACGCCCTTGCGGACGACGGCGCGGATGACGGCGTTGAGGCCGGGGCAGTCGCCGCCTCCGGTCAGTACTCCGACGCGCATGGAACAGTCCCTTCGCCGCAGGTGCCTGACGAAAGGTCAGTGTGACGTGCCTCTCACTCGTCGTCGAGGCCGCGCTCGATCGCGTACCGGACCAGTTCGACGCGGTTGTGCAACTGGAGCTTGCCCAGGGTGTTCTGGACGTGGTTCTGCACCGTGCGGTGGGAAATGACGAGGCGCTCGGCGATCTGCTTGTAGCTCAGGCCCTTGGCGACCAGGCGCAGCACCTCGGTCTCGCGGTCGGTGAGCCGGGGTGCCTTCGGTTCGTCCGTGTCGGGCGCCGGGGCCGGTTCGGAGGCCAGGCGGCGGTACTCGCCGAGGACCAGTCCGGCGAGGCCGGGCGTGAAGACGGGGTCGCCGGCGGCCGTGCGGCGGACCGCGTCCTGGAGTTCCTCGGTGGAGGCCGACTTCAGCAGGTAGCCCGTCGCGCCGGACTTCACCGCCTCCAGCACGTCGGCGTGCTCGCCGCTCGCGGACAGCACCAGCACCCGCAGCGCGGGGTTGGCGGCCACGACCTCCTTGCAGACCTGGACGCCCGGCTTGCCGGGCAGGTTCAGGTCGAGCACCAGGACGTCCGGGACCGCGGCCTTGGCGCGGCGCACCGCCTGGTCGCCGTCGCCGGCGGTCGCGACCACATCGAAGCCCGACTCGCCCAGGTCCCGGGCGACCGCGTCGCGCCACATCGGGTGGTCGTCGACCACCATGACCTTGACCGGGTGCCGCCGGTCCCCGCCGCCGTCCGTCATCGCCGCTCCGCCTTCCCCCGCGCGTCCGTCACGTTCTTCGGTACCTTCAGTTCGACCTCCGTGCCCTGGCCCGGCACCGAGACCAGTTCCGCGCTGCCGCCGAGGTCGCGCAGCCGGCCGCGGATCGACAGGGCGACGCCGAGCCGCCCCTCGCCCTCGGCCTGGGCCAGCCGCCCCTCGGGGATGCCGGGCCCGTCGTCCCGGACGGTGACGATCACCTCGTCCGGTTCGTCCTCGACCAGGATCCAGGCGCGCGCCTGCTCCCCGGCGTGCTTGCGGACGTTGTCCAGGGCGGCCCCGACCGCGGCGGCCACCTCCCGGGCGGCGGCCGGAGCCAGCGGCACGGGCGCGCCCGGCTCGGCCAGGCTGACCCTGGCGCCCGCGTACGGCGCGAGCAGGGCGCGCAGGTCGACCGGGCCGCCGCCCGCCGGATCGTCCTCGTCCGGGTGGTCCCCGTCCGGGCCGTCCTCGACGGCGCGGACGAGCGCGCCCTGGGCCGCGTCCTCCGAGACCCGGGAGACGGGCACAAGACCGCCGGAGACCAGGGTGCGCAGGGCGACCTCCTGCTCGCCGGCCATCCGGCCCAGCTCGGCCGCCTCCCCGCCGATCACCGCACCGCGCCGCTGCACCATGGCCAGCACCTGGAGCACGCTGTCGTGGATGTCCCGGGCCAGGCGCTCGCGCTCCCGCGTCGCGGCCTCGATCTCCAGGGCGCGGGCGAGGGTGCGCTCGGAGGCGCGGGCGACCTCGACGACGTAGCCGATGGCGATGGAGGCGATGCAGACCAGGATGACGTTGTGGACGGTGTCGCGGGCCGGGCTGCCCCGCTCGATGAGGTTGGCGACGGCCACCAGGCCACTGGCCAGGGCCGCCCAGCGCCAGCCGCCCTTGATGGCGAAGGCCAGGACGGCACCGGCCGTCCATATCGACGGCAGGGTCGGGCCGCCCGCCTGGACCCGCTCGTGCGCGTCGGCGACGGGCGTGAGCAGGATGCCGGTGAGGGCGACGGTCAGGTCGGCGGCGAGGAACCGCCTGGTGCAGCGGGCCGCGTTCGCGACCCGGGGCAGGGTGGCCAGCGTCCACGCGGCCAGCACGGCGAAGTAGGCGACGGCGAGCCAGGGGCGGGTGAACTCCTCGTAGGCGGTGGCGAACAGGCCGACCGCGTACAGCATCGTCAGCACCCGGTAGGCCGTCAGCGCACGCCACAGCGGCTGCTCGACCGACATCCTCATCACGCGCTCGCGTCCGGCCATGTCCCCCACCCCCCGGCCCGCCCCGTGCGGGGCTAGGTCCGCGGCTCCCCGGTCTGCTGGTCCTTCGCGGCCTTCTCGGCCTTCTCCTTCTCGGCCTTCTCCTTCTCGGCCTGTTCCTTCTCCGCCCGCGCGAGCGCGGCCCGGGCCGCCTTGTCGGCTTCCCTCTCCGCCTTCGCCGCCTCCGCGAGCTGCCGCTTCATGGCCGTGGCGTACATGTCGACGTACTCCTGGCCGGAGAGCTTCATGATCTCGTACATGACCTCGTCGGTCACCGCGCGCAGCACGAAGCGGTCGTGCTCCATGCCCTGGTAGCGGCCGAAGTCCAGGGGCTTGCCGATGCGGATGCCGGGCCGCATCAGCTTGGGCATCACCTTGCCGGGCGGCTGGATCTTCTCCGTGTCGATCATGGCGACCGGGAGGACGGGCGCGCCGGTCGCGAGCGCCACGCGCGCGAGGCCGCCCGGCTTGCCCCGGTAGAGCCGTCCGTCGGGCGAGCGCGTGCCCTCCGGGTAGATCCCGAACAGCTCGCCGCGCTCCAGCACCTCGATGCCGCTCCTGATCGCGGCCTCACCCGCGCCGCGCGCACCGGAGCGGTCCACGGGCAGCTGGCCGACACCCTTGAAGAAGGCGGCCGTCAGCCGGCCCTTGACCCCGGGCGTGGTGAAGTACTCGGCCTTCGCGATGAACGTGACCTTGCGGTCCAGGACCGCGGGCAGGAAGAACGAGTCGGAGAACGACAGGTGGTTGCTCGCCAGGATCGCGGGGCCCTCGGCGGGAACGTTCTCCAGGCCTTCCACCCAGGGCCTGAAGGCGACCTTGAGCGGTCCCCCAACAGCGACCTTCATCGCGCCGTACAACAACCGAGTGCCTCCTGTATGTGTCGGTCAGACCTTAACCCGGAGCGCCGTCAAAGGCGCCGACGGCCCTGGTCGGTGTCAGTGCGGTCGCGTACGGTGAAGGTCCCGCGAACGACGTGCGACCCCTTCCATGACGTTCCGTGACGATTCGTGATCGTGTCCGTCCCTTCTCACGACCTGGAGGCCGAAGGTGCCGGTCCTTGCCGGAGCCGAGCCGTTTCGCCACGAGGGCGGGGAGGTCGCCGTCCTCCTCTGCCACGGTTTCACCGGTTCACCGCAGTCGCTGCGCCCCTGGGCGGAGCACCTCGCCGAGCACGGCCTGACCGTCTCGCTGCCGTTGCTGCCGGGGCACGGCACCCGCTGGGAGGACCTGCGGATCACGGGCTGGCAGGACTGGTACGCGGAGGTGGACCGCGAGCTGCGCGCCCTGCGCGAGCGCCGCGCGAAGGTCTTCGTGGCCGGTCTGTCCATGGGCGGCGCCCTGGCCCTGCGCCTGGCCGCCCGGCACGGCGACGCCGTCAGCGGCGTGATGGTCGTCAACCCGGCGAACAAGGTGCACGGCCTGGCCGCGCACGCCCTGCCGGTGGTCCGCCACCTCGTCCCGGCGACGAAGGGCATCGCCAGCGACATCGCCAAGCCGGACAGCCGCGAGCTGGGCTACGACCGGGTGCCGTTGCACGCGGCGCACTCGCTGCGCCAGTTCTTCCGGATCGTCGACCGCGAGCTGCCGCAGGTCACCCAGCCGGTGCTGCTGCTGCGCAGCCCGCAGGACCACGTCGTGCCGCCCGCCGACTCGGCCCGTGTCCTCAGCCGCATCTCGTCGACGGACGTCCGGGAGGTCATCCTGGAACAGAGCTACCACGTCGCCACGTTGGACCATGACGCGGACCGGATCCACGAGGAGAGCCTCGCGTTCCTCGGCCGGCTCGCGCCCGGCCTCGTCAAGGAGCCCGGTCTCGGCAAGGAAGGGACGACCGCAGGTGGCTGAGCACGACTCCGACCGCGAGGGCCGCGAGCCGGACGAGAAGGGCGCCCCGTTCGACGAGGAGGCCGCCTGGGCGGCGATCGTCGCCGGGTACGGCGAGGAGCCGCCGGACCCGCCGGGTGCCAAGCCGTTCAAGTCGGTCGAGGACCTCGCGCTGCTGGAGTCCCCGACCAACGACGACCGGGTGGACACCGCCGCCGGGACCGGGACGGCCCCCGCGGAGGCAGGGAAGCCCGGGGAGCCGGACGGGCCGGGTCCGAAGCCGTCGGCGGACCGGCCGGACAAGCCGGCCGGGCCGCTGGGCGGCTCGGTCTCCTTCGCGCCCGGCGTCGGCCCGCGCGACTACACCACGCCCGAGCCCACCGAGGACGACTTCGACGCGGACGACGAGGGCCACTTCGTACCGCCGGAGCCGCCGCCGCTGCCGAACGCGGACCCGACGGCGAAGTTCGCCTGGCTCGGGGTGCTCGGCGGCCCGGTGCTGCTCCTGCTGGCCGTGCTGCTCGGCTGGGACATGACCTGGTGGCTGGCCACGCTGGGGATCGGCGGGTTCATCGGCGGGTGCGCGACGCTGGTGATGCGGATGCGCACGGACGACGAGGAGGACGACGACCCCGGGCGGGGAGCGGTCGTCTAGGCCGCCGGCACTCTGAGGGCGGCCAGGACCGGGAGGTGGTCCGTGGCCGCCTCCAGGTCCGTCCCGGTCACCCCGGGCAGGCCGGTCGGCACGCCGCAGCCCAGCACCTCGATGCCCCCGGTCGCGAAGATCGCGTCGATGCGCTGGTAGGGGTCGGCGGGGGTCCAGGTGTGCTCGCCGCCCCAGGGGGCCGCGACCCGGCAGTCGGTCAGGGTGCCGGCCAGGCGGCGGAAGGCGGGGCCGTCGGGGCGTTCGTTCAGGTCGCCGCCGGCGATCGCGTGCTCCACGCCCAGCCCGGCGAGCCGGTCCAGGAGGAGGCCGGCCTGCTGGTAGCGCTCGTCCTTCTGCAGGGACAGGTGGCAGCTCAGCACGCCGAGGCGGGCGCCTGCGACGCGGACGACGGCGGTGGCGAAGCCGCGGCGGTGCAGGCCGGGGGTGGGGGGCAGGAGGACGTCCTGAGTGCGTTCGACGCCGACCCGGAGCGAGCTGAGGATCGCCGGGCCCGTGGTGGTGGCGCCCCCGGTGACGACGACCAGGTCGCAGGCCCGGGCCAGCCGGGCGAGTTTCTTGCGCCAGCGGAAGAAGCGGGGGGCTTCCTGGAGGAGCACCAGGTCGGGCTCGCACGCCCTGATGACACGGGCCAGGGCTTCCGTGTCGTCCCGCAGGGAACGGATGTTGTAGCCGAGGACCCTGATGACCGCGGAACCGTCGGGTTCGGTACGGGAGTTGGGGAGCAGCGACATGTGATCAATCTACGCCCCGGGGCTCGGGGCGCGGGCCGGTGCGCGCGTGCCGGTCGTGTGCGGCTGATCGCGCGGTTGCCCGCGCCCCGGAAGCGGGCAGGGGCGTCCTACATGATCGGGTCGGGCTCCCGGGCCAGGTCGGCGGCGCCCACCAGGCCCGCCTTGTTGCCCAGTTCCGCGGCGCGGACCTCGGCCACCGGGCGCCAGTTGCCGCCCACCAGCCAGCGCTTGTAGGACTTGCGGATCGGGCCCAGGACCAGTTCGCCCTCGTCGGAGAGGCCGCCGCCGACGATGAACGCCGAGGGGTCGAAGAGGGAGGCGAGGTCGGCCAGGCCCGCGCCGACCCAGCGGGCCAGCTCGCGGTAGGAGTCGACGGCCACCCGGTCGCCCTGGCGGGCGGCCATGGAGATGTGCTTGCCCTCGATGCCGTCGGGCGTGCCGTTGCCCAGGCCGAGCAGGATCTCGGCGTTCTCCGGGGTGGCGTTGGCACGCTGTTTGGCGTACCTCACCAGCGCCCGGCCCGAGGCGTACTGCTCCCAGCAGCCCTGCGAGCCGCAGCCGCACAGCAGGCCGTCCGGCACCATGCGGATGTGGCCGAACTCGGCGGCCACGCCGAAGTGCCCGCGGCGCAGCTTGTTGCCGATGATGATGCCGCCGCCGAGGCCCGTGCCGAGCGTGATGCAGATGACGTTGCGGTGGCCCTTGCCGGCACCGAACTTGTACTCGCCCCACGCCGCCGCGTTCGCGTCGTTCTCGACGACCACCGGGAGGCCCACACGGGCCTCGACCTTCTCCTTGAGCGGCTCGTTGCGCCAGTGGATGTTGGGCGCGAAGTAGACCTCGGAGCGCTGCCGGTTGACGTAGCCGGCGGCGCCGATGCCCACGCCGACGATGTCGTGTCCGACGCGTGCGCCGTCCACCGCCGAGGCGATGGCGTCCACGATGCCCTCGGGCGTACCCGGGGTCGGCACCTTGTGGGTCGAGAGGATGTTGCCTTCCTCATCGACCACGCCGGCCGCGATCTTCGTGCCGCCGATGTCGACGCCGATGGTGAGTCCCATGAATCCCTCAGTTTCGGTCGAGCCCCGCTACGGCCAACGGTACCCGAGCCCTTGCCCTCGGGTTCCTGTCGTCCGCCCGGTGGGCACGCTCCGGCGGCACCGCGCCGGGGCCGCTCGGCCGGAACCGCGGGCTCAGTCCAGGTCGATGCGCTCGCCCGGGCCTGTATCGTCACCCGGGTCGCGGCGTTCGTGCGGGTCGCGCGGGTCGTCCTGGTCGTCGCGGCCGGTCCAGCGGCGCTCCTGGGCCTGGACGGCGGAGCGGTAGGCGGCGAGCAGTTCGTTCCCGGCGGCCGCCAGGTGGTCGAAGACGTCCGGATTGCGCTCGACGACCGGTTCCACGGCGGCCCGGGCCTGTTCGACGACCTGCCGCACGACCTGCTGGGCGGCGGGCCCCGCGACCGCGCCGAACAGCGGCGACTGCAGGCCCGAGAGCCGGTCCGCGACGGCGTCGACGAGCTTCTTCAGCTCCTCGGCCGCGGACCCGGGGGGCGGGCCGTACTCGGTGCGCCGGCGGGCCTTCTCCGCTTCGAGGTCCTCGGCGCACGCGGTGGCCCAGGCGTCGGCGTCGGTCGCCCGCGTCTCGTCCACGGCCTCGTCGGGGGCGTCACCGGACGGGGGGAGCTGTTCGCTCATGACGGACTCCTGCCTACGGTTCGTCCCTACGACGTTACCCGAACGGGCCGGCCGGCCGGAGCGGCCGGGGCGGGCGCACCGGCCTTCGTCACCGGGCCCGCGGCCACAGCTTCGGATCGGGGGCGAAGCGGATGCGCAGCGCGCCGTCGCGCAGGGCGGCCCCGGCGACGGTGCAGCGGCGCAGCGCCGCAGGCAACGGGACGATCCGGCGGAAGCGGCCCGCCGTGACGACGAGTTCCTCGCCGCGCCGCACGAGGTCGAGTTCCTCGCGTACGGCGCCGGGCAGCGGGATGTGCCAGACGAGCACGCCGTCCTCGCCGAGCCGGTCGGTGACGGGCCACTCGGCGGCCGGGGCGTTCGCGTCGGGGCCGGGCACGGCCAGGGCGGCGAGGTCGTCGCCGCCGCGCGGGTCGCGGCCGAGGTGGGCGACCGTGCGGACGTCGTGGGACTCACGCCACTCGTCCAGCGCCTTGCGCTGCTGGGCGACCGGGCCGGCCAGCCAGGTGTCCGCCGAGGCCTCGGGCAGGACCCGGTTGGCGACCACGAGGTCGGTGCGCAGCCCGCGCAGGGCGAGGCCGAGGCCGGCGGTGCGCAGGGCGTCGGCGCCGGCCGGGCCGGGCTCGGCGACCAGCCGTACGACGGTGTCGCGGTCGGCGACGACGGCCTCCACGGCGGCCAGCTCCACGTCCCAGCGGGCGGCCGTCTCGTACAGCCACTCCGCGGGCATCGGGACCCCGGCGAGCCGGCCCAGGACGGGGCGCAGGGCGCGGGCGGCCTGCCGTTCCGGCGGGAGCAGGCGGCGCAGGTAGCGGCGGAGTTCCTCGGGCAGGGCGAGCAGGGCGAGGGCCTGCGGGACCGGGGGCAGGTCGACGACGAGGAGCTCGTGCTTCTCCGACAGCGCGGCGTCGCGCAGGGCGCGCAGCAGGGCGAGTTCCTCCGCGCCGGGCAGGGGCGTGAGTTCCTCCGCGTCGAGCCGGGAGGCGCCGAGGAGGTCCAGGGCGGAGGAGGCGCGCTCCTGGAGGGCGGTGAGGTCCCGGCGGAAGTCCCGCGCGGGGTCGGGGCGCCAGGCGGTGAGGTGCGGGGCGGCCTCGACCGGGACCGGGCCGGTCGGCACGCCGAGGGCGGCACCGAGGGTGTCGGTGCGGTCGGTGCCGAGGACCAGGGTGTCGGTGCCCCGCGCCGCCGCGGCCAGGGCGGTCGCGGCCGCGAGGGTGGTACGACCGCTGCCGCCGGGGCCGGTGATCAGGAGGGTGCGCATGGGGGTGAACGGTACCGGTGCCGCCGCGCCCCGAGGGGCGCGAGACCGTGCGGACCGTGCGGCTCCGCCGCGTGCGCGACCGGCCCCGGCGCGCCCGCACCCGGCAGAGCACGGACACTCCCGCGGCGCGCCCCCTATGTGCCCGACTCCACGCGCTTCTTCAGCCCCGCCAGCGCCCGGTCGATGATGACCTTCTCCGCCTTGCGCTTGATCATGCCGAGCATCGGGATCTTGACGTCGACGGTCAGCGCGTACGTGACCTCCGTGCCGCCCGCCCCCGCCGGCTTCAGCAGGTACGTGCCGTCGAGGGAGCGCAGCATCTGGGACTTCACCAGCGTCCAGGAGACCTCGTTCTGACCGGTCCAGGTGTACGCGAGCACCTGGTCGTCCTTGATGGCACCGGCGTCCATGACGAGGCGGACCTGCTCGGCCCGGCCCTGGGCGTCGGTCTTGAGGACCTCCGCCTCCTTCACCTCGCCGGTCCAGTCCGGGTAGCGCGCGAAGTCGGCGATGACCGCCATGACATCGGCCGGGGCCGCCTCGATGGTGATGCTCGAGCTGGTGTGTTCCGCCATCGCCGTGGCTCCTCCAGATGCGGGCCGGTGAGAGGTCGTCGTGCGCACTGTGTGCAGCGTGAAGGCTACCGCGCACGGGACCCGCCGATCTCACCCCGCCCGGGGCGTCCTCACCACTGCAGCACCCAGGGCTTCCCGGTCCCCGCGAAGTGCCCCACGTTCACGCACTCGGTCGACCCGATGCGCATCCTGCGTACCAGCGGCTGGTGCACGTGCCCGAAGAGGGAGTAGCGGGGCCGGGTGCGGCGGATGGCGTCCAGCAGGGCCCGGCTGCCCCGTTCGAAGCGGCGCGCGACGGTGTCGTAGACGAGCTCGGGGACCTCGGGCGGGATGTGCGTGCACAGCACGTCGACCTCCCCGACCGCCTCGATCTTCGCCGCGTACTCCTCGTCGCTGATCTCGTACGGCGTGCGCATCGGCGTGCGCAGGCCGCCGCCCACGAAGCCGAAGACCCGTCCGCCGATCTCGACGCGCCGCCCGTCGAGGACGGTCGTGCCGGGGCCGGCGTACTCCTGCCAGAGGTGCGGCATGTCGACGTTGCCGTAGGTGGCGTACGTAGGAGTGGGGAAGGCGGCGAACAGCTCCGCGTACTGCTTGCGCACCGCCTTCTCGATCACCGAGGCCCGGTCCGCGCCGATGCCGGCCCACAGCCGGGCCCCGAACTCCCGGGCCTCCTCGAAGCGGCGGGCGGTGCGCAGCGCGACGATGCGGTCGGCGTTCTCGACGCCGAACAGGTCGGGGAAGATGCCGCGCGAGTGGTCGGCGTAGTCGAGGAAGAGGACGAGGTCGCCCAGGCAGATCAGCGCGTCGGCGCCCTCGCCGGCGCGGGCCAGGTCGCGGGCGTTGCCGTGCACGTCGCTGACCACGTGCACGCGCGTCCTTCTGTCTGCGGCGGGTGTGGGTGCCATGACGATCAAGCGTAAGCGTGTGCCGCATACGTGAACAGTGGCGGTCCTACCTGCGGTTACTGGCCAGTGATTCAGCCCGTGGACTACTGTGCGCGAAGGAATACCCAACTGTGTGACGCAGCGAACATCTCGACGGGACCCCCTGTCGGAGAAGCCATACCGGCGGGTAACGTCCGGGCAGTCCAGTCGTGCTCTGCATTTCAACAAGTGAGTGCCCGAGCACCTGCCCGAGCCTTGGACCGCACCGTCGCAGCACACACCGTCGTGGCGCCGGCGCCCTATGAGGAGCAGCAGTCTTGCGCGAGTTCAGCCTTCCGGCCTTGTACGAGGTCCCCGCCGACGGGAACCTGACCGACATCGTCCGCAGAAACGCCGCGCAGCACCCGGACGTCGCCGTGATCGCCCGCAAGGTGGGGGGCGCCTGGCAGGACGTCTCGGCCACCGCCTTCCTCGCCGAGGTGCACACGGCCGCGAAGGGCCTGATCGCCGCCGGGGTCCAGCCGGGCGACCGGGTGGGCCTGATGTCCCGCACCCGCTACGAGTGGACGCTGCTCGACTTCGCGATCTGGAGCGCGGGCGGGGTGACCGTGCCGGTGTACGAGACCAGCTCGCCGGAGCAGGTGCGCTGGATCCTCGGCGACTCGGGGGCGACCGCCTGCGTCGTGGAGACGCCGGCCCACGCGGCCGCCGTCGAGTCGGTGCGCGACGGGCTGCCGGCGCTCAAGCACGTGTGGCAGATCGAGGGCGGCGGCCTCGACGAGCTGGGCCGGCTCGGCCAGGACGTCACGGACGAGACGGTCGAGGAGCGCGGTTCCGTCGCCAAGGCCGACGACCCGGCGACCATCGTCTACACCTCCGGCACCACCGGCCGCCCCAAGGGCTGCGTGCTGACCCACCGCAACTTCTTCGCGGACTGCGGGAACGTGGTGGAGCGGCTGCGGCCGCTGTTCCGTACCGGCGAGTGCTCCGTGCTGCTCTTCCTGCCGCTCGCGCACGTCTTCGGGCGGCTGGTGCAGATCGCGCCGATGATGGCGCCGATCAAGCTGGGCTGCGTGCCGGACATCAGGAACCTCACCGACGAGCTGGCCGCGTTCCGCCCGACGCTGATCCTCGGCGTGCCGCGCGTCTTCGAGAAGGTCTACAACTCCGCGCGCGCCAAGGCGCAGGCCGACGGCAAGGGCAAGATCTTCGACAAGGCCGCCGACACGGCGATCGCCTACAGCAAGGCGCTGGACGACCCCTCGGGCCCGTCCCTGGGCCTGCGCGTCAAGCACAAGGTGTTCGACAAGCTCGTCTACAGCAAGCTCCGCGCGGTCCTCGGCGGCCGGGGCGAGTACGCCATCTCCGGCGGCGCCCCGCTCGGCGAGCGGCTCGGGCACTTCTTCCGCGGCATCGGCTTCACGGTCCTGGAGGGCTACGGTCTGACCGAGTCCTGCGCGCCCACCGCGTTCAACCCCTGGGACCGGCAGAAGATCGGCACGGTCGGCCAGCCGCTGCCCGGCTCGGTGATCCGGATCGCGGACGACGGCGAGGTGCTGCTGCACGGCGAGCACATCTTCAAGGAGTACTGGAACAACCCCGGCGCGACCGCGGAGGCGCTGGCCGATGGGTGGTTCCACACCGGCGACATCGGCACGCTCGACGAGGACGGCTATCTCAGGATCACCGGCCGCAAGAAGGAGATCATCGTCACCGCGGGCGGCAAGAACGTCGCCCCGGCCGTGATCGAGGACCGCATCCGGGCCCACGCGCTGGTCGCGGAGTGCATGGTGGTGGGCGACGGGCGGCCGTTCGTCGGCGCGCTGATCACCATCGACGAGGAGTTCCTGGGCCGTTGGTGCGCGGAGCACGGCAAGCCGGCGGGTTCCACCGCGGCGTCGCTGTGCGAGGACCCCGACCTGCTGGCCGCGATCCAGGCGGCGGTCGACGACGGCAACGCCGCGGTGTCGAAGGCGGAATCGGTGCGGAAGTTCCGCATTCTGTCCTCCCAGTTCACGGAGGAGTCGGGCCACCTGACGCCCTCGCTGAAGCTGAAGCGGAACGTGGTGGCGAAGGACTACGCACACGAGATCGAGGCGATCTACGCGACGTAACCCGCACGGGGCCGGTTATGGCGCGGTGTCCTCGGTGAGGACCCGCGCCATCGTGCGTTCGGCGAGCGCCGTGATCGTGACGAAGGGGTTGACCCCGAGCGACCCGGGCACGAGCGAGCCGTCCGTGACGTAGAGGCGGGAGTATCCCTTCACCCGGCCGTAGTCGTCGGTCGCCTTCCCCAGCACGCAGCCGCCCAGCGGGTGGTAGGTGAAGTCGTCGGCGAAGACCTTGCTGCCGGGGCCGAACAGGTCGTACCGGTAGATCGTGGCGTTGGCCGCGTTGATGCGGTCGAACAGCTTCCTGGCCATGGCGACGGAGACCGCGCTGTGCGCGGCCGTCCAGCCGAGCCGCAGCGCGCCCGAGGCGGTGTCGTAGGAGAACGACGCCCGCTCCGGGTTCCCGGTGATCGCCAGGTAGAGGCTCACCCAGTGCTCCAGGCCCGTCGGCAGCGGGGCGATCTCGGCGAAAACCGGGTTGGCGGCGTTGGCCCAGTCGTCGATGCCCATGACCGGCATGGTCGACTGGTCGGCGCCGACCGTGTCCCACAGGTGGTTGGCCCGGCCGAGCATCACGTTGCCGTTGGTGCCCCAGCCGGTGCCGACGCTCGCGGGCAGGTCGGGCAGGGTGCCCGTCTCCCGGGCGCGCAGCAGCAGTTCGGTGGTGCCGAGGCTGCCGCCGCCGAGGAAGAGGTACGTGCAGCCGTACTCCTTGGTCCCGACGACCCGGCCGGTGTCGTCGAGGCGGTCGGCGGTCAGGATCCAGGTGCCGTCCGGTGCTCTGCCGACCGCGCGGACCTTCTCCAGGGTGTGCAGGGTGACCTCGCCCGTGCCGAGGGCGGCGGCGAGGTAGGTCCGGTCGAGGCTGCGCTTGCCGTGGTTGTTGCCGTAGATGACCTCGCCGGCGAGCGCCGACCTGGGGGCGGTGCCGGCCGCCTCGCGCCGCATGTGGCCGAAGTCGTAGACGCTCGGCACGAAGGTGGTGCGCAGGCCGGCCCGTTCGGCGTGCCTGCGGGAGACACGGGTGAAGCGGTACCAGTCCGTCGACTCGAACCAGGCGGGGTCGACGGTGTTGACGCCGAGGGCGGCGCGGGCGCGCGGGAAGTACGTGCCGTACATCTCGGCGGCGTCGACGGTGGGGAACTGCTCCGCGAAGTAGGCGCGGGGCGGGGTGACCGCCATGCTCCCGTTGACCAGGGAGCCGCCGCCGACGCCCCGGCCGACGTAGACCGACATGTGGTCGAAGTGGACGCGGTCCAGGACGCCCGGGTAGCGGCCGATGTCGCGGTTGACGACGTCCAGCCAGAGGAAGGTGCCGAGGGGGGCCTCGGTGCGGGTGCGGAACCACATGGAGCGCTGGTCGGGGGCGCGGGTGGAGCAGAAGACCTTGCCGTCGGGGCCGGGAGTGTTCCACAGGCGGCCCATCTCCAGGACGAGGGTACGGATGCCGGCCCGGGCGAGGCGGAGGGCGGCGACCGCGCCGCCGTAGCCGGAGCCGACGACGATGGCGGGGGCGGTGTCGACGGCGTCGGGCTGGGCGGCTCGGGCGCTGTCGAGGCCGATGCGGGTGAAGCCGAGGGCGGCGGCCGTCTGGAGGGCTGCCATGCCGAGGATGTGACGTCTTGTCAGGTGACGGTTCGTCAGGTTCGCTGTCATGGGCGCAGCATCGGCGGTATGTGGGGTTCCGCCTAGTGGGGTGCCGCCTGATCGTTGCGAGCGGGTGCGGGTGGCCTGTGGCTCGTCGCGCGGTTCCCCGCGCCCCTTCGGGGGCGGGCCGTACTAGAGCAGGTCCTTGAGATGCTCGGCGAGGAGGTCCCACCGCCACTTCTCCTCGACCCACGCGCGGCCCCGCTCCCCCATCCTGCGGCGCAGCTCCGCGTCGCCGAGGAGGGTGGTGATGCGCTCGGCCGCCTCCTCCGGGGAGCCGCCGCGCACCACCCAGCCGGTCTCGCCGTCCAGGACCGCGTCCGGGGCGCCGCCCGAGTCGCCGGCGACGACCGGGAGGCCCGTCGCGGAGGCCTCCAGGTAGACGATGCCGAGGCCCTCGACGTCCAGACCGCCCCGGCGGGTGCGGCAGGGCATAGCGAAGACGTCGCCGGCGCCGTAGTGGGCGGGCAGCTCGGACCAGGGGACGGCGCCGGTGAAGCGGACCGAGGCGGCGACGCCGGTCTCGTGCGCGAGCCGCCGCAGGTCCCTCTCGTACGGGCCGCCGCCGACGATCAGCAGCACGGCGTCCGGCTCCGCCGCGAGGATCCTGGGCATGGCCTGGATCAGGGTGTCCTGGCCCTTGCGCCGGACCAGGCGGGAGACACAGACCACGACCGGCCGGTCCGTGAGGCCGAGGCGGGCCCGGATCTCCGCGCCGCCCGAGCCGGGGTGGAAGGTCTTCTCGTCGACGCCCGGCGGCAGCTGGACCATGCGTGCGGCCGCCTCGGGCGTCAGGGCGGTGGCGATCCGCGAGCGCGTGTACTCGCCGAGGTAGGTGATCGTGTCCGTGGCGTCCCCGATGCGGCGCAGCAGCCGGCGGGCGGCGGGCAGTTGCGCCCAGCCGGCCTCGTGGCCGTGGGTGGTGGCCACCAGCCGCTCGGCGCCCGCGGCGCGCAGGGCCGGTGCCATCAGCCCCAGCGGGGCCGCCGCCCCGAACCACACCGCGGTGCAGCCGTGCTCGCGGAGCAGTCCGACGGCCCGCCGGGTGGCGCCCGGCGTCGGCAGCAGCATGGTCGTCCGGTCGCGCACGACGGTGAAGGGCTGCTCGGCGTCGAACGCGCGGGTCGCCTCGACGCCCTCCCGGCTCCGCTTCCAGGTCGAGGCGTAGACGACCAGCTCCCGCGGGTCCAGCCGCAGCGCCATGTTGTGCAGGAACGCCTGGATGCCGCCGGGCCGGGGCGGGAAGTCGTTGGTCACGATCAGGGTCTTGCGCACGCCGCCGACCCTATCGAACGGCCCCTCGCGGCCCGGCCCGGCGGCACGTATGGCACGCTCACAGCTGACGGGCCCATCATGGCCCTCTCGGCACGCGGGCGAACGGGCAGGGATCAGGTGGAGACGACGGGCACGCGGCGGTCCCTGGCATGGCTGCCGGTGGTCTGGTGTCTCACGAGGCTGACGCTGCTGCTGTTCGTACTGAAGGTGTACGTCTTCCCCGGCCCGGACGTCACCAGCGACGTGCAGGTGATCTACCAGGGCTGGTACGGCGTCCTGCGCAGCGGAACGTTCCCGCTGCAGGACGTCACCTGGCAGTACCCGCCGGCCGCCGCGCTGGCGATCCTCTCCCCCGGCCTGCTGCCCTTCCTGGACTACGCGACGGCGTTCTTCGTCCTCGCCTGCGTCACCGACCTGGCCGTGCTGGCGCTCCTGGCGTACGCGGGGAGCCGCCCGGGCCGGTCACCGCGCGGCGCCTGGGTGTGGGTGATCGGTGTGCCGCTGCTCGGGCCGACGGTGTACGCCCGCTACGACGTGATGGTCACGGCGGTGGCGGTGGCGGCGCTGCTCGCGGGCGCCCGGCATCCGAGGGCGATGGGGGCCCTGGTGGCGTTCGGTGCCCTGCTGAAGGTCTGGCCGGCGATGCTGCTGCTGGCCGCCCGCTGCCGCGGCGCCTGGGTGTCGGCCGCGGTGACCGGGGCCGTGGTGGCGGGCGGGTTCGCGCTGGCCATGCCGGGCGCCTTCGCCTTCCTGACGTCCCAGCGCGACCGGGGCACCGAGGTGGAGTCGCTGGGCGCGCTGGTCTTCCACGTGGCCCGGCACTTCGGCTGGCAGGGCGAGGTGAGGCTGAACTACGGCTCGATCGAGTTCCTCGGGCCGTACGTGCCGGAGGTGAGCACGGGCGCGCTGTTCCTGACGGGTGCGGCGTTCGGCTGGCTGGTGCTGTGGCGGCTGCTGGCCCGGCGCTTCGAGGAGCACACGCTGGCCGACGCGGCCTTCGTGGCGGTGCTGATGTTCACCACCACCAGCCGCGTGATCAGCCCCCAGTACATGGTGTGGCTGGTCGGCCTGGCGGCGGTGTGCCTGTGCTTCCCGGGCAGCCGGATGCGGGTGCCGGTCGCGCTGGTGCTGGTGGCGTGCTTCGTGACGGTGCTGGAGTTCCCGCTGTACTTCGGCAGTGTGGTCGCCAGCGACGGCCTCGGCCTGACGCTGCTGTTCCTGCGCAACGGCCTGCTGGTGGCCGCCGCCCTGACCGCGGCCCGGGCCCTGTGGCGGGCGACGGTCCCCGGCACGGCCCCGGCCCCCCGGCCCGCTCACCCGGCCCGCACCGACGAGAGCCCCGTCTCCTCCTGAACCGGGGACCGCCGGACCAGCGGCACGGCCTGCCGCCCGCTCTCCCGCCGTCCCTCCGGGCCGCTCCTCGCGTCCGGCTCACAGCCCCGACCGGCCCGCCCGCAGGACGGCGCGCCTCAGTCCAGGTGCGTGCGCAGGTATCCCCGCCACTGCTCCGTGAAGGCCTCCGGCGTGGTCCCCAGGACCTCGCGCATGGCGGCCTCCACCGCGCCGGGGCGCTTCTCGTGCTCCCCCACGGCCCGGTAGAACGCGCGCAGCCGTGACTCGCCCCAGCGGTCGGCGATCATGCGGCACGCCGTCCAGCCGCTCTCGTAGGCCCGGGCCAGCCGGCTCGCGTCGCCGGTGAAGCCGAAGTCCTGGTCGGAGGGGAGCGCCCGCGGGAGGCGGTTCCGGTCCACGGCGCGGGTCAGTTCGGGGGCGGCCTCGGCGGGCGTGCGGCCGACGGAGCGGTAGCCGACCCAGTCGGCGAAGCCCTCCGACAGCCACAGCGGCGTGGCCGCGGTGGTCCGGGAGCGGGTGGCGACGTGGGTGGTCTCGTGGGTGACGACGACCTGCTCGCCGAGACCGCCGAGGAGGGCGAACGCGTCCGGGTTGACGATGATCCGGTCCGCCGGCGCCCGGGCCGGGGCCCCGGTCTCGCCGGTCGTGACGGCCGCGATGCCCCGGTAGGAGGAGGCGGGCGAGCCGAGCAGCCCGGCCATCCCCTCCAGCGACTTCGGTACGAGCACGACGACGCGCCGGCTCCACTGCGCGCCCCACGCGTCCGACACGGCCGGCACCGCCCGGTCGGCCAGGTCGGCGAAGCCGCGCAGGGAGCGCTCGGACTGCCCGACGCCGAGGACGAGGCTGTGCGCACCCCGCACGATCCGCACCGTCCCCTGGTCCCACAACTGCTGCGCGGACTTCTTCGCGGGCCGGTCGTCGACGACGGACCACCGTCCGCCGGCGTCCCGGCTCAGCCGCAGGGTGCGCCCGGCGGTCACCGGCGCACTGTCGTACCCCGCGACGCTGTAGCGCAGTTCGGCGTCGGCGGTGGCCGTGTCGCCGTTGCGGCGCAGCGCGGTCACGCGGTAGGACCAGTCCGCGACGGGCACGGCCCGCAGCCGGCCGAAGTCGCTCCCGGCGCCCGTGCGCGCGTAGGCCCGCTCGTCCCGGTCGACGACGGCCGCGGCGCGCCGGTCCAGCAGCCGCTGGACGTCGGCCGTGGCCCTGTCGGTCGCGGACGGCCCGCCGCATCCCACGAGGGCGGCGAGCAGCAGCACCAGCGCCACCACCCCGGAGCCCCACCGTCGACCGGCCACGTTCCCGAGGATACGTGCGTGGGGCCGCGCCGGTCAGACCCTGGTGACCGACGAGACCGGCATCATCCCGACCGGGTCGTAGCGCACGGGCGCGCCGGGGTAGGGCGCGTGGATGACCTGGCCGTTGCCCATGTACATCCCGACGTGGCTGGCGTCGGACCGGTAGACGACCAGGTCGCCGGGGCGCGCCTCGGACAGCGGGACCTGCCGGCCGGCGAACCGCTGGGCCTGTGAGGTGCGCGGCAGGGAGACCCCGGCCTGCGCGTACGACCACTGCATGAGGCCCGAACAGTCGAAGCCGGTGGGCCCGTTGGCGCCCCACACGTAGGGCTTGCCGAGGGCGCTGCGGGCGGCGGCGACGGCGGCGGCCCCGCGGCCCGAGGCGGCGCCGGCGCCACCGGGGTCGGGCAGGTCGCCGCGGCCGGCGCGGGAGGCCCGGCCGTAGGCGTCGCGCTCGGCGTCGGGCAGGGAGTTGAGCAGCCGCCGCGCCGAGGCGAGCTTGCGCTCCACGGTCTTCTTGTGGGCGGCGACGGCCTTGCGGCTCCGCTCCAGTTCACGGAGCTTGTCCGCGGTCTCCTCGCGGTCCTGGGCGAGTTCGCGCATGGCGTGCTGGAGTTCCTTCAGTTCGCCGGCCTGGTGGGCGGTGACGCGGTCGAGCCGGGACGCCTTGTCGAGGTAGTCGTCCGGGTCGTCGGAGAACAGCAGTGCCACGGCCGGGTCGATGCCGCCCGAGCGGTACTGGGCGCCGGCGAGCGAACCGAGGGACTCCCGCAGGGAGTTGATGCGCTGCTGCTGCCGGGCGATGCGGTCCCGGGCGGTGCCGACCTCCTCGCGCAGCGCGTCGGCGCGCTCGTCGGCCTCGTTGTAGGCCTCGGTCGCCTTCTCGGCCTGCTCGTAGAGCCGGTCCACCGCGGCCCGGGTGTCGTCGTGCGGTGCGGCCGCGGCCGGTACCGCGCCCAGGGCGGCGGCCGCGACGGACAGCAGGCCGACCGCGACGGTGGCGCCCCGGTCGAACCCGGACGGTGCAAGGCGGCGATGGGACCCCACGGGAAGCCGCTCTCCTTCCGCTGGCGGACTTGGAACGCGGCAGACAGTAGCCCCGTGACCGGGGGCCGCCAACGACCATCCGTGGGTATGCGGCAGGACGCCCCGCCGCTGACGCAGGTCACCGGCGGGGCGGGGGCTCACCCGGGGCTGTCGCGATTCGCCCGAACGGCGGACACGGCGTCCCGGTGGGGAGGAGGTTGGAGGGCCGGGATCAGACCCGGACGCCGAACATGAAGGGGCCGCCGATGGTGTTCATCGACTCGTAGCGGACGACCGTGCCGGTGCGCGGGGCGTGGATGATCTGCCCGTTGCCGGCGTAGAGGCCGACGTGGTGCAGGTCGTTGAAGAAGAAGACCAGGTCCCCGACCTTGAGCTGGCTGACCGAGTAGATCTTGGTGCCGATCGTGGTCTGCGCCTCGGAGGTGCGCGGGATCTGCACGCCGGCGGCCGCGTAGGCCCGGGAGGTGAGGCCGGAGCAGTCGTAGGAGCTCATGCCGGTGGCGCCGTAGACGTAGGGCTTGCCGAGCTGGCTCTGGGCGAAGGCGAAGGCGGCGGCGGCGCGGCCGGAGCCGGGCGGGACGTCGGCGGTGAGGGCGTCGCGCTCGCTGGTCCGGCTGGCGCGGTCCTCCTGCTCGGCCAGCTTGGCCTTCTCGGCGGCGGAGAGGCTGTTGAGCAGCTTCTGCGCGGAGGCGAGCTTGCCCTGGACCTCCTTCTTCTTCTTGCCCAGCTCGGCGCGGGTGGAGGCGAGGTCCTTGAGCTTCTCGGAGGCCTCGGCGCGCTCCTGGGCGAGTTCGCGCTGCTTCTCCTGGACCTTCTTCAGCGCCTCGACCTGCTGGCTGCTCAACTGGTCGAGCGTGGAGGCCTTGTCGAGGTAGTCGTCCGGGTCCGAGGAGAGGAAGAGCTGGACCGAGGGGTCGATGCTGCCGGTGCGGTACTGCGAGGCGGCGGCGAGACCGAGACTGTCGCGCAGCTCGTTGAGCTCCTCCTGGCCGCGGGCGACGTTGTCCTGGATGGTGGAGATCTCCTTCTGGAGCTTCTCCTGCTTCTCCTTGGCCCCGTTGTACTTCTCGGTGGCCTGCTCGGCCTCCTCGTAGAGCTTGTCGACCTTGGCCTTGACCTCGTCCTTGCTCGGCTTCTCGCTGGGGGCAGCGTTGGCGGCCTGCGAGCTGAAGGCGACGGCAGCGGCGGCGGCGGTGGTCAGCACGGTCACACGTGCGCGGCTGGGCTGCTTGGGACGACGGTGGGACGCCACGGGTGAAAAGCTCCTTCTTGGCCCCTCCGCCGTCTCTCCCGATGAGTGATCACCCGAGCGGAGGTTCGGGGCCTGACCCTAGTGACCTTCCTGTGATCAGTTCAAATCCTCAGATGAAAAATCACGTCACGGTAGGCCATCTTTTCCTCTGGACTCACAGGTGGTGAGACGCACTTGACTCACCGTGGCTCACCGGTCCCGTCAATCCGGGCATCACGGCCGGAGGTTACGCGGGGGACGTACGTCTCCTAAGCCCTCGAAAGCCGCTTCAGCAGCATCGCCGAGGCGACCGGCCGGGCCCCGGCGCGGGCCACGCCGTCGGCGACCTCGCGGTCGGTGGAGGCCACGATGACCGGGCGGCCCGGCGGCTCGGCGCGCACCAGCTGGCGGATGAGCTCGTCGGCGGTGACGCCGGGCTTCGAGAACAGCACACGGACCCCGCGCGGCGGCGCGAGCAGCACCGGCGCGGCCAGTTCGGCGCCGTCGAAGACGCAGGTGACCTCCGCCCCGCTCTGCGCGGCCAGTTGGGAGAGCTGCCCGAGCAGCCGCAGGCGCTGCTTCTCCAGCGGCATCTGCGGATAGCCGGTCTTGGTGACGTTGTAGCCGTCGACGACCAGGTGGGCCTGCGGCAGCGCGAGCAGCTGGTCGAGGACCTGCGGGTCGTTCTCCGACAGGGCGCGCGCGGCGATGTCCTTCGGGGTCATGCGGCCCGGCTCGACGGCGTCGACGGTCTCGGCGGGCCGCACCGACACCGGCGGCAGGGCGAGTTCGCGGCGCAGCCCCTGGGTGGCGTCCAGCAGCGTGTCCAGCAGCAGCCTCACCCGCATGTCCTCGACGCTGCGCCCCTCCCGGGCGGCGCGCCGGGCGGCCTCCAGGGCGGCCTCGGTCTCGCCCAGCCGGGCCTTGAGCCGCCGGCTCTCGCTCTCGGCGGCGGAGACCTGGGCGTGCGCGTCGGCGCGGACGGCCTCGATCTCGCCGTGCGCCTTGCGCAGGGCGGCCTCGCCCCGCTTGACGTCACTGAGGGCGGCGCGGAGCTTGCGGTGCAGGGCCTCGGTCTCCTTCTTGGCCGAATCCAGCTCCGCGCGCAGCCGCTCGGTCTCGGCCCGGGTGTGGTCGCGGGCCCGGTCGAGCTCGGCGCGCAGCCGCTCCAGCTCCGCCCGGTTCTCCTCGTCGGCGCGCTCGGCGTCGGCCCGCTGGGCCTCCTCGCCGGCGGCGGTCACCAGCTTCACCCAGCCCGGCGGCCGGAGCACGTAGGCCGCGGCCGCCACGTCGAGCGGGTCCGCGGCCGGGGGCGGGGAGCCGGAGTCGAGGGCGCCGGTCAGTTCCGGCTGGGTCTCTCTGAGCTTCTCCCCGATGCGCTGCCGGAACAGCGGGTCGGTCTCCAGCGCCGCGGCCATGGCGTTGCCGGCGAACTTGGCCCGGCGGTTCGGGGCGAACCGCGCGTACTGCCGCAGCTGCGCGGGCAGCTCGCCGACCGTCAGCGAGCCGAAGCCGTCCGAGACGATCTGCACGACCCTGCGGCGCACGCCGTCGGGCAGCGGACGGTCGAGCACCTCGGCGGCGCCGTCGCCCGGCCCCCCGCCCGTGGTCTCCGCCATCCGTCACACCCCAATGCTGTGCGGGGCCCGCTCCTGTCAGGAGCCGGCACCCGGCCTGTCCACGAGTTCCACCTGGTCCACCGCGTTGCACCAGCGGCAGCGCACCGACTCGATGGTCTCACTGAGCACCTCGCGCTCCTCGACCTTGGGCTCTCCGGCCAGGTCCAGGTGGACGTACTCGACGACCTTGGACGAGCGGGTCACGTCGAACCTCGTGAGGTTGCCGCAGAGGGTGCAGCGCCACCGCGTCGAGGCGGTCGGCAGGGGAACCGTCATCGTGACCTGTTCTCTTTCCTTCTAGTGTCCGTGACGCGACCGGCGTCCCCGGTGCGTGTGGTCCGTAACCCTACGGCCTGGCGGGTGCTCGCCGCCCGCGTGTCCACGGCGGCGAGGCGGTCTGTGCGGTTGCGTCCGGTTACGTCATGCTCTGTAGCCATGATCAGCAAGTGGAGCGCGTCGATCGTCCGGGGCGGCAGAGCGGTCAGGGGGTCGTCGGCGCCGGTGACGTACGCGCTGATCGCCCTGTGCTGCGCGGTCTTCCTGGCGGGACCCGCCTCGGGCCTGAATCCGGCGTACGGCACGGGCGACGAGCTGCTCGCGGCGCAGCGGGCCTACTTCCGGCGCTGGGGCGTGATCCCCGCAGAACTGTTCGACGGTTCCGGGGGCTCGCCCCTCACCCCGGCGACGGCCCTGTTCGTCCACGGCAGCTGGGTGCACCTGCTCGGCAACATGCTCTTCCTCTACGTCTTCGGCGCGATGACCGAGGAACGGATGGGCCGCGTGCAGTTCACCCTCTTCTACGTCGGCTGCGGCTACCTGGCCCTGCTGGGCTACGCCGTCGCCTACGCGGACTCCGGGCAGTCCCTGGTCGGTGCCTCGGGAGCGATCTCGGCGGTCCTCGGCGCGTTCCTCTACCTGTTCCCCCGGGCCCGGGTGACCAGTCTCCTGCCGTTCCTGTTCTTCCTGCCGGTGCGTTTCCCGGCGTGGATCGTGCTGCCGTTCTGGGCGGCCCTGCAGTGGCTGGCGGCGGAGCGGGCCCCGGCCGGGCCGGGGGTGGCCTACCTGGCCCACCTCATCGGTTTCGGTCTGGGCTTCGGCTACGCCTCCGTCCGCTACGGCCGTCCGACCGGCCCTACTAGAGTGAAGGCCGCCCCTGCTCCGGCCCCCGAGGGAGAGAACCAGCCGTGATCACCGCGATCGTCCTGATCAAGACCAGCGTGGACCGGATCCCCGAGATCGCCGAGTCGATCGCGGCGCTGGACAACGTCAGCGAGGTCTTCTCCGTCACCGGCACCTACGACCTGATCGCGATGGTCCGGGTCAAGGAGCACGAGGACCTGGCCGAGGTCATCCCCGGCCGGATCAGCAAGATCCCCGGGGTGGAGGGCACGGACACGCACGTGGCCTTCCGCACGTACTCGCAGCACGACCTGGAGGCGGCGTTCGCGCTCGGCCTCGACAACTGAGCGGCGCCCCCGGGCGCGGAGGATGAAGAGTTCTTCATCCGGGCTTCATCCCGCTCCCCGGCTCGCGTCCGCAGGATCGGGCGCATGGCCTTCTCCCGTCGTATGGCGGCCCTGTCCGCCGTCGTGCTGATCCCGCTGGGCATCGCCGCCACCAGCTACGCCCTGGCGGACCGCCCCGAGGCGCCCCGGGTGCCCTCCCAGCAGGTGGAGCTAGACCGCGGCACGCCCACGCCCGCCCCCACGCTCCGGCCTTCCTCGACGCCCGCGCCCGCCGGGTCCGCCCCGGGCGACGAGGTGGTCTCGCGGCCCCCGGTGACCGACAGCTCAGCGAGTGACGATGATGACGACGACCGCGGCCGGGGCACCGGAGACGACGGACCGGGCGACGACGACGGTCCCGGATCCGACGGCTGACCCCGGCCGCCGGCGGATCTCCGCCCGGGTCCGGATCCTGCTGTGGCTGCTGCTGGTGATGGCGGTCGCGCTCGCCTCGGTGGCCATGACCACCCGCTCCTACCTGCTGCGGGACGCCGACAACCGGGTCGACCGGCTGCTCACGCAGGAGACCGGCGAGTTCGCCAACTTCGAGGAGCGCGGCGGCGACCCGCAGACCGGGCTGCCGTTCACCGACGCGGACCGGCTGCTGACGGTCTTCCTGGAGCGGCAGTACCCGGACGCGGACGAGGAGCTCATCGGCCTGGTCCGCCGGGCGGGCGGCGGGCTCCGGCAGATCCGCCAGCCGCACGACCTGCCCGTCGCCCTGCCCCTGTACCGGGACCCCGAGGCCCGGCGCCGCATCTTCGACTCCCCCGAGCCCTCCGGTGTGCTGCTGCGGCCGCAGGGCGAGATCCGCTGGGCCAAGGTCACGGTGGCGCGGCCGGGCCGGGAGCCGGACGCCGCGTTCGTCGTCGCCTTCCACCCGCAGCGGGAGCAGACCCGCGTGAACACCGTGTTCCGCACGCTGCTGGTCATCTCCGGGGTCGCCCTGCTGCTGACCACCGGGATCGCCTGGGCGGTCGCCGGCCGGATCCTGCGGCCCGTGCGGGTGGTGCGCGCGGCCGCCGCGCAGCTGACCGAGCAGGACCTCACGCGCCGCATCCCGGTGCACGGCCACGACGACATAGCGGCCCTCGCCGAGACCTTCAACGGCATGCTGGACCGGCTGGAGCGGGCCTTCGCCGCGCAGCGCGAGTTCGTCGACGACGCCGGGCACGAGCTGCGCACGCCCATCACCATCGTGCGCGGCCACCTGGAGGTCATGGGCGACGACCCGGCCGAGCGCGAGGAGACGGTCCGGCTGGTCACCGACGAGCTGGACCGGATGAGCCGCATCGTCGAGGACCTGCTGCTGCTCGCCAAGGCCGAACGCCCCGACTTCGTCACGCCCGAGCCGGTCCAGGTCGCCGAACTGACCGCCGACGTCTACGTCAAGGCCCGCACCCTGGGCGAACGCGACTGGCGGCTCGACTCGGTCGCCGACCTGGCGGCCGAGCTGGACCCGCAGCGGATCACCCAGGCCATGGTGCAGCTCGCGCAGAACGCCGTGCAGCACACCACCACCGGCCAGACCATCCGCATCGGCTCCCGCGCCGACGGCCCGCACCTGGAGCTGTACGTGGCCGATTCCGGGCCCGGTGTGCAGCCCCAGGACACCGAGGTGATCTTCGAGCGCTTCCGGCGCGGCACGGCCCGCCGCGGCGCCCGGGGCTCCGGCGCCGGGCTCGGCCTGTCCATCGTCAAGGCGATCGCGGAGGGCCACCGGGGGCGGGTGCGGCTCACCGGGACGCCCGGCGGCGGCGCCACCTTCACCCTGGTGCTGCACGCACCCCCGACACCGGAAGGGGACCCCCCGTGAACCGCATCCTCATCGTCGAGGACGAGGAGCGCATCGCCTCCTTCGTGGAGAAGGGCCTGCGCTCCAACGGCTTCACCACGACGGTCGTCACCGACGGCGACGCGGGCTACGAGTACGCCCTGACCGGCGGCTTCGACCTCGTGGTGCTGGACATCGGGCTGCCCGGCCGGGACGGCTTCACGATCCTGCGCGAGCTGCGCGAGGCACGGGTGTCGGTGCCGGTGATCGTGCTGACCGCGCGGGACTCCGTGCGGGACACGGTGGCCGGTCTGGAGGGCGGCGCCGACGACTGGATGACCAAGCCGTTCCGGTTCGAGGAGCTGCTGGCGCGGGTGCGGCTGCGGCTGCGCACGGCGGCGCGGGCGCCGGAGGTGACGGTGCTCAGGTCGGGCTCCCTGAGCCTCGACCTGCGTACCCGGCGGGCCCGGTCCGGGGAGCGGACGGTCGATCTGACGGCGCGTGAGTTCGTGCTGCTGGAACTGTTCCTGCGCCATCCCGGCCAGGTGCTGTCGCGGGAGCAGATCCTGTCCCACGTGTGGGGGTACGACTTCGATCCGGGGTCCAACATCGTGGACGTGTACGTGCGGACGCTGCGGAAGAAGCTGGGGGCGGAGCGGGTGGAGACGGTGCGGGGGATGGGGTACCGGCTGCCGTAGTGCCGGGTGAGGCGCGGCACCTGAAAGTTCCTTCATGTGGACCTCATCGACGGCTCACCGCCCGGGAAGATCCTCGACGGTGTGACGCTGAACCTCCGCACCACCGCCGCCCTGTGCGTCGCCCTGTCCCTGTGCGCACTGCTCGCCGTGCCCACGAACTTCCCGGGGCTCGGCGCGGACGCACGGCTCACCCTCGTCGTGTTCGTCCTGGCGACCTGCGCCTGGATCGGCACGTCGATCGACGACACCTACATCGCGCTGGGCGCCGGGCTCGCGCTGACCGTGACCGGGGTGATCAGCAGCGACACCCTGTTCGGGACGCTCGGTGACGCCACGGTCTGGCTGCTGATCTGCGCCTTCGTGCTGGCGGCGGCGGTGAGCCGGACCGGGCTCGCCGGGCGGGCCGCGGTGTTCCTGGTCAGCGGGGCGCGCAGCGTGCGGCAGCTCGTGCACCTGACGACCGCCGCCCTGGTCGTCACGGCGTTCGCGGTGCCCGCCACCTCCGGCCGGGCCGCGCTCGCGCTGCCGGTGTTCCTCGCCCTGGCGAAGGTCCTCGCCGACCGCAAGCGACTGGTCGTGATGCTGGCGTTGCTGTTCCCGACCGTGATCCTTCTGTCGGCGGTGGCGACCCTGATCGGCGCGGGGGCGCATCTGATCACCGTGTCGGTGCTGTGGGAGACCACCGGGCAGCACATCGGCTTCACGCAGTGGCTGCTGCTGGGCCTGCCGCTGGCCGTGGTCTCCTCGCACCTGGCCGCCGAGGTCGTCCTGGTGACGACCACCCGGCGCGCGGACCGCCGCGGCCCGGTCAGCATCTCCCCCGAGCAGATCCAGGAGCACAGCGAGCAGCCGGTGACCGGCCCCTGGAGCCAGGCCGAGAAGCGCTGCGCCCTGCTGCTGGCCACCGTGGTGCTGCTGTGGTGCGGTGAGCCGCTGCACCGGGTGCCGCCGGCCCTGGTCGCGCTGATCGGCGCCGTCATCGCCTCCTCACCGGCCCTGGGCACCGTACGCCTGAAGGACGCGTTGAAGACCGTCCCCTGGTCCCTGCTGCTGTTCATGGCGGCGACGATGGCGATGGGCGTCGCGCTCGCCGACTCGGGCGCGGCGCGGTGGCTGGTGTCGGGGCTGCCGACGGACGCGGCCCCGGTGGTGTTCCTGGCGGTCGTGATCGCCGTGAGCACGGCGGCCCATCTGGTCCTGCAGTCCCGTTCGGCCCGCTCGTCGGTCCTGGTGCCGCTGGTCGTGGCCGCCGCCGTCGGCGTCGGGGTCAACCCGGTCGCCGCCGCCCTCGCCTCCACCGCCGCGGCGGGCTTCTGCCACACGCTGCCCGCCTCGGCCAAGCCGGTCACGCTGTTCGCGCAGCTCCCCGGCACGCCCACCTACACCCCGCGCGACCTGCTGCGCCTGTCCGCCGTGCTGGCCCCGCTGACCGCCGTGCTCGTCCTGCTGTTCGCCGTCGCGGTGTGGCCGCTGCTCGGCGTGTCCGTCACCCCTTGAGGAGTACTGCCGTGCTGAACCGTGTCGTCGTAGCCCCCAGCGGCTTCAAGGAGTCCCTGTCGGCCGAGGCCGCCGCCGACGCCATCGCGGCCGGTGTGCGCCGCGTGCTGCCCGGCGCCGCGATCGACCTCGTCCCGCTGGTGGACGGCGGCGAGGGCACGGCCCTGGCCCTGGCCGCCGCCACCGGGGGCAGGACCGTGAGCGTGCCCGCGACCGGGCCGCTCGGGGAGACCGTCGCCGCGCACTTCGCCCTGCTGGGTTCCGGGGACACGGCCGTGGTGGAGATGGCGGCCGTCGCGGGCCTGTCGCTGGTCCCGCGCGACCTGCGCGACCCGGGCGCGACCACCACGTACGGCGTCGGCCAACTGATCCGCGCCGCCCTGGACTCGGGCGTCCGGCGGATCCTCGTCGGCTGCGGCGACTCGGGCACCTCCGACGGCGGCGCGGGGGCGCTGCAGGCCCTCGGGGCCCGGTTGCTGGACGAGGGCGGCCGGGAACTGCCCCGGGGCGGACGGGAGCTGACCCGGCTGCACCGCGTCGACCCGACCGGCCTGGATCCCCGGTTGACGGACGTGGAACTCCTCGTCGCCTGCAACCCGTACAACGTGCTGTGCGGCGAGCGGGGCGTGGCCCGGGTCTTCGGACCGCAGAAGGGGGCGACGCCCGCGCAGGTGGAGGAGCTGTCGGCGGCCCTGGAGAACTGGGCGTTCGTCCTCACCCGGGACGCCGCCGTCCCGGGCACCGAACTGCGCTCCGGCCCGGGCACCGGCGCCTCCGGCGGTCTGGGGGCCGGACTCGCCGCCCTGGGCGCCCGGCTCCTGCCCCGCTTCGACGTGCTGCTGGACCACCTCGACCTGGACGCCCGGCTGGCCCGTGCCGACCTGGTCGTCACCGCCGAGGGCGCCCTGGACCACCAGACACCGCGCGGCAAGGTCCCGGCCGAGGTGGCCCGCCGGGCCAAGCTGTACGGACGCCCGGTGCTGGCCCTGGCCGGCACCCTCGGCGAGGGCGCCCACGAGGTGCCGGGCGTGGACGCCTGCCACGGCATCCTGCCCGCCCCGATGGAGCTGGCGGAGGCGCTGCTGCGGGCGAGCGAACTGCTCACCGACGCCACCGAACGGGCGCTGCGGATGATCGTCCTGGGCGCCCGGCTGCCCCTGGTCCGCGACGGTGCCGGTCACGCGGAGGTGTCCGGCACGCAACGGCCGTCCTCGGTGCGGTAGTTCCACTTCGCCCCGTCCGTCACCAGCTCGCGCACGGCCCGCACGAACCGCTCCACGTGCTCGTCGGGCGTGCCGGCGCCGAAGCTCACCCGGATGGCGTTGAGCGACCTCTCCCCCGGCTCGGCCTCCGGCGCCCCGCACTCGCCCTGCGCCTGCGGGTCGCCGCCGAGCAGCGTGCGCACCAGCGGGTGGGCGCAGAACAGCCCGTCCCGCACGCCGATGCCGTACTCGGCGGAGAGGGCGGCGGCGAAGTGGGAGCTGTTCCAGCCGTCGACGACGAAGGAGATCACGCCGACGCGCGGGGCGTCGTCCCCGAAGAGGGACAGGACCCGCACCTCGGGCACCCCGGCGAGCCCCGCGCGCACCTGCTCGATCAGGTACCGCTCGCGGGCGACCAGGGTGTCGAGGCCGGCCTCGGTGAGGGCCTTGCAGGCGGAGGCGATCGCGTAGGCGCCGATGACGTTCGGGGAGCCCGCCTCGTGCCGGGCGGCGCTCTCGTGCCACTCCACGTCCACGCCCCCGTCCGCACGCCGCGCGACCTTCCGGGAGGCGCCGCCGCCCGCGAGGTACGGCTCCGCCGCGCGCAGCCAGTCGGCCCGCCCGGCCAGGACGCCGGAGCCGAAGGGCGCGTACAGCTTGTGCCCGGAGAAGGCGACCCAGTCGACGTCGAGGCCGGTGACGGACACGGGGTGGTGCGGGGCCAGCTGGGCGGCGTCCAGCACGATCCGGGCGCCGTGGGCGTGCGCGGCGGCCGCGAGCTCCCGCACCGGCCACAGCTCGCCGGTGACGTTCGAGGCGCCGGTGACGCACACCAGGGCCGGCCCGCGGGGGTCCCGGTCGGCCAGCGCGCGCTCCAGGGTCTGGACGGCCTCGCGGTGGCTCCGCGGGGCGTCGAGGTACGTCACGCGGGCGCCGCGCCAGGGCAGCAGGGAGGCGTGGTGCTCGGTCTCGAAGACGAAGACCTGGCAGTCCCGCGGCAGGGCGGCGGCGAGGAGGTTGAGGGAGTCGGTGGTGGACCGGGTGAACACCACCTGGTCGCCGTCGCGGCAGTCGAGGAACCCGGCGACGGTCCGGCGGGCGTTCTCGAACAGCTCGGTCGACAGCTGCGACAGGTACCCGGCACCGCGGTGGACGCTGCCGTAGTACGGCGCGTAGGCGGCCACGTCGTCCCAGACCCGCTGGAGCGCCGGGGCGCTGGCGGCGTAGTCGAGCGCGGCGTAGGTGACCTCGCCGCCGGTCACCAGAGGCACGGTGACATCCCGCCCCAGAACGGGCAGCGGGGCACAAACGGACTGGTCTGCGGCAACGGTGGAGACGGACATCGGTGAACTCCCGTGAGATCAGGTGAATCCGCCCGCGAGCCCATGGGCTGCCAGCGGGGGTGGAGGAAGAAGGGATGCGGAGGCGGGGCTCTGCGGCCCTATCGCATTCGCTGACTCACAAAGAACTCCTCGACGACCAGGACCCCTGGTATCGCGAGGGGTCCGCGCTTGCCGCAGACCTCGCTGCCTGCGGCCCGGTCTTCACCCGGGGCACCCCGCCACGGACGGAGGGTTGCCGGACAGTCGGCCGGGGCCTCATGACTGTCACTCATGACCTGGCCAGGAACGTACGCCAAAAGATCGGCGCCCCGCAACCCGGGTCCGGATCGCGGGACGCCGCACGTCGTGCCCGGCTACGCGTTGCTGGCGGCCACCCACCGCTCCAGGGTCCGCTTGGCGGCCCCGGAGTCGATCGACTCCGCCGCCCTCGCCATGCCCGCGCCGATCTGCTCGGCCAGCGTGCCCGTGCCCGGCTCCAGCGCCACCAGCGCCGCCGCCGCGTTCAGCAGCACCGCGTCGCGCACCGGGCCCCGCTCGCCGTCCAGCAGGCGCCGGGCGACCTCGGCGTTGTAGGAGGCGTCCGCGCCGCGCAGGGCCTCCACCGGCACCAGTTCGAGGCCGACGTCGCGCGGGTCGAAGGCCTCCTCGGTCACCTTGCCGTCGCGCACGATCCAGACCCGGGAGGTGGCCGTGGTGGTCAGCTCGTCCAGACCGTCGTCGCCGCGGAAGACCAGGGAGGAGTGCCCGCGCCCGGCGAAGACCCCGGCGACGATCGGCGCCATGCGCGGGTCCGCCACGCCGACCGCCTGGGCCCGGACCTTCGCGGGGTTGGTCAGCGGGCCGAGGACGTTGAAGATCGTCCGGATGCCCAACTGGCCGCGCGCCGCGCCCGCGTACCGCATCGACGGGTGGAACTTCGCCGCGAAGCAGAAGGTGATCCCGGCCTCCTCGGCCACCGCGGCCACCCGGTGCGTCGGCAGCTCCAGGTTGACGCCGAGCTTCTCCAGGACGTCGGAGGCGCCGGACGCCGAGGACGCCGCGCGGTTGCCGTGCTTGACGACCTTCGCGCCCGTGCCGGCGACGACGATCGCCGACATGGTGGAGATGTTGACGGTCTTCGCCCCGTCGCCGCCGGTGCCGACGATGTCGACCGCCGGGCCCGGCACCTCGATGACGTTGGCGTGCGCGTACATCGCCCGGACGAACCCGGCGATCTCCTCGACCGTCTCGCCCTTGGCGCGCAGCGCCACCACGAACCCGGCGATCTGCGCGTCCGTCGCCTCGCCGCGCATGATCAGGTCCATCGCCCAGGCGGTGTCGTCCGCGGTCAGGTCCCGGCCTTCGAGCAGGCCGTTCAACAGCAGGGGCCAGGAGCGGCCCGCCGCGGTGTCGCCTCCAGCGGGGGTCACAGCGCTCATCAGCCGCTCCAGGGTCAGGCGTCCCGCACTGCGGGACGAGGGTCTCAACGAGGTCCACCCTATCCAGCCCCCGGGCACCGCGAAGGGCCCCGTCCGAACACCGGACGGGGCCCTCCTGTGGCGTGGCGAAGCAGCGATCAGTGGTGGCCGTGGCCGCTCGTGATCTCCCGGTACTCCTCGACGGTGGGCTTCGGGATCTGGGCGCCCTCGCCGTAGTAGGCGTCGCTCAGCTTGGCGCGCAGCTTCTCGGAGCCCTTCACCTTGCGCTCGACACCGTTCTCGTCGACCGTCGGGCCGAGCTCGACCGGCTTGTACTGCTCGTGCGCCGTGAGCGTGTACATCTGCTCCTGGCTGAGCGGCTCGTGCACCTCGATGAACTCGCCGTGCGGCAGGCGCTTGATGATGCCCGACTCGCGGCCGTGCAGCACCTTGTCCTTGTCCCGGCGCTGCAGGCCGAGGCAGATCCGCTTGGTGATGACGAACGCGATGACCGGTCCGGCGAAGAACCCGATCCGGACGAACCAGGTGACCGCGTTGATCGACAGGTGGAAGTGCGTGGCGACGATGTCGTTGCCACCGCCGATCAGCATGATCATGTACGCCGTGATCCAGGCGACACCGAAGGCGGTGCGGGTCGGAGCGTTGCGCGGCCGGTCGAGGATGTGGTGCTCGCGCTTGTCCCCGGTGATCCACGACTCGATGAACGGGTACAGGGCGATGATCGCGAGGAACAGCCCGAACAGGACCAGTGGGATGAACACGCCCAGGACGAGCGTGTGGCCCCAGAAGTTGATCTCCCAGCCCGGCATGGCGCGGACCAGACCCTCGGCGAAGCCCATGTACCAGTCGGGCTGGGCGCCCGTCGACACCTGGTCGGCCCGGTAGGGGCCCAGGGCCCAGATCGGGTTGACGGTGAAGAGACCGGCGATGGCCGCGATGACACCGAAGACCAGGAAGAAGAAGCCTCCGGCCTTGGCCATGTAGACCGGCAGCAGCGGCATGCCGACGACGTTCTTGTTGGTCCGTCCGGGACCCGCGAACTGCGTGTGCTTGTGGTAGAAGACCAGGATCAGGTGGCCGACCACGAGCCCGAGCATGATGCCCGGCAGCAGCAGGATGTGGATCGAGTAGAACCGGGCGACGAAGTCCGTGCCCGGGAACTCCCCGCCGAACAGGAACATCGAGATGTACGTGCCGACGATCGGCATGGACAGGATCGCGCCCTGCGTGAAGCGGACACCGGTGCCGGAGAGCAGGTCGTCCGGGAGCGAGTAGCCGGTGAACCCGGTGAACATGCCGAGGACGAACAGCAGGAAGCCGAACAGCCAGTTGATCTCGCGCGGCTTGCGGAACGCGCCGGTGAAGAAGACGCGCATCATGTGCACGAACATGCCGGCGAGGAAGATGATCGCCGCCCAGTGGTGGATCTGCCGGATGAGCAGACCGCCGCGGACGTCGAAGCTGATGTCCAGCGTGGAGGCGTACGCCTCACTCATCAGCACGCCCTGCATCGGGACGTAACTGCCGTGGTACTCCACCTCGTTCATCGACGGGTGGAAGAACAGCGTCAGGTACACACCCGTCAGGATGATGATGATGAAGCTGTAGAGGCAGATCTCACCCAGCATGAAGGACCAGTGGTCCGGGAAGATCTTGCGCATGTTGGCCTTGGCCAGGGAGTAGATCCCCAGGCGGCCGTCGGCCCAGTCGGCGACCCGCTCTCCGGCGGGCGCCTTGCGGCGTGTCTGTGCAGTGCTCATCCGCGCTCCCAGAAAGCAGGGCCGACGGGCTCTTCGAAGTCGCCGAGCGCCTCGAGGTAGCCCTCGTCGTTCACGCCGATGCGGAGCTGCGGCAGGGCGTGACCGGCGGGGCCGAAGATCACTCGGGCACCGTCGGAGAGGTCGAAGGTGGACTGGTGGCAGGGGCAGAGCACGTGGTGCGTCTGCTGCTCGTACAGGGAGATCGGGCAGCCGACGTGGGTGCAGATCTTCGAGTACGCGACGATGCCCTCGTGCGACCACTCGAGCTCGCGCTTGTCCTTGATGTTCTCCGGCTGGATCCGGACGATCATCAGGGCGGCCTTGGCGATCTCGTTCTGGAACCCGTGGTCGTGCTCCTCCAGGCCCTCGGGCTTGGCGAAGGTGAGCGAACCGACGGCGACGTCCGAGGGACGCAGCGGCTGGTTCGTGTTCATGTTCACGAGCAGCTTGCCCTTGGACCACAGCGTGTGGCGGAGCTTCTCGCCGGGCAGCGGGCCGAGGTCGCGCAGCAGCACGACACCGGAGAGCGGCACGAGCGTGAGCGCGCCGAGCATGGTGTTGCGGATCAGCTTGCGGCGGCCGAGCGCGGACTCCTTGGCACCCTGCTTGAAGTCCGCGAAGACCTTCTCGCGGACCTCGGGGGTGGCCTCGATCGGGTGCCGCTCGTCGGCGATCTCCACGTCCGACATCAGGGTGCGCGCCCAGTGGACGGCGCCCGCGCCGATGCAGAACAGCGCGATGCCGAGCGTGAGGCCCAGCGCGAAGTTCAGGGCGCTGATGTGGCCGAGCGGGAAGATGTAGACCGACTTGTCGACCGGGATCGCCACGAACGCGGCGATGAAGGCGATGGTGGCCAGCATCGACACCGTGAACATCAGGGCGACCGAGCGCTCGGACCGCTTGGCGGCCCGCTCGTCGATGTCCTGGATCCGGTGCTCGTGGGGCGGCAGGCCCGGGTCGGCGAACGGGTGCTTCTCGTCCGCGACGCTGACCACGCCGTGCTCGTCGTGTCCTGCGGACTGCGCGGCGGGCAGGTTCTCTTCTGGAATGTCTTGGCTACTCATGACTTCTTGGCCTTTGCGGTCCGGGCGGCGACCCACACGGCGACGGCGATCAGCCCGCCGAGACCGAAGATCCAGCCGAAGAGGCCCTCGCTGACCGGTCCGAGACCGCCCAGTTCGAGGCCACCGGGGTTCTCGGTCTTCTCGCTGTTGACCGCGTCGAGGTACGCGATGATGTCCTGCTTGTTCTTCACCGACAGCGTGGTGTCGGGGAAGGACGGCATGTTCTGCGGGCCGGTCTGCATGGCCTCGTAGATGTGCTTCGGGGAGACGCCCTCGAGGCTCGGCGCGTACTTGCCGTGCGTGAGCGCACCGCCCTTGCCGGTGAAGTTGTGGCACTGCGCGCAGTTGGTGCGGAACAGCTCACCGCCCTTGGCGATGTCCGCGCCCTCGGGACTGTACTGGTCCTCGGTCGGGACGGCCGGACCGGCGCCCAGCGAGGCGATGTACGCCGCGAGCTGGTCGATCTCGGCCTGGGTGTAGATGTTCTTCTTCTTCGGGACCTGCGGACCCTGGGAGGTGGCGGCCGGCATACGGCCCGTGCCCACCTGGAAGTCGACGGACGCGGCGCCCACACCCACCAGGCTCGGGCCGTCGGAGGTGCCCTGACCGCCGGTGCCGTGGCAACTGGCGCAGCCGACGGCGTAGAGCTTCTTGCCCTCCTCGATGGTGAGGGACTGGGCGGATTCGTCGGCCTGCGCCTTGCTCGCGGGTGCGAACGCGGCGTACAGCCCCCCGGTGCATGCCAGCGCGAGGAGTAGGACGACGAGCGCTGCCATCGGGTGGCGTCGTCGTGCGGAGAGCTTTTTCACGGATTACCCCGGTGTCAGGATCTTCTGCGTCGATGCTTCTGGGATGCGCGCCTCGTCGGGCGCGGCGGATGCGGGCCCTGCTACTTGATCATGTAGATCGTGGCGAAGAGGCCGATCCAGACGACATCGACGAAGTGCCAGTAGTAGGACACGACGATCGCGGCGGTCGCCTGCTCGTGGGTGAACCTCCGGGCCGCGTAGGTCCGGCCCAGGACCAGCAGGAAGGCGATGAGACCGCCCGTCACGTGCAGGCCGTGGAAGCCGGTGGTCAGGTAGAAGACCGAGCCGTACGGGTCGGACGAGAGGGACAGGCCCTCGTGCTTGACCAGCTCGGTGTACTCGAAGACCTGGCCTCCGATGAAGATCGCACCCATGATGAAGGTGACGATGAACCACATCCGGAGCTTCTTCACGTCACCGCGCTCGGCGGCGAAGACGCCGAGCTGGCAGGTGAGCGAGGAGAGCACCAGGATCGTGGTGTTCGTCGCCGAGAACGGGAAGTTCAGGGCATCGGCCTTCTCCTGCCAGAAGTCAGGACCGGTCACCGATCGCAGGGTGAAGTACATCGCGAAGAGGGCCGCGAAGAACATCAGCTCGGAACTCAACCAGATGATGGTCCCGACGCTGGTGAGGTTCGGCCGGTTGACCGACGGGTGCGCGTGCCCGGTTTCTACTGTCGTTGCTGTCGCCACGACCGACATTATGTCGGTCGCTTATCCCGCCCTCACTCCGGGGGGTGCCGTTCGGAGTGTCTAAGCCGGTCGTACCGGTGTTGACGTGGTGTTCAAGGGAGTAGCATCCGGCCCAACGGGCCTGTCCTTACGACGCTGACGTCACGGAGGAACAATGCAGCCGACCGCCACGGTGCTGGTCTACAGCGACGACTCCAACACCCGCGAACAGGTGCGGCTCGCGACCGGCCGCCGCCCGGCTCCGGACGTCCCAGTGGTGGAGTTCGTGGAGTGCGCGACCCCGGCGGCGGTGATCAAGGAGCTGGACCGGGGCGGGATCGACGTCTGCGTGCTGGACGGGGAGGCCGTGCCCATGGGGGGCATGGGCGTCTGCCGGCAGATCAAGGACGAGATCTTCGACTGCCCTCCGGTGCTGCTGCTGATCGGGCGGCCGCAGGACGCCTGGCTGGCGACGTGGAGCCGGGCCGAGGCGGCGGTGGCGTTGCCGGTGGAGCCGGTGGAGTTCGCCTCCGCCCTGGCCTCCCTGCTGCGGGAGCGGACGGCTCTGGACACCCAGGGCGTCTAGACGCTCTGCGGGCGCAGGCGGGCCCTGTCCGCCGGGGTGGGGCCCTCCGGGGTCCCGCCGACCAGCGCGCTGCCGGTGCGCCACTTCGTCCAGTCGAGGTTCCAGTCGCCGTAGCCGTTGCCGAAGGGGGCCATGGTGTCGCCGGCGGAGTTGACGACCTTGACGATGTCGCCCTCGCGGATGTTCTCGTAGAACCAGGCGGCGTTCTCGGTGCTCATGCCGGTGCACCCGTGGCTGACGTTGGCGTAGCCCTGGGAGCCGACGGACCAGGGGGCGGCGTGGACGTACTCGCCGCTGTTGGTGACGCGGACCGAGTGGTGGACGATCAGGTCGTAGAAGTCCGAGGCGCCGATGCTGGCGCTGGTCATGCGGACGGTGCCCTCCTTGGCGAGGACGACCTTGACGCCGTTGCGGGTGTCGTAGCCGGGCATGCCCGTGGTGACCGGGATCTGGCGGACGACCTCGTCGTTCCTGTAGACGGTCATCTGGTGGGCCGCGGCGTCCGTGACGGCGACGACCTTGTCGCCGGTGGTGAGGGTCAGCGGCTTGGCCCTGCCGCCCCACATGCGGTCGCCGATCTTGATGCCCTCCAGGTTGCTGCGGATTTGGATGGTGGCCCGGGCGGGCCAGTAGTCCTTCGGGCGGTAGTGGAGCTTCCTGTCGTCCACCCAGTGCCAGGCGCCGTCCGTGGCGGGCGTGGAGGAGACCTTCAGCGCGCGTTCGACGACGGCCCGCTGGGCCTTGTCCCGGACCGGCCGGCTGAGCTCGGCCGTGATGGGCTGGCCGACGCCGTAGGTGCCCTGCTTGGGCCCGAAGGTGACGTCCAGGTGCTTCTTGGTGGCCGGCCTGCCGGTGTCGAAGGTGAGGACCTTGCGGCCGGGTGCGCCGTCCTCGTCCTCGGTGCTCACCCGGACCGTGTAGCTGGCGTTGGCGGCCAGCGGCGAGGTGCTGTGCCAGCGGCGTCCGTCGGCGGCGAGCTCGCCCGCCACGTGGCGTCCTGACGCGTCCTGGGCGGTGACGTCGGTGATGCGTCCGTCGGAGTCCTCGGCGACGACCTCCAGGGGCTTGTCCGGGTCGGCCTTCCCGCGGCCGCCGTCCGGGGCGTTGAAGGAGATCTGGTCGGCCGCGTCGTAGGGACGGGCGGAGAGGGGGTTGCCGTCGGAGCCGCAGGCGGTGGCGCCCGCGCAGAGGGCTATGACCAGCAACGTGCAGCTGACGGCAGTGCGGGGGCGGGGCATCGCTGTGTGGCTCATGGCCTCACGCTAGGAAGCCGCGTCAACCGTGGCACGCCGACTGACTCGTACGAGTGACATGGATTGCGTCGGAAGCAGGAGCCGCACGAACAGGGGCCCGGACGCTCCTCACGGAGTGTCCGGGCCCCTGCGGCGCTCGGTGCGGGCTACTGGGTGCGGTTCTCACCGCGGTAGTACTCGAAGACCCAGCCCCAGATGCCGATCAGGATGATCGGCAGCGAGAAGTACATCAGCCACCAGCCGATGGCGACGGACAGGAAGGCCAGGGCGCCACCGACGGCCAGGGAGAGCGGCTGCCAGCTGTGCGGGCTGAAGAACCCGACCTCGCCGGCGTCGTCGGCGACGTCCGCCTCCTTGTCGTCCTGGGCGCCCACGTCGACCCGCTTGGCCGTGAAGCCGAGGTAGAAGCCGATCATGATGGCCAGGCCGAACGACAGGAAGAGGGCCGTGGTGCCGGCCGGCTCCTTCGACCACCAGCCATAGACGATCGCCATGACGAGGATGAAGACGCTCAGCCACATGAACATCTTGCCCTGGATCTTCACTTGCCGGCCTCCTTGCCGCCAGCCAGAGCCTTGTCGCCGTGGCCCACGTTCTCGAGCTGGTCGAGGGCGGCGATCTCCGGGTGGTGCAGGTCGAACGCCGGGGATTCACTGCGGATCCGCGGCATGGTGATGAAGTTGTGGCGGGGCGGCGGGCAGGAGGTGGCCCACTCCAGGGAGCGGCCGTAGCCCCACGGGTCGTCGACGCCGACCGGCTTGCCGTACTTGGCCGTCTTCCACACGTTGTAGAAGAACGGCAGGATCGACATGCCGAGCAGGAAGGAGCTGATCGTCGAGATCGTGTTCAGCGCGGTGAAGCCGTCGGCCGCCAGGTAGTCGGCGTACCGGCGCGGCATGCCCTCGGCGCCCAGCCAGTGCTGCACCAGGAACGTGCCGTGGAAGCCGATGAACAGCGTCCAGAACGTGATCTTGCCGAGGCGCTCGTCCAGCATCTTGCCGGTCCACTTCGGCCACCAGAAGTGGAAGCCGGAGAACATCGCGAAGACCACGGTGCCGAAGACGACGTAGTGGAAGTGGGCCACCACGAAGTACGAGTCGGAGACGTGGAAGTCCATCGGTGGCGAGGCCAGGATGACACCGGTCAGACCACCGAAGGTGAAGGTGATCAGGAAGCCGGTGGCCCAGAGCATCGGCGTCTCGAAGGACAGCGAGCCCTTCCACATGGTGCCGATCCAGTTGAAGAACTTCACACCGGTCGGGACCGCGATGAGGAACGTCATGAAGGAGAAGAACGGCAGCAGCACACCGCCGGTGACGTACATGTGGTGCGCCCACACCGTCACGGACAGGCCCGCGATGGCGATCGTCGCGCCGATCAGGCCCGTGTAGCCGAACATCGGCTTGCGGGAGAAGACCGGGATGACCTCACTGATGATGCCGAAGAACGGCAGCGCGATGATGTACACCTCGGGGTGGCCGAAGAACCAGAACAGGTGCTGCCACAACAACGCGCCGCCGTTGGCGGAGTCGAAGATGTGGGCGCCGAACTTGCGGTCCGCCTCCAGCGCGAACAGGGCCGCGGCCAGCACCGGGAAGGCCAGCAGCACCAGCACACCGGTCAGCAGCACGTTCCAGGTGAAGATCGGCATGCGGAACATCGTCATGCCGGGTGCGCGCATGCAGATGATCGTGGTGATGAAGTTGACCGAGCCGAGGATGGTGCCGAAGCCGGAGAAGGCCAGACCCATGATCCACATGTCGGCGCCGATGCCCGGGGAGCGGACCGCGTCCGACAGCGGGCTGTAGGCGAACCAGCCGAAGTCGGCCGCGCCCTGCGGGGTGAGGAAACCGCCCACCGCGATGAGCGAGCCGAACAGGTACAGCCAGTAGGCGAACATGTTCAGCCGCGGGAACGCCACGTCCGGCGCGCCGATCTGCAGCGGCATGATCCAGTTCGCGAAGCCCGCGAACAGCGGCGTCGCGAACATCAGCAGCATGATCGTGCCGTGCATCGTGAACGCCTGGTTGAACTGCTCGTTCGACATGATCTGCAGACCCGGCCGGGCCAGCTCGGCGCGCATGAACAGCGCCATCACGCCACCGATGACGAAGAACGCGAACGACGTCACCAGGTACAGCGTGCCGATCGTCTTGTGATCCGTCGTCGTCAGCCACTTGACCACGACACTGCCGCGGTTCTGGCGCCGGACCGGCAGCTCGTCCTCGTAGTGGGACCCTGCTGCCGCGGCACTCTGGGGTTCGTTGAGGATGCTCACAGGATGTTCGCCTCCCGGTTCCTCTCGTGTTCCGTCTGCTCGATCCCGGAAGGCACGTAACCGGTCTGGCCCTTCTCGGCGAGCTCCTTCAGGTGCTGCTCGTAACGCTCCGGGGAGACAACCTTCACGTTGAACAGCATCCGGGCGTGGTCGACGCCGCAGAGCTCGGCGCACTTGCCCAGGAAGGTGCCCTGCTTGTTGGGAGTCACCTGGAAGGCGTTCGGGTGGCCCGGGATGACGTCCTGCTTCATCAGGAACGGCACCACCCAGAAGGAGTGGATGACGTCACGCGAGGTCAGCACGAAGCGGACCGTCTTGCCCTCGGGCAGCCACAGGGTGGGGCCGGGGTTGCCGGTCTGCGGGTTGCGCTCACCCGGCGTGCCGCAGTTGTAGACACCGCCGGCGTTCGCCGGGAAGTCCTTCTTGAAGCGTTCCGGCACCGCCTCCAGCTCCGGGGACTTCTTGGCGTCACCCGTGGAACCGGCGACCGGCTCGATGTAGTTGAAGCACCAGCTCCACTGGAAGCCGACCACGTTGACCGTGACGTCGGGCTTCTTCTTGAGGCTGAGCAGCTCGGACTCGTCGCGGGCGGTGAAGTAGAACAGCACCGAGACGATGATGAGCGGGACGACCGTGTACAGCGCCTCGATGGGCATGTTGTACCGGGTCTGCGGAGGAACCTCGACCTTGGTGCGGCTGCGCCGGTGGAAGAAAGCACTCCACAGGATCAGACCCCACACCAGCACGCCGACGGCGAGCGCAGCCGCCCAGGACCCCTGCCACAGGGAGAGGATCCGCGGAGCCTCTTCCGTGGTCGGGGTGGGCATACCAAGGCGGGGGAAGTCTTCCCAGTTGTACGAGCAACCGGTGGCTGTCGCCAAGACCAGGCCCGCGGTCAGTGCCTGCAGCAGCTTCCGCCGCATCGGGCGCCGCGGCGAGCGGTCGGAGCCGTTGGGACTCACGTAGCGCCTTCCCGAGAGTCTCGCCCGCGCGGATCGGCTGCGGCCTGGCCTTCTCGCTGGTCGGTCGCCGCCCTGCGTCGGGCAGGGGTTTGGATGTTTATGCGGACCAAACCCTAGCCGACGCCCTCCGGGGGTTCTCGGGGAGGGGTGCCTAGTGGGGTGGGTGGTTCGCTGGTTTGGCGGCTGCGGGGTGTTTGCGGTTGTTCGCGCAGTTCCCAGCGCCCCTGGGGGTCCGCCGCTCGCCCGGACGTTCTAGCGTTGCGGTGTGGCCTACTTCGACGCTGCTTCCGCTGCTCCGCTCCATCCCGTCGCCCGCCAGGCGCTGCTGGCCTCCCTGGACGAGGGGTGGGCGGACCCCGCCCGGCTGTACCGGGAGGGGCGGCGGGCCCGGATGCTGCTGGACGCGGCGCGGGAGGCGGCCGCCGAGGCGGTGGGGTGCCGGGCGGACGAGCTGGTGTTCACCTCGTCCGGGACCCGTGCCGTGCACGCGGGCGTCGCGGGCGCGTTGGCCGGCCGGCGGCGGACCGGGCACCACCTGATCGTGTCAGCGGTCGAACACTCTTCGGTGCTTCATTCGGCCGAGGCGCACGAGGCGGCGGGCGGTTCGGTCACGCAGGTGGCGGTGGACCGGAGCGGGGCGGTGGATCCGGCGGCGTACGCCGACGCCCTGCGCGCCGACACCGCCCTGGCGTGTCTGCAGTCGGCCAACCACGAGGTGGGGACCGAGCAGCCGGTCGCCGAAGTGGCCCGGGTGTGCCGGGAGGCCGGGGTGCCGTTGCTGGTGGACGCGGCGCAGTCGCTCGGGTGGGGGCCGGTGGACGGTGACTGGTCGCTGCTGACCGCCAGCGCGCACAAGTGGGGCGGCCCGTCCGGGGTCGGGCTGCTCGTGGTGCGCAAGGGGGTGCGGTTCTCGGCGCAAGGGCCGGTGGACGAGCGCGAGTCGGGGCGGGCGCCCGGCTTCGAGAACCTCCCGGCGATCGTGGCGGCGGCCGCGTCCCTGCGGGCCGTACGGGCCGAGGCGGCCGCCGAGGCCGCGCGGCTGCGGGAACTGACGGAGCGGATCCGGACCCGGGTGCCGCGGCTGGTGCCCGACGTGGAGGTGGTCGGCGATCCGGTGCGCCGGCTGCCCGGCGTGGTCACCTTCTCCTGCCTCTACGTCGACGGGGAGGCGCTGCTGCACGAGCTGGACCGGGAGGGTTTCTCCGTTTCGTCCGGATCGTCCTGCACGAGCAGCACCCTGACGCCCAGCCACGTGCTGCGGGCGATGGGAGTGCTCAGTGAGGGAAATGTGCGGGTTTCGCTGCCGGCGGGGGCGGCCGAGGAGGACGTGGAGAGGTTCCTGGAGGTGCTGCCCGGCGCGGTGGCGGCGGTTCGGGAGAAGCTCGGTGCCCCCACCGCGGCGGTCGCCCGCGAGGAGGACGTCCTCGTCGTGGACTCCCTCGGCAAGCGCTGCCCGATCCCCGTCATCGAGCTGGCCAAGGTGATCGGCGACGTACCGGTGGGCGGCCTGGTCCGGGTCCTGTCGGACGACGAGGCGGCGCGGCTGGACATCCCGGCGTGGTGCGAGATGAGGAACCAGCAGTACGTGGGGGAGGAGCCGGCGGACCGGGGGGTCGCGTACGTGGTCCGCCGGGCTACCTGAAGCAGTTCGGGGGCGCGGGGCCGTCCCGGCCCGCGGCCGGGGTCCCTCACCCGAGGTGTGCCCGGACCTCCGCGGCCGCCTCGTCCCCGTACGCCTTGGTGAAGCGCTCCATGAAGTGGCCCCGGCGCAGCTGGTACTCCTGCGTCCCCACCGTCTCGATGACGAGGGTCGCCAGCATGCAGCCGACCTGAGCGGCGCGCTCCAGGGAGACGCCCCAGGCCAGACCGGAGAGGAACCCGGCGCGGAAGGCGTCGCCGACGCCGGTGGGGTCGGCCTTGCGCTCCTCGTCCGGCGTGCCGACCTCGATCGGTTCGTCGCCGGCCCGCTCGATGCGGACGCCCCGGGCGCCGAGGGTGGTGACCCGGTGGCCGACCCGGGAGAGGATCTCCTCGTCGCTCCAGCCCGTCTTGGTCTCGATGAGGCCCTTCTCGTACTCGTTGGAGAAGAGGTACGTCGCCCCGTCCAGCAGGATGCGGATCTCCTCGCCGTCCATCCGGGCGATCTGCTGCGAGAAGTCGGCGGCGAACGGGATGGACCGGGCGCGGCACTCCTCGGTGTGCCGGAGCATGGCCTCCGGGTCGTCCGCGCCGATGGAGACCAGGTCGAGACCGCCGACCCGGTCGGCGACGGTCTTCAGCTCGATGAGGCGGGCCTCGCTCATGGCGCCCGTGTAGAAGGAGCCGATCTGGTTGTGGTCGGCGTCGGTGGTGCACACGAAGCGGGCGGTGTGCAGCGTGTCGGAGATGCGGACGGAGTCGGTGTCGACGCCGTGCCGCTCCAGCCAGGCCCGGTACTCGTCGAAGTCCGCGCCGGCGGCGCCGACCAGGATCGGCCGGGTGCCGAGCTGCCCCATCCCGAAGGCGATGTTCGCGGCGACGCCGCCGCGGCGGACGTCGAGCTTGTCGACCAGGAACGACAGCGAGACCGTGTGCAGCTGGTCCGCTACGAGCTGGTCGGCGAAGCGGCCGGGGAAGGTCATGAGGTGGTCGGTGGCGATGGAGCCGGTGACTGCGATGCGCACGGCGAGGATTCTCCTGGAGAGGGAGGCGGGCCTTGACGCTTCACGCTATCGGGTGGGCGGGCCGCGCTGAAGGCAGCGAAACTACCCGATAGTAGATCTTTCTCCGTGAGTCCCGGCGTGCATACGGTGCCGGTATGACGAACCTCAAGGTCCAGCCCCCTGTTCCGGTCGATCTCGAAGGCGAGCTGGCGTCGCTGCCGGGATACGGGGCGCGGATGGCTCCGCACTGGGCGGTGCCCGACCGGGGGGCCGCCCGGCCGGTCTCGCCGGCCCTGATCCACGGTGTGACGGTACCGCCGTCGTCGGCGCGGCTGCTCGACGCCATGGCGGATTACGGGGACTGAGCGGCGCACGCCCGGGAACCGCGAGCTCCCCCGCTGCGTCCCATCGCCGTCCCCCGTAAAGGGGAGGCGGGATACGACCCACCGACGGCCCTGATTCCGGGCGGGCCGGGTCCCATGGGACAGCTGTGCAGCAGAAGGAGCGATGCGGTGAACACCGAGCGACCCGACCACGACGACGCCAGGGAAGCGGGCGCCGCCGGTACCGCGGACGTCCCGGAGCCGGGCGGGGCGGAGCCCGCGGCCCCGGAGTCCACCGGGTCCGACGGGTCCACCGGGTCCGACGGGGTTGCCGCGTCCGCGGGGACCGACGGGGTGGGCGAGTCCGCAGCGACCGGCGGCGCCGTGGACGCCGCCGGGACGCCGGGTGCCCGTACGCGGGCCGACGCTGACGCGGAGGCCGTGCGGGTTGCCGACGCGGCGGCCGTGCGGGCCGCTGACGTCGAGGGGGCGCGGGTCGCTGATGCCGAGGCCACGCGGGCCGCAGACGCCGAGGCGGCCGAGTCGCCCGGTGTCGCGGGCGGTGCGGCTCGGGAGGGTGACAGCGCCCCGGAGAGCCACGACGGCGCGGCCCCGGCAACGGAACGCGCCACGGCGGCGGACAACACCGGCGCCGGCCCGGCCCCGGCCGGCGACACCGGCCCGGACGGCTCCGGGGGCGCGGAAGCCGGTCCCGGTCCCGGTCCCGGTCCCGCACCGGACAGCACGGAGACCGGTGCCGGTCGCGGCCCCGTCTCTGCGGGCGAGAGCGGAAGGGACACTTCCGGTAGCGCGGAAGCCCGTCCCGGCTCCGGCCCGGGCGCGGTCCACGACCTGCCCCGTGAGGCCGGGGACCAGGTGCGGCAGGGCGGGGGGCGGCGGCCGCGTACGCCCGCGATCATCGCCTCCGTCGCCGCCGCCGTGCTGCTGATCGGCGGTGGCGGGGCCTGGCTCGCCTCCAACGCGTCCGGCGGCTCGGGCGGTGGGACGACGCCCGGCGCGTCGGACGGGGACGGCGCTCCCCCTCCGCTCGCGCTCGACGGGTACACGGACTCCACGGACGGCGGCAACGGCGTCGCGCCGGGTGAGCCCAACCCCTACGGCGTCACCTACCGGGTCGGCGGCACCCTGCCGAAGGGCCCCGGCGAGGCCCCGGTGTACCGGGCGCTCGGCGAGGTCGCCGCGGCCGACGTGACCCGGCTGGCCAGGGCCCTCGGCGTCGAGGGGACGCCCGTCGCGCAGGGCGACGTCTGGAAGATCGGCGGCCAGGACGGCTCGGGACCGACCCTGCAGGTGAACCGGCAGGCGCCGGGTACCTGGACGTTCAGCCGGTACGCCCCGGGCACCGACGACTGCAAGGGCACCGACACCTGCGCCGCCCCGCGCAGCGGCGGCACCCCGGTGGGCGAGGACGCGGCGGAGGAGGCCGCGGCGCCGGTGCTGAAGGCCTTGGGTCAGGACGACGCGAAGGTCGACGCGAGCCAGGTCATGGGCGCCCAGCGGGTGGTGAACGCCGCCCCCGACGTCGGCGGACTGCCCACGCACGGCTGGACGACCGGGATCACCGTCGGTGCCGACGGTTCGGTGGTCGGCGGCAGCGGTCAGCTCAAGACTCCGGTGAAGGGCGACACCTACCCGGTGGTCGGCGCGGAGCGGGCGCTGAAACTGATGGAGGGGCGGCCGAAGAGCGACCCCCGCGCGGGCATCGGCGGCTGCGCGAGCCCCGTGCCGCTGGAGGAGGGCCGGGAGGACCCCTGCGGGCCGTCGGCGAGCGGCACCCCGCAGCGGGACACCGTGACGGTCCGGGACGCGGTGTTCGGGCTGGCCGCGCACGTCGTGGACGGGCGCCAGGCGCTCGTGCCGTCCTGGCTGTTCGAGGTGACGGCGCCGGGCGCGAAGGATCCTTTCACCGTGACGTACCCGGCGGTCGACCCGGCGTACCTGGCCTCCCCGGAGCCGAGCGAGCCGAGCAAGCCGGGCGAGCCGGGCGACCGGCCGACGTCCGACGGGCCGCGCGAGGTGAAGGCGGACGGCTACCGGGCCGAGGGCGCGGAGCTGACCGTGACGTTCACCGGCGGGGTGTGTGCCGACTACGACGTGACGGCAAAGGAGAAGGACGGCGAGGTGAAGGTCACGGTGACGTCGACGGCCTGGCCGGACGCGGTCTGCATCCTGATCGCCAAGCAGTTCCAGAAGACGGTGCAGCTCGACGAGCCGCTCGGCGACCGGAAGGTCGTGGACGCGGACGGCGAGGCGGTCCCGCTGGCCAAGGAGGGCGCGCGGCTTCCGGCGCCCCCGACGCGCCGGTGAGGAGGAGCGCGGCCGGCTGAAGGGCGCCACCGGTGCAGCGCGAAGGCGGCGGCCCCGTCGGAGGGGGCCGCCGCCTTCGTCGTGTCCGCTGCCGCCGCGGGGCGGCCGGGCGGCTCAGCTGAAGGAGTCGCCGCAGGCGCAGGAACCCGTCGCGTTCGGGTTGTCGATCGTGAAGCCCTGCTTCTCGATGGTGTCCACGAAGTCGATCGTGGCACCGCCCAGGTAGGGGGCGCTCATGCGGTCGGTGACCACCTTCACACCGCCGAAGTCCTTCTCCACGTCTCCGTCGAGGGAACGCTCGTCGAAGAAGAGCTGGTAGCGCAGGCCGGAGCAGCCGCCGGGCTGGACGGCGACGCGCAGCGCGAGGTCGTCGCGGCCTTCCTGGTCGAGCAGCGCCTTGACCTTGGACGCGGCGGCGTCGGTCAGGATGATGCCGTCGGTGACGGTGCTGGTCTCGTCCGATACGGACATCTACATCTCTCCCGGGTTGTACGGAGACTGCTTGCCGACGGTTCCAACCGGCGGGGCCGCGGATTCATTCCGCGCCCGGCGCTCGATCTCGGCTCCTTTTCATGCTCGCACACGCGCCGGGAACCGGAAAACGCCTCTTTCCCGGTCCTCGCGGGAATGAACGGCGGTCCGCCGGGATTCACGTCACACAGACGCTATGGGCATCGTCAAAGTGACGTGAAGCGGTTATGATAGATAGCGTCAAATCGACGAAAAGTCGCCGGAAACAGAAAGGGTGCGTGTCGTGACCACCGCCCAGACCCAGGAGCTCGACGTACAGCCGACGCCCCTCGCCCTGCTGCTCCTCGGCCGCGAGGCCGACCCGAGGAGCGAGCGCGGCGTGGAGTGTCCCGGCGACCTGCCCTCCCCGTCCGACCCGGACCTGGTGGAGCGCGCGCGCCGGGCGAAGGAGAAGCTCGGGAACAAGGTCTTCGTGCTCGGCCACCACTACCAGCGCGACGAGGTCATCCAGTTCGCCGACGTGACCGGTGACTCGTTCAAGCTGGCCCGGGACGCGGCGGCGCGCCCGGAGGCCGAGTACATCGTGTTCTGCGGTGTGCACTTCATGGCGGAGTCCGCGGACATCCTGACGTCCGACGACCAGAAGGTCGTGCTGCCCGACCTCGCCGCCGGCTGCTCGATGGCCGACATGGCGACGGCCGAGCAGGTCGCCGAGTGCTGGGACGTGCTGACCGAGGCCGGGATAGCCGAGCAGGTCGTGCCCGTCTCGTACATGAACTCGTCCGCCGACATCAAGGCGTTCACGGGCAAGCACGGCGGCACGATCTGCACCTCGTCCAACGCCAAGCGGGCCCTGGACTGGGCGTTCGAGCAGGGCGAGAAGGTGCTGTTCCTGCCCGACCAGCACCTCGGGCGCAACACCGCGGTCCGCGACATGGGCATGTCCCTGGAGGACTGCGTCGTCTACAACCCGCACAAGCCCAACGGCGGCCTGACCGCCGAGGAGCTGCGCGCGGCGAAGATGATCCTGTGGCGCGGCCACTGCTCGGTGCACGGCCGCTTCAGCCTGGACTCCGTCAACGACGTGCGCGAGCGCATCCCGGGCGTGAACGTCCTGGTGCACCCCGAGTGCAGGCACGAGGTCGTGGCCGCGGCCGACTACGTCGGTTCGACGGAGTACATCATCAAGGCCCTGGAGGCCGCGCCGGCCGGCTCGAAGTGGGCCATCGGCACGGAGCTGAACCTGGTCCGCCGCCTGGCGAACCGTTTCGCGCCGGAGGGCAAGGAGATCGTCTTCCTCGACAAGACGGTCTGCTTCTGCTCGACCATGAACCGCATCGACCTCCCCCACCTGGTGTGGGCCCTGGAGTCCCTGGCCGAGGGCAAGCTGGTCAACCGCATCGAGGTCGACAAGGAGACGGAGGCGTTCGCGAAGCTGGCGCTGGAACGGATGCTGGCCCTGCCGTAGCCCTCGCGACTGGTGCGGCTCACCCCGGGACGGGTTTCCGGTCGGGGTGGGCCGGGTCGAGGGTGAAGACGTCGCCGTCCGCGGTGACGACGACCGGGGCGCCCTCGTGCAGGAGCACTTCCGAGCGCGACCAGCCCTGGTTCGTCACCCGCCGGGCGCGCGGCAGGATCTCCCACAGCAGCGTGCCCTTCGCCGTGTCCAGGGCGGCGACCCGGCCGCTGGCGCTGGACAGGTAGACCACGCGGGCACGCGGGTCGTGGGTGACGTCGCTGGGCTGTTCGAGGCTCGTGCGGGTCTGCCACAGCCGCTCTCCGGTGCGGGCCGACACCGCGGTGACCTGCCCGGAGGACGTCGCGAACCACAGGGTGCCGTCCGAGAGCGTCGCGTTGCCCTCGAACCGCTCCGCCAGCTTCGTCACGTGTGCCTCGCCGGTGTCCGGATCCAGCAGCCGGATCCCGGCGAACGCCTCGTCCTGCTCGTCCTCGGTCGGTTCGAGGAACAGCAGACGACCGTCGAGGCCGCCGACCAGGGTCCTGCCGCTGGGCACCGTCAGACGCCGTGCGGAGCCGTCGGCCGGGTCCGGCCCGAGCAGGATCGTCTCGTCGGAGGCGACCGAGTCGGGGGCGCACTCCAGGTAGCGGTTGTCGACGGTGGCCGCCGGACGGCAGTACTGCCCCTCGGGCAGGGGCGCCGTCCAGCGCTCGTCGCCGGTGCGCGGCGAGCGGGCGGTCACCGAGCGGCCGCCGTCGTCCGGGACGATCACGAGGTCGCCCGAGACGTACGGGCGTACCGCCTCGACGTTCACCGTGCGCTGCCACAGCCGCTTGCCCGTCCGGGCGTCGAGGGCGGCGACCGTGACCTTGACGTCGTCCCCGCGGTGGGGAGTGTAGATCTGCTCGACCAGCAGCGCGTCGTCCGTGAGGCCCAGTACGGAGAAGCTGTACGCCCCCTCGCCCGTACCGGGCGGCAGCACGTCGGCGCGCCAGCGGGCCCTTCCCGTCAGGGCGTCCAGACGCACGGGCAGGATCCCGTCGCCGGCGCAGTAGACGGCGCCCTCGTACACCTCGCACGCCGGGCCGCTCATCGTCCCGGCGTCGGCGATGCCGTCTCCCTCCTTCACGCCCCGCGCGGCGGTGGCGTACACCGTGGTCTGCCAAGGGCTCCATCCGGCCGGGACGGTCGTCCAGCGGGAGGGCGTGGAGCCGGTGGTGCCCGTCCCCGTGCGGGAGTCGTCCTCGCCGCGTCCGGGCCCGAGCAGCAGATAGCCCGTCAGGCCGAGCGCGAGGGCGGTCGCCGCAGCGGCCGTGGCCCGCAACCGCCGGGCACCGCCCCGGCGTTGCCCGGAAGCCGGGGGGCCGGGGTCGGCGACCGCGGCGGGCCGGGTGCTGACCAGGGCCGCCTCGTCCCTGCGCAGTGCCACGGTGGCCTGGTCGTCCGGGCTCGTCTCCGGCAGCGCGGTCACGAACTCCGAGGCCAGGTGGTCCAGTCCGGGCCGGTCCGCGGGGTCCTTGGCGAGGCAGCGCTCCAGCAGCGGGTGCAGGGGCTCCGGGACGCCGTCCAGGACGGGCGCGTCGTGCACCACCCGGTAGGCCGTCAGATAGGGGCTGTCGGCGTCGAAGGGGCCGCGGCCGGTGCTCGAGTACACGAGCAGGGCGCCCACGGAGAACACGTCGGAGGCCGGGCCCACCGAGCGGGCGTCGGTGAGCTGCTCCGGCGACATGAACGGCGGGGTGCCGATCATCTGGCCGGTCTCGGTCAGGGTGTGGTGGTTCTCGGCCGCGCGCGAGATGCCGAAGTCGATGACGCGCGGGCCGTCCTCGGCCATCAGCACGTTCGCCGGTTTGAGATCCCGGTGCACCACCCCCGCCCGGTGGATGTCCCGCAGCGCCTCCACCAGTCCGAGCGCCAGCCGGCGCAGTGCGGTGCCGCGCAGCGGGCCCTGTTCCCGGATCAGCGCCGCGAGGGAGGGTCCGGGCACGTACTGGGTGGCCATCCAGGGCCGGACCGCCTCCGGGTCGGCGTCCAGGACCGGTGCGGTGAAGGCGCCGCTCACCTTGCGGACGGCCTCGATCTCCTGGCGGAAGCGGGCGCGGAAGACCGCGTCCTCCGCGTACTGGGCGTGCACCACCTTCACGGCGACCTCGCGCCCCGAGCGGGCCCGGCCGCGGTAGACGACCCCCATGCCCCCGGACCCGAGGCGCCCGACCAGCTTGTACCCGCCGACCGACTTCGGGTCGTCCTTCTGCAGCGGCACGCCCGGTTCCTCTCCCCCGCCATGCAGTCCGGGTCAGGATACGTAACGGCGACACGGCGGAGGCCGGGGCCCGAACCGATCCCTCCGGTTCGGGCCCCGGCCTCCGGGCCGCGTGTCGTACGGGCTCACCGGCCAGCGCGGGGTCAGACGGACGCGCGCTCCGGCTCGTCCGAGGACGGCGCCGCCCCGGACCGGTCCCCCGCCTTCTTCGCCCGCTTGGCCGCGCGCTTCTCCGCCCGGCGCTCCTTGCGGAGTTCCAGCATCGCGTACAGCGTCGGCACCAGCAGCAGGGTGAGCAGCGTCGAGGTGACCAGGCCGCCGATCACCACCACGGCCAGCGGCTGGGCGATGAAGCCGCCCTCACCGGTGATGCCGAGGGCCATCGGCAGCAGGGCGAAGATGGTCGCCAGGGCCGTCATGAGGATGGGCCGCAGACGGTGCCGGCCGCCCTCGACCACGGCCTCGACGATGCCGTGACCCTGCTTGCGGTACTGGTTGATGAGGTCGATCAGCACGATCGCGTTCGTGACCACGATGCCGATCAGCATCAGCATGCCGATCATCGCCGGGACGCCCATCGGGGTGCCGGTCGCCACCAGCAGGCCGATCGCGCCGGTGGCGGCGAACGGGATGGACACGAGCAGGATCAGCGGCTGGGCCAGGGACCGGAAGGTGCCGACCAGCAGCAGGAAGACGATCGCGATGGCCGCGAGCATCGCCAGGCCCAGGTTGGCGAACGCCTCGTCCTGGTCCTCGGAGACACCGCCGATCGACGCGGTGGCGCCGTCCGGGAGCTTCAGCGCGTTGATCTCCGACTGGAGTTCGGTGCTGACGGCGCCGGTGTTGTCGCCGGTCGGCTTGGCGGTGATGGTGGCGGCGCGCTGGCCGTCGATGCGGGTCATGGAGACCGGCCCGTCGACCACCTTCACCGTCGCGATGTCGCCCAGCCTCACCGCGCCCAGGCGCAGGCCCTGGAGCTCCTTCAGGGTCCGCGCGGGCTTCGCCGAGCGGATGACGACGTCGCGCTCGGTGTCGTCCAGGACCGCCTTGGCGGCGGTGGTGCCGCGGACGGCCTGGGCGACGGCGGCACCGAGGGTCTGGTCGTCGAAACCGGCCGCGGCCGCCTTGTCGTTGGCCCTGACCGAGATGCGCGGGACGCTGGTGGCCAGGTCGCTGGTGACGTCCGTGACGTCGTCGAGGGCGGCGACCGTCTCGCGGACCTGCTCGGACGCCGTGCGCAGGACGCCGGCGTCGGCGGCCTTCACCACGACGCTCAGGTCCTGGGCGCCGAAGCCGTCCCCGGCGGTGATGGTGGTGGTGCCGATGCCCTTCAGCCCGGCCAGGCCCTTCTCGATGCGGTCCTGGACGTCCTCGTAGGACGCCGAGTCCTCCAGCATCACCTGGTACGAGGCCTGGTTGGTGTCGGTGCCGCCTCCGAAGGCCGCCATGAAGCCGGACGAGCCGATCGTGACCTGGTAGTCCTTGACCCCGTCGGTGCCGGCGAGCAGCTTCTCGACCTTCTTGGCCTGGGCGTCGGTCGTGGCCAGGCTGGTGCCGGGCTTCAGCTCCTGCTTGACGGTGAGGACCTCCTGCTCGCCCTGGTCGAAGAAGTTGGTCTTCAGCAGCGGCGCCATGCCGAAGGTGCCGACCAGGACGACGACCGCGATGGCCACGCTGGTCAGGCGGCGGCGGGTGGCGAAGCGCAGGACCGGGACGTAGATCCGCTGCAGGCGGCTCCTGGCCTCCTTCTCCTCGGCGATCCGGCGTGCCTCGTCCGCGTCCTCCGGGGTGCCCTTGGGGGGCCGCAGGAACCAGTAGGACAGCACCGGTACGACCGTCAGGGAGACCAGCAGGGACGCCAGCAGCGCGGCCGTGACGGTGAGGCTGAACGAGCCGAACAGCTCGCCCACCATGCCGCCGACCAGGCCGATCGGCAGGAACACGGCGACCGTGGTGAGTGTGGAGGACGTCACCGCGCCCGCGACCTCGCGCACCGCGGTGAGGATGGCCGACTGGCGCTCCTCGCCGTAGCCGAGGTGGCGCTTGATGTTCTCCAGGACCACGATCGAGTCGTCGACGACCCGGCCGATGGCGATGGTCAGCGCGCCCAGGGTGAGGACGTTCAGCGACAGGTCGCGGGTCCACAGCACGATCAGGGCGAGGACCACGGACAGCGGGATGGACACCGCCGTGACGAGGGTGGAGCGGACCGAGGCCAGGAAGACCAGGATCACCAGGACCGCGAAGAGCAGACCCAGCGCGCCTTCGGTGGTCAGGCCCTTGATGGACTTGGACACGGCCGGGCCCTGGTCGCTGACGACCGTGAGGGTCGCCCCGGAGCCGAGGTCCTTGCGCAGGTCGGGGAGCTTGTCCTGGACGGCGTCGGAGATGGCGACCGCGCTGCCGTCGCGGTCCATCGTGACGGCGACGGCGAGGCTGGGCCTGCCGTCGGTGCGGGTGAGGGAGTCGGCCGGGGCCTCCTGCTGCTTCACCGCGGCGACGTCGCCGAGCCGCACCGGCTCGCCCTTGCCGGGCTCGCCCGTGACCCGCAGGTCCTGGATCTGCTGCAGGGAGGTGAAGCCGCCGCCGACCTGGACGGTGCGGTTGGCGCCGCCCTCGTCGAAGGAGCCGGCCGGGACGGTCGCGCCGCCCGCCTGGAGCGCCTGGGCGAGGGACTGCGAGGTCAGGCCGGCCTTGGCCAGCTTCGCGTCGTCGGGCGTGACGGTGACCTGGAGGTCGCGCACGCCGTCGACGGTGACCTGGCCGACGCCGTCGATGCCCTTCAGCTCCGGCACGACGGTCCGGTCGAGCTGGTCGGCCAGGGCCTGCTGGTCGCGGTCGGAGGTGACGGCGAGGACCACGGTCGGGATGTCGTCCGTGGAGCCGGCGACGACCTGCGGGTCGACGTCGTCCGGGAGCTGCACGCGGGCCCGGTTGACGGCCTGCTGGACGTCGGCGACCAGCTGCTCGGTGTCGTTGCCGTAGTCGAAGGACGCCATGATCACGGCGTTGCCCTCGCTGGCGGTGGAGGTGACGCCGCTGATGCCGTCGACGGCTTCGAGACTGTCCTCGATGGGTTCGACGACCTGCTTCTCGACCACGTCCGGGGACGCGCCCTGGTACGGCGCCAGCACGGACACCATGGGCAGTTCGATGGTGGGCAGCAGCTGCTGCTTGAGCTGGGGTATCGCGATCGCCCCGAAGACGAGCGCGATGATCGACATCAGCCCTATCAGGGCCCGTTGCGCGAGGCTGAATCTCGACAGCCAGGACATGGGTCAGGGTCTCTCTTCTGTTTAGCGGCAGAAGCGGCAGCGGGCGCGCAGATGAGCGCCCGCCCCTACACCCTGAGCCATGGCCGGGGCCCGTTCCGTAGGCCGCAGGTCCCGTTCCTTATGCGGTGCATACTCCCGGCGCAGTACGGCCGGCTCGCGTTCACTCCACCCTTGGACGGACCAGGCCCGACTCGTACGCGATGACCACCAGTTGGGCCCGGTCACGGGCGCCCAGCTTGGCCATGGCCCGGTTGACGTGTGTCTTCACCGTCAGCGGGCTGACCTCCAGCCGCTCGGCGATCTCGTCGTTGGAGTGGCCGCCGGCGACCTGGACGAGCACCTCGCGCTCCCGGACGGTCAGCGAGTCGAGCCGCTCGCCGCGGGCCGGGTCGCGGTTGTCGTCGGCCGGGTCGCCCTGGGCGAGGAAGCGGGCGATCAGGCCCGTGGTGGCCGCCGGGGAGAGCAGGGCCTGGCCGCCGGCCGCGATCCGGATGGCGTTCAGCAGTTCCTCCGGCTCGGAGCCCTTGCCGAGGAAGCCGGAGGCGCCGGCGCGCAGCGACTGCACGACGTAGTCGTCCACCTCGAACGTGGTCAGGATGACCACCCGGACATCGGCGAGGGCCGGGTCGGCGCTGATCATGCGGGTCGCGGCCAGACCGTCGGTGCCGGGCATGCGGATGTCCATCAGGACGACGTCGGCGCGCTGCTCCTTCGTCAGCCGTACCGCCTCCGCCCCGTCGGAGGCCTCGCCCACCACCTCCATGTCGGGCTCGGAGTCGACGAGCACCCGGAAGGCGCTGCGCAGCAGCGCCTGGTCGTCGGCGAGCAGGACACGGATGGTCATGCGGGGTCCTCCCCGGTGGATGTGCGGCTCTTGACGGGCAGGATGGCATGGACGCGGAAGCCGCCGCCGTAGCGGGGACCAGTGGTGAGGGTGCCGTTCAGGGCGGTGACGCGCTCGCGCATGCCGAGCAGTCCGTGCCCGCCGCCGCTGTGCGGGGCCTCGTCCGCGCCGCCGCCGTCGTCGAGGACGGTGATCTCGATGTTCGGCCCGACCCGTACCACGCTGACCTCCGCCTTGGCCTGCGTTCCGGCGTGCTTCTGCACGTTGGTGAGGGCTTCCTGGATGATCCGGTAGGCGGCCAGGTCGACGGCCGCGGGCAGGGTGGTGCCCTGGTCGGCGCGGGCGACCTCGACGTGCAGGCCCGCGTTGCGGAAGGTGCCGGTGAGTTCGTCGAGGCGGTCCAGGCCCGGGGCGGGCTCGGTGGGGGCCTCCGGGTCGCCGGACTGGCGGAGCAGGCCGACGGTGGCGCGCAGTTCGTTGAGGGCGGAGCGGCTGGCCTCGCGGACGTGCGCGAGGGCCTCCTTGGCCTGGTCGGGGCGCTTGTCCATGACGTGGGCGGCCACCCCGGCCTGGACGTTGACCAGGGCGATGTGGTGGGCGACGACGTCGTGCAGGTCGCGGGCGATGCGCAGGCGCTCCTCGGCGACCCGGCGGCGGGCCTCCTCCTCGCGGGTGCGTTCGGCGCGTTCGGCGCGTTCGCGGATGGCCTGGACGAAGGCGCGGCGGCTGCGGACGGCGTCACCGGCGGTGGCGCCGATGCCCGTCCAGGCGAAGATCGCCAGGTTCTCCTGGGCGTACCAGGGGAGGCTGCCGGCGACCATCGCGGTACCGGTCAGCACGGTCATGGTGAGCAGGCCGACCCGCCAGGTGGTGGGGCGGTCGGTGGTGGAGGCGACGGTGTACAGGGCGATGACCGCGGACATCGCGACGGGGGTGCGGGGGTCACCGGTGACGGACTCGACGACGGAGACGGCGCCGGTGAGGGCGAGGACGGTCAGCGGGGCGCGGCGGCGGAAGACCAGGGCGGCCCCGCCGAGGGCCATCAGCACGAGGCTGAGCAGGTCGGGGGTGCGCAGGGCCCAGCTGACGGTGTCGCGGTGGCGGGGCTCGACGAACGAGCCGGCGACCATGCAGACCAGGACGGCTGCGGCGAGGACGGCGTCCATGGCCAGGGGGTGCGCCTTGGCCCGGCACCGGGCCCGCGCGAGGGTGCTCACGGGTGTTCACGGTAGCCGGGGTGGGGGTGCGGGGGTACGGGGGCCGGGTGCGAGGTGCTCCGGGCGGTGGCCGGGGCCGGACGGGCCCGCGACCCGGCTGCGGCCGGCAGCCCGGCGGTGGCCCGCAGCCCGGCGGTGGCCCGCGACCCGGTCATCCAGGGATCAGGCCGTCGTCGCCGAGGAGCTCCCTGACTTCCTCCAGCGTCGCGTCCGGGGACGGCAGGATCAGTTCCGAGGGTTCCAGGGAGTCGTCGGGGAGGGGGTCGCCCAGGGCGCGGACCCTGGCCAGCAGGGCCTGGAGGGTGCGGCGGAAGCCGGGGCCGTCGCCGTTCTCCATTTCCGCCAGGAGCTCGTCGTCCAGCTCGTTCAGCTCGGCGAGGTGGCCGTCGGCCAGTCTCACCTGCCCCTCCCCCATGATCCGTACGATCATGTCGCCCTCCTAGGCGTGGGCCCCTACTGCTTGTCGAAGCGCGGGGTGTCCTGCGGCTGCTGCTGGGACTGCTGCTGGCTCGTGCCACCTTCGATGGCCTGCTGCCCGGCACTGGGGCCCCCGGCCAGCTCGGCCTTCATGCGCTGCAGTTCCAGCTCTACATCCGTACCACCGGAGAGCCGGTCCAGCTCGGCCTGGATGTCGTCCTTGTGCATGCCGGACGGGTCGTCCAGGGCGCCGGAGGCGAGCAGTTCGTCGATCGCGCCGGCGCGGGCCTGCAGCTGGGCCGTCTTGTCCTCGGCGCGCTGGATCGCCAGCCCGACGTCGCCCATCTCCTCGGAGATGCCGGAGAAGGCCTCGCCGATGCGGGTCTGCGCCTGGGCCGCCGTGTACGTCGCCTTGATCGTCTCCTTCTTCGTGCGGAAGGCGTCGACCTTGGCCTGGAGCCGCTGGGCCGCCAGGGTGAGCTTCTCCTCCTCGCCCTGGAGCGTCGCGTGCTGGGTCTCCAGGTCGGTCACCTGCTGCTGGAGCGCGGCGCGGCGGGAGAGCGCCTCGCGGGCCAGGTCCTCACGGCCCAGCGCGAGCGCCTTGCGGCCCTGGTCCTCCAGCTTGGTGGACTGCGACTGCAGCTGGTTCAGCTGGAGCTCCAGGCGCTTGCGGCTGGTCGCCACGTCGGCGACGCCGCGGCGCACCTTCTGGAGCAGCTCCAGCTGCTTCTGGTACGAGTAATCGAGGGTCTCGCGCGGGTCCTCGGCCCGGTCAAGGGCCTTGTTCGCCTTCGCGCGGAAGATCATCCCCATACGCTTCATGACACCGCTCATGGGCTTCGCGCGCCCCCTTCTGACCGACTCCGGCTCCAGCTCCTGCGACAGAACCCACAGTACGGGCCCTGCATCCATTACCGCACTGTTCGGGGACGGATGCGCTCATCCCCAAGGACGACTAGGTACGCTCCCGCTCCGGCCTAGGGAGTAGGTGGCCCCCGGGGTCACCGGGGTGTACGTCCCGGGGAAACGACCGGGTGCGTACGCAACGTCCCCTCTGTCCCCTTACAGACGACTGGTGTTGCCGGATCGTTCCCCACGGGGCTGGGGTCCATGCCCCGAACCCCTTACCCTTGGGTTTTGTGTTCCGTAGCCGTGCGAAGGATGAGAAGGCCCAGGCAGCCGACAAGGCGCCGGTGACCGACTCCAGTCAGCCCCGTCACCCCGAGGCCCCCAAGGGCCGCCCCACGCCCAAGCGCAGCCAGGCCCAGACCCAGCGCCGCAGCGTGGCCAACACGTCGATGACGCGCAAGGAGGCCGCCAAGCGCCAGCGCGAGGAGCGCCGTGCCGCGCTGGAGCGCCAGCGCCAGGCGCTGGCCAGCGGCGACGAGCGGTATCTGCCCGCGCGGGACAAGGGGCCGGTGCGCCGGTTCGCGCGCGACTTCGTCGACTCGCGGTTCAACATCGCGGAGTTCTTCCTGCCGATGGCCGTGGTCATCCTCGTGCTGAGCATGGTGCGGGTGGCGGCGCTGCAGAACATCGCGCTGCTGCTGTGGCTCGTGGTGATCGTGCTGATCGTGCTGGACTCGTTCGTCACGGGCTTCCGCCTGAAGAAGCAGCTGAACGAGCGCTTCGCGGGTGAGAACAAGCGCGGCGCGGTCGCCTACGCCCTGATGCGCTCGCTCCAGATGCGCCGGCTCCGGCTGCCGAAGCCGCAGGTCAAGCGCGGAGAGCGGCCCTGACCACGACGCCGTTCTCCGGGGGTGCGGCCAAGGCCTGGCTGGACAGGCTGGGCGGCCTGCGCGATGTCGTCCGGCAGGAGCTGGTGGCCCGCCAGCTGGACGAGCAGATAGTCGGGCGTTTCCCGGTCGGCCGGCGGCTGCGGGTGCTCGACGTCGGGATGGGCCAGGGCACGCAGGCGCTGCGGCTGGCCCGGGCCGGGCACGAGGTGACCGGTCTGGAGCAGGACCCGACGATGATCGCCGCGGCCCGGGAGTCGCTCGCCGGGGAACCGGAGGGCATCCGGGAGCGGATGCGGATCATCGAGGGCGACGGCCGGGACACCGGCGTGCACTTCCTGCCCGGCAGCTTCGACGTGGTGCTCTGCCACGGCGTGCTCATGTACGTGGAGGAGCCCGACCCGCTGCTGGCGGGCCTGGCCCGGATGCTGGCACCAGGCGGTCTGCTGTCGCTCCTCGTGCGCAACGGGGACGCGCTCGCGGTACGGCCGGGGCTGTCCGGCGACTGGGCCGGCGCGCTGGCCGCGTTCGACACGGTCTCCTACCGCAACCGGCTGGGGCTGGACGTACGGGCCGACCGGCTGAAGGACCTGACGGCGACGCTCGCGGGGATCGGGGCGCCGCTGCAGACCTGGTACGGGGTGCGGGTGTTCACCGACACGGCGGCGGACGGCGCCGAGGTCCCGGCCGACGTCGAGACGCTCCTCGCGGTGGAGGAGAAGGCCGGGCGCACGGACCCCTACCGCGGGGTGGCGGCCCTGCTGCACCTGTGCGGCGTACGGGGCTGACGCCCGGAGCGGACCGGACGCGGGCCGGGTGGGCGGGGGCCGCCGGCCCCCGCCCCGGGGCTCACGCCTCGGCCGCGTGCAGGCTCATCGGCCCGTAGATCTCCGTGGCGTCCTCGAACAGCCGCACCTGGTCGGCGCCGCCCTCCTTCAGTGCCTTCCAGTGCTCCCCGATCCAGGACTCGGCGTCCCCCTGGGTGGGGAACTCCTCCGGCGGCACCGCGGGCTCGACCTCCGTCCCGTCGGTCTTCTCGAACCGCCACGTCCATGCCGCCATGTACGCCTCCCATGTGTGAGCACACTGCACAGCGAAAAGCCGGATCACGGTCCGGCTCCTCACCCGAGCCTATGTGCTTTGCCCGGTTGGGCGTTACAGGCCCTGCGGGAGTGCGGGCCGTGGGCCGGCGCGGGTCGTGCGGGGCCGCTCGCGCGGTTCCCCGCGCCCCTGTCGGGGCGTCTTCATCACGCGTGTCCCATGCTCACGGGTGAGAATCGGGGCGTGGAACTGACTCTGCTCGGCACCGGTGCACCCGCGGGGCTCCCCCGCCCCGACTGTCCCTGCGCGGTCTGTGCGACCGCCCTCGGGCCGGACGCGCGGGCGGCCACCGCCCTGCTTCTCGACGGCGTGCTGCTGCTGGACCTGACGCCCGGGGCGGCGTTCGCCGCGGCGCGCGCGGGCCGTTCGCTGACCGGTGTACGGCAGGTGCTGCTGTCGCACCCGCACGACGGTCCCGCGGTGGAGGTGCCGGGCGGTCTGCCGCAGCCCGGGCGGGTGCCGGACGGGCGGGAGTTGACGCTGCTGACCGGGCACCGGGTGCGGGCGGTGGCGCTGGACGCGCCGGGCACCGGGTACGCGGTGACGGGGCCGGAGGGGCAGCGGCTGCTGTACCTGCCGCCGGGCGGGGCGCCCGCGGGCCTGGAGGAGCCGGCCGAGGCCTACGACATGGTGCTCCTGGACGTGGTGGGGCGGCCGGACGCGCTGGCGAAGCTGCGGGCGGTGGCGGCGGTGGGGCCGACGACCGACGTGGTCGCCGTGCACCTGGACCACGACGTGCCGCCGGGCCCCGAACTCGGGCGGCGGCTCGCGGCGGCCGGGGCGCGGGCCGTGCCGGACGGGGCGACGCTGGCGGTCGGGGCGTACGAGGACGTGCCGGACGTGCCGCGCCGGACGCTGGTGCTGGGCGGGGCGCGGTCGGGCAAGTCGGTGGAGGCCGAACGGCGCCTCGAGGCCTTCCCGGACGTGCTGTACGTGGCGACGGGCGGGTCGCGCGGCGGCGACACCGAGTGGTCGGCGCGGGTGTCCGCGCACCGGGAGCGGCGGCCCGGTTCGTGGCGGACGGCCGAGACCTGCGATCTGGTGCCGCTGCTGGCGGCCGAGGGGCCGCCGCTGCTCATCGACTGCCTGTCGCTGTGGCTGACGGACGCGATGGACGCGGCCGGGGCGTGGGACGACGCGGTGTGGGCGGAGCGGGGCGAGAAGGTGCTGCGGGAGCGGGTGCGGGAGCTGACGGAGGCGGTGCGGGCCACGCGGCGGACGGTGGTCGCCGTCTCGAACGAGGTGGGGTCGGGGATCGTGCCCGCGACGGCCTCCGGGCGGCGGTACCGGGACGAACTCGGGCGGCTGAACGCGGGGTTCGCGGACGAGTGCGAGCACGTGCTGCTGGTGGTGGCGGGGCAGGCCGTGGTGCTGAAGGGCTGACGGGCCGCCGGGCACGGGCACCCGTCTTCACGGCGCCTTCCGGGCGATCAGTCGGTACGCGTTCGCGAAGGGGGTGCGGCGGGCCGCCGGGGCGATGAGGCGGTCGGCCGTCGCTGCCAGGACCACCAGGGGCATGCCCGCGCGCAGCAGTGCCTCACGGGCGTGGCGGTGGACGGGGGGCGGGGGGATGGCGCGCCAGGGCGTGTCGGGGGCCGGCAGCGCGTGGGAGAGGGACAGGGCCAGGGCGCCGGAGAGGTCGTGCGGGACGTGGGTGGGGCGGTGGTCCACGGTGACGACGGCGCAGCCGGCCGCCTCCAGTTCGCCCCGCAGGTTCCGCGGGGGGATCAGGTGGAGGTGGCGCGGCTGGTCGTAGGCGAGCCACCAGCGGCCCAGGAGCGCGGCGAAGAGGCTGCGGGGGTTCAGGGTCTCGACCAGGAGGTGGCCGCCGGGGCGCAGGACGCTCAGGGCCGCCTGGAGTTCCGCCCGCGGATCCGGCGTGCCCTCCAGGTGGTGGAGCATGCTGACCACGTCGTAGCGGCCGCGCAGCGGCGCCGCGATCCGGGGGTCCGTCAGGCGGCCGACGTGGGCCTCCTCGACGCGGTCGGCCGAGCGGGCCCGCACCACGCGGGGGGTGGGGTCCAGGCCGTCGAACGCGGTGTAGGGGAAGAACTCCCGGGCGGCCGCCGGGAAGCGCGCGTGGCCCGTGCCCACGTCCAGCCAGCTCTCCGGTTCCCCGAAGCGCCGCATCGCACGGGCGGCCGAGCGGTGCCGGGCCCGGCTGCCGCGCAGGGCGAGGAGCCCGTCGCTCGCCGGGTCCCTGGGCGCCCCGCGCACGGTCCGGTGGTAGAGGGCGAGGCCCTCGGCGGTCAGGCGGGGGTTCTGGAAGGTGTGGCCGCAGTCCCGGCACTCGTCGACGGTGAAGCTGCCCGGCTTGTACTGCCGCAGGTCACCGGTGCGCAGCCGGTTGCGCAGCCGGGCGGAGCCGCACCAGGGGCAGTCCTCGCGGCGCGGTTCGTGCACCCGCGTGGTCGCTTGCGGGGTGGGGGCTGCGGAGGGGGCGGGACGGGCGGGCATGGGCGGCTCCCGGGCGCGAGGGCGTACGCGGGGACGTGCGGCGGGGCCGGTGGACGACCGGCACGACACGACAATCCGCTGCAAAACGGAACGTATGGGATGCGGATCCCGGGTGCAACGACGTCGTCCCGGCGGTGTGGTGATGTGGCGCCGTGCCGTTCGACCGGTGGCGGTACTGTTCGGCGAATGAGCTCGCTTAATCTCGACGATTTCACCGACCTGATCGAGCGTCCGGACGGCGGGATCCGCCGTGACGCCGAGGCGCGCCGGGAGCGACAGACCGTGCCGCCCGGATCGCTGGGCCGCCTGGACGACCTGGGTGAGTGGCTGGCGGCGGCGCAGTCGGCCGTGCCGGTGCGGCCGGTCGAGCGGCCGCGGGTGGTGCTCTTCGCCGGTGACCACGGCGTCGCGGAGCTCGGGGTCTCGGCCAGGCCCGCGGGCAGCGCCGCGGAGTCGGTGCGCGAGGTGCTGGAGGGCGGCCGGCCGGTGTCGGTGCTGGCGCGACGGCTGGGCGTGCCGGTGCGGGTCGTCGACATGGCCCTGGACTGCGACCCCGAGACCCTGCCCGGGGACGTCGTACGGCACCGGGTGCGGCGCGGCAGCGGGCGGATCGACGTCGAGGACGCGTTGACCCTGGAGGAGGCCGAGGCGGCGTTCCGGGCCGGGATCGCGGTGGCCGACGAGGAGGCCGACTCGGGTACGGACCTCGTCGTCCTCGGCGATGTGAGCGTGGGCGGGACGACGGTGGCGGGCGTGCTGGTCGCGGCGCTGTGCGGGGTCGACGCGTCGGTCGTGACCGGGCGCGGCGGGCTGGCCGTCGACGACCTGGCCTGGATGCGCAAGTGCGCGGCGATCCGGGACGCGCTGCGCCGGGCCCGGCCGGTGCTCGGCGACCAGCTGCAGCTGCTGGCGACGGTGGGCGGCGCCGATTTCGCGGCGATGACCGGCTTCCTGCTGCAGTGCGCGGTGCGCAAGCTGCCGGTGGTGCTCGACGGGGTCGTGACGGCCGCGTGCGCGCTGGTCGGGCAGCGGGTCGCGTTCCGCGCGCCGGACTGGTGGCTGGCCGCGCACGACAGCGGGGAGCCCGGGCAGGCCAAGGCCCTGGACCGGATGGCCCTGGAGCCGCTGCTCACCCACGGGGTGACGGTGGGCGAGGCCACCGGAGGCCTGCTGGCCCTGCCCCTGGTCCAGGCGGCCGCCGCCCTGGCGGCGGACCTGCCGGAGAAGCCCGGGGAGCCGGAGACACCGGAACACCCGGCGGAGCCCGGGGAACCGGCGACGGCCGAGAACCGGGTCGCGGCCGAGGGCTAGATGTATTGACCTGCAGCGTTGTTCACGCGGCTGATCGGTGGGTGACCGCCGAGTGCGGTGTGGCAGCGGTGGTGGTTGTAGGTGTGCAGGAAGTCTGCCAGAGCTGCGGTGCGTTCGGTGTTGCTGGTGTAGGGCCGCAGGTAGGCCCATGCGAAGGGACCGGAAGGGGAACCTCGCCGGCACGGAGCGCCTCGCGGCGGTCACGGCCGTAGTGGTGCTGTGCGCGGCCGGCGAGCCGCGTCAGCGGTGTTCCAGGGACCGGGCCGGCCGCGGGTCGGGCGCGCCGCCGATCCAGTCCTGGAAGGCCCGCCGGGGCCCCACCCAGCGGCGGTCGTGGTGGTAGGCCCGCAGCCCGGACTTGGCCCGGGCCCTGGGACGGTTGCGGTAGAACCGCTTGGCCCACGGAGAGGCCGGACGGGCCAGCCGTACGGCCGCGACCAGGGCCACCAGCGGGACGATCAGGCCCACGACCGCGAGGCGGAGCTTGCCCTTGAACAGGGCGACGAGGGCGAAGGCGAAGTTCACCAGGATGTTGGCGAGGGCGGCGGCGCGGTTCTCCTGCTGGTCCTCGGAGAGGTCGTCGACGCCCAGCGGCGAGAAGCCGAGCAGGAGCAGCCCGACGAGGGAGGCGGTGAGGACGACCATCTCCACGCTCTTGCGGCCCTCCGGGGTCCAGTAGACGTCCGCGAGGTGCAGGACCAGGGCGAACTCGTCGAGGACGAGGCCCGCGCCGATGCCGAAGAGCACCGCGGCCAGGCAGGAGCCGAAGCCGTGCCGACCGCCCGCGACCGCGCCGAAGCCGCCGATGATCGTGAGGATGACGCCGGGGACGACGTGGTGGACGTGGACGCCGCCGCTGCCGCTGATGTCACGGAAGGGACCCTTGCCCGCGCGGATGAGGCGGGTGATGACCCGGGTGATCACGAAGGTCAGCACGAAGGCGACGAGGGCGAGGAGCAGCGGCAGTTTGCCCGGTTCGATGATGTTCCGCTCCAGCCATCCCATGGGTGAACTTTATCCTCGGCCCCCGTACCGGCTCTCCTGACCGGCCGGTAGCCTGCGCCGGTGCCCAGAACCTCGCCCCTCGACGGTGTCCGCTTCGCCTTCGGCACGCTCACGGTCTTCCCGGTCCGGGTGACGCGGTGGGACCGGGAGGCGGCGCGCGGCGGCATGCTGTGCGCGCCGCTGGCCGGTCTGGCGGTCGGCGCCGCGGCCGCCGCCTGCGGGCTGGTGCTGCTGTTGCTCGGCGCGGGCGCCCCGCTCGCCGCCGTGGCCGGCGTCGCCGTGCCGGCCGCACTGACCCGGGGGCTCCATCTGGACGGGCTGGCGGACACCGCCGACGGGCTGGGCAGCGGGAAGCCCGCCGAGGACGCGCTGCGGATCATGAAGCAGTCGGACATCGGCCCGTTCGGCGTCATCACCCTCGTCCTGGTCCTGCTCGCGCAGGCCGCCGCCCTCACCCAGGCCTACGAGGCCTCCTGGGCCCGGGGCGCGGGCGCCGCCGTCGTCTCCGCGGCCGTCGCCCGGCTGGCCCTGACGCTCGCGGCCCGGGCCGGGGTCCCGGCGGCGCGGCCGGAGGGGCTGGGGGCGGCCGTCGCGGGTGTGGTGCCGGCGCGGGCGGCGCTCGGCGCCGCGGTCGCCGTCACGGCGGTGGCGGCCGCGGCCGGTGCCGCCCTGGGGCCGTACGACGTGGTGCGTACCGCGCTGGCGGTCCTGCTCGCGCTGGCCGCCGCCGAGGCGCTGCTGCGGCACTGCACGCGGCGCTTCGGCGGGGTCACCGGGGACGTGTTCGGCGGGCTCGCGGAGACGGCGGCGACGACGGCGCTGGTCGTCCTGTCACTGGGCTGAGGGTCGCCCCGGGCTCAGCACTCCCGCCGCCAGACGCCCAGTTCGTACTTCTTGAGCAGGGAGCTCAGCCCCAGCCGGCGCGACTCGGCGCAGAAGCGCCCGGTGGGCACCTCGTACTCGACGTGGAAGACCGCCTTGCCCGCCTCGACGAACGGTTTGAGGGCAGCGCACTCGCCGTACTGGGCGCACTGTTCGTTGACCGCGAAGTCGAAGTCGCCGACCAGTTCCGGGATCTGGTCGAGGTCGTTCTTCAGCCCGACGGCCAGGCCCCGGTCGTGGGCGAGGCGGGCGATGAGGCGGTTGTAGCGGAGCTGGTCGGCGGCCGTGAGCGGGAAGCCCGTGTCGTTGCGGTAGCCGTCCATGTTGTCGGGCTCGACCGCGTCGAAGCCCTTGTCGCGGCACATGTCGATGCGGGCCGCCATGAGCGGTTCCAGGACGTCGGTGCGGCGGATGTCGAGCCAGCGCTCGCCCCGCCAGCCGTTGCCCCGGCCGAGGACCTCCTTCGGGAACTCGCCCGCGTCCGGGCGGAACCCCTCCCAGGCTCCCGTCGACAGGTAGCAGATGACCTTGCGGCCGTCGTCGTGCAGTGCGGCGACCGTGTCCGCGGAGTGGTCGAAGCCGTCGATGTCGTAGACCGGCACGTCGACGGAGGTGTCCAGGCGGCCGCTGAGCTGCCACTGCCAGGCGGTGCCGGGCCGGGGCTGCCAGCGGGGTCCGGGCTTGTCGTCGGGGGTCGCGGTGCAACCCGCGAGCAGCAGGAGCAGCAGGGCGACGGGCAGCAGCGGGCGTCTCACGAGGTGTTCTCCAGGGTGTACGGCAGGGTGCCCCAAGGATGATCCCCGGTTCCGGGCACCGCGCAGTGCACCGCCGCACCCCGCGCCCGCGCGGCACCGGCCGGGTCGGCGCCGGGCGGGACGGCGTAGAGCAGGTGGCACAGGCGTACGCCGGGGCCGCCGGGCCACGGCCGCGGGGGCAGCGCCCGGTACGCCTCCCAGGTGCCCTCGAAGGTGACCAGGACGTCGGCGATGCGGGCGTAGCAGGGGTGCGGTGCCGTGCCGTGGTTGAGGACGAGGGTGCGGCAGCCGACGCCCCAGGCCGCGACGGCGAGCCGCTGGTAGTGCCCGAACTCCCCGGGCCCGGACGGCACCTGGTCGAGGAAGGCGCCGTCGGCGCCGTACCAGTCGCGGTACCGGGTGAGGTCGCGGACGACGTCGGCGGCGGCGCGGCGGCCGTAGTCGGTGTCGGCGTACCCGAGGAGCCGCACTCCCCCGGAGGAGGGAGCCCCGGCGGCCCGCAGCCGCCCGGCGACCTCGGCGAAGGCCGGGTCGGGGCGTTGGCCGGGGCCGCTCGCCGGGTTGAGGACCACCCCGTAGAGGCGGGGCGCGGCGGCGACGATCGCGTCCCACTCCGCGGGGCGGACGGACGGGTGCTCGTAGTACGGGACCAGGAGCGTGCTCATCGGTGGGCGGTCGCCCTTCCCAGCAGGGCGCACACCACGGTGGTCTGGACGGCGGCCGCCGTGCCGTACACCACCGCGCCCGCCACGTGCGGATCGCCGGTGCGGGTGACCAGGAGCAGGGTCTGGGCGAGGGCCGCGGCGCAGCACACCGCCGCCGCGCCGGTCACCGCGCCGAACGACTGGAGCAGCAGTCCCGTCCACAGGACCACGCCCAGCAGGAGGAGCCCGGCCGTCCGCAGCCCGCCCGGCAGCGGGGCGTGCGGCCACAGGGCGGCGGCCGCGAGGGCCAGGGCGAGGAGCGCGGCGAGGTAGGCGGCCAGGCACGTGACGAGGGAGAGGACCGCCGTGCGCCGGAACTCCCGCGCGGTGCCGCTGGAGCGCAGTCCGGCGAGGCCGGCACTGCGGAAGCGGTACAGCAGCCACTCGGCGGGGCCCATGCTGAGGGTGAGCGCCACGGCCGCCGGGGCGGCGACGGCGCTGCCGGTCTCGCCGGCGAGGACGTCGCCGAGCGCCGCGTGCAGCACGAGCACGCCGGTGCCGAGGCCGAACAGGGCGTACGGCACGGACCCCGTGAGCCGGGGGCCGGCGGGGCGGCCGGGTGCGGGGGCGGTGCCGAACGCGCCGAACGGGAGCAGGGCCACCAGACCCGCGGTCCACCCGTCCGTGTCCTTCAGGGCGGGTGCCACCTCGCGCAGGCCGAGCGCCACGACCGCGGCCAGGGAGCCCAGCAGCAGGGTGAGGCCGGCGGGCCTCGGCAGCGGGACGGCCCACGACAGCACGGCGCCCGCCGCCATGGGCGCGAGGGCGGCGAGCAGGTGCCGCTCGCGGCCCATCACCAGCAGGACGGTCGCCGCGGCCAGGTAGCAGGACTGCCCGGCGGCGAAGGCGATCACGGCCGGGGCGGCGCCGCCCGCGCACACCAGGGCGACCAGGGCACCGAGCAGCGCGCCCGCCGGGGCGCCGAGCAGCAGGGCGCGACGGGCGGCCGTCCGGTCGCCCAGGCCCAGCCAGGCGTACGCGCGGTGGGCGAGGCCCTGGTTCCACGTCCAGCCGCACAGGGCGCCGGCCAGCAGCGGGACGGTACCGGCGGGGAGGCCGAGGTCGCCCGGGCCGGTGAACAGGGGCGCTCCGAGGACGTAGGCGAGGCCGGGCAGGGCGAAGACGACGCCGCGCAGCAGACAGCCGAGCAGGCCGATCCGCCAGGGGTCGGGGGCCGGGCCGTCGGGCTCGGGGTGGCGGCGTTCGACGCGGGCGCAGAGGGTCTCGGCGAGTGCGAAGGAGTCCTTCACGCCGTAGCGCTCGCGTATCTGGTCGTCGGTCAGGCCGTCGGACTCCAGCAGGGCGGCCACCTCGTCCGGGTGGACGGCGGCGGCTATGAAGTCCTCCAGGCGGCCGGCGAGTTCGTCGACCGGGTCGGGGCAGGCCCAGCTGGGGGTGCGCTGCCGGGGGACGCCGGTGAGGGCGCCGGGGCGGGAGCCCGCGGGCAGCCGGACGCCGTCGCTCACCAGTCCGCTCCGTCCGTCGCGACGGCCGCGTACCAGGGGTCGCGCAGCTCCAGCCTCCAGTCGGCGACGGTCTCCAGCGTCGGCTCGTACACCTCGTCCCCGCCCGCGAGTTCCTTGTAGATGGTGCGGAAGGCGTCCACCGAGCGGCGCAGCGTGAACCGGTCGATGACGCGCTGGCGCGACAACCTCCCGAGTTCCAGACGCCGTTCGTCGTCCTTGAGCAGGGTCAGCGCGGCGGCGGCCATCTTCTCCGGCTCGCGCGGGGGCACCACCAGGCCGGTGTCGCCGACGGCCTCGCGCACGCCGCCGACGTCCGTGGACACCGTCGTACGGCCGCACGACATGGCCTCGATGATGGAGAACGGGAAGCCCTCCGAGATCGACGACAGCATGACGAGGTGGCCGGCCGCGTAGGCCCGCCAGACCTCGCTGATGCGGCCCTCGAACGTCACGCCGTCGGTGACGCCCAGTTCGGCGGCGAGCTTCTCCAGGCGGGTGCGGTAGGCCTCGCCGCCGGGCGGGACCGGGCCGAAGAGCCTGAGCCGGGTCGCCGGGAGCTCGGCGCGCACCATCGCGTAGGCGCGGATCAGGGTCTCCAGGTCCTTGATGGGGTCGATCCGGCCGCACCAGGACAGGGTCGGGACCTCGGGCTCGGGCCCGGCGTGCGGGAAGGCGGCCGGGTCGACGCCGTTGTAGACGGTGCGGATCCTGCCGGCGTCGGCGCCGCCGCGCTCCTCCCAGCGGCGGTTGTACTGGTTGCACGGGGTGATCAGGTCCGCGGCCCGGTACCCGTGGGAGTTCAGCTCGCGGTAGAAGCCGAGCATGAACGCCTTCACGGGCCAGCGCCGGCCGTCGCTCCGGTGGCCGAGGTAGCGCTCGCGCAGGTAGATGCCGTGCTCGGTGAGCAGGAACGGCACGCCGTCCAGATGGCGGGCGGCGAGCGCGGGCAGGGTCGCCAGGCCGCTGCTGACGGCGTGTGCGACGCAGTCCTCGGGGATGCGGACGCCGAGCGGACGCAGGGCGTGCTCCAGCAGGTCGGTCGCGGTCAGCGCGTCGTGCACGGTGGGGCGGGCGGCGGCCGTCGGCAGGTGCGGCATGGTCCAGATCCACATCAGCGACCGCAGCGCCGACTCGGTGCGCAGGGCCGCCGGCAGGTAGCCGTCCCGGGCCGGTCCGGCCAGTTCGTGCAGGGACTCGCCGAAGTCGGCGTGCGAGCCGGGGTCGAGGAAGGACAGCAGGAACCGCTCGTAGGTCTCGGTGAAGCGGCGGCGGGCCCTGCCGTACGGTGGTCTGCCGCGGCCGGGGCGCGGGCCCCAGGTGGGCACCGGGGTGTGCGCGCGGACGTTGGGCGGCAGCTCCCAGGTGACGGGTTCGCGGCCGCTGCCGGTGAGCGAGACGAGGTGGAAGTCGACCTCCGGCATGCCCTTGACGAGCTGGTCGCACCAGGTGCTGACGCCGCCGTGGACGTGCGGGTAGGTGCCTTCCGTGAGCATGGTGACATGACGGCCTGTGCGCCTCATGCGGTGTTTCCCCCTGTGGTGCGGATGGTGAGCGGGGAACCGCCGACCGGATCCCGGGTGCGGGCTCGTGGTGGCTGGTCGCGCGGTTCCCCGCGCCCCTGGAAGCCTTACGGCAGCTTCAGGGTGATGGCCGACTGGAGTGCGGCCGGGGTCGTCCAGGCCGAGCGGGCTCCCGCGTACGGGGTGCCGAACGCGCTCGTGCCCAGCACGAGTTGCTTCTTCGTGCCCTCCGGGGCGGTCACCGGGATCTCGGTGCCGGAGGGGGCGGTGACGGTGACGGTGCCGCCGATCCGGTACGCCGTCACGCGGTTGCCCGCCAGGGCGGCCTGCCAGGCCGCGCGGCGCTGCAGCTCGGTGCCGACGGCGCTGTGCCGGGGGTTCTCCAGCGGGGTGTTGTCGGCGAACAGCGCCCGGTAGCCGTCGAGCACCCGCTCCATGACCGGGTAGAGCAGCCGGTCCTCGGCCAGGTTGGACTGGTGCGCGTAGTGCGGCCGGGGGTCGCCCGCGAGGACGTGCCCGAGGGCGGTGCGCGCCTCCTGCGGGACGATGTGCTCGGCGTAGCCGGTGGCGGTGTCGAGCGGCTCGTCGAGGCAGGTGGAGGCCGGGTTGTCCTCGCAGACGCCGCTGCCGCCGTCGGCCCGCGAGGTGTAGACCCAGTTGTACTCGTCGGCCATCTCGGCCGCCGTGCCCACGTTGTAGTACACGTTCATCGGGTGGCGCGGCACGGTCAGCGCCCTGCCGACGGCCCGCTGCCCGGGTTCGCGGGAGTTGTCCGAGGCGATCCACCGGACGCCGGTGTCGGCGAGGGCGCCGGCCAGGTGGGGGTTGTCCTCCGGCTGCTGGGGCAGCGTCTTCAGGCCCGAGTGCTCGCCGGTGACCAGTTCCGTGCGGTCGACGGGGAGCCCCTTGTTCACGGCCCACTCGTGGTTGTCGCGGATCTGCGCGGCGATCTCGGCGCGGCTCATGTACTTCGTCGAGCCGTCGGCGTTCTTGGCGCAGCTCCAGGGCACGGTGGAGGTGTCCTGGACGCAGCCGAGGAAGGGGTGCGTGTAGGTGTGGTTGATCCAGCGGTACTGCGCCTTGTCGGCGAGCAGCCGGTCGGTGAGGGCGTCGGTGCCGCCGTGCTGGGTCTTCCACTCCTCGCCGGAGCCGGCGTTGAAGACCATGTCCATGGTGAAGCCGTGCGCGCGCTGCCACCGCGCGGCGTAGGCGGCGTCGTCCGCGGTCATGCGGATCGGCGTGGTGCCCTCGCCGTCGCCGTCCGCGCAGTCGAAGTCGCCCGGGGTGCAGTTGCGGGCGGTGTCCCAGCGGCTGTCCGGGGCGAGGACGTCGTCGACGTGGACCGCGAAGGAGTTGCGCGTCCGGCCCAGGTGCACGCCCTGGGTGAGCCATTCGACGATGCCGCGGGCCAGCAGGCGGAACTGCTGCTGGCCGCTGTTGTAGGCGAACGTGACGACGAGTTCGCGGCGGCCGTCGTGCGCGTACTCGCCGACGAGGCTGCCGCGGCCGGTGCCGCCGGGCACGGGGATGTCGACGTAGCTGGTGTACCCGGTGCGCGGCCGGGCGACGTAGCCGTAGCTCTCCTGCACGCCGGGCGCGTTGTCCTCGAAGCGGAACGCGCCGTCGAGGTAGCCGAACCAGCCCGCCTTCCCGGCCGCGGTGACGGACGCCTCGCGCCCGTCGAGGGCGCCGGCCCAGCCGCCCTCGCTCGTGTAGTCGAGCCCGACCGCCGGGTGGGCCCAGGTGTAGGCGTCGACCTGCGGGATGCCGTAGGTGCGTTCGTAGGCCTCCAGGGCGGTCTGCTCGGCGGAGCCGGCGCCGAACGGCGCCTCGTTCGGCAGGACGACACCCTGGTACTTGGCGCGGGGCCGGCCGTCGACCGTGTCGCTCAGGAACGACTCGGTGATCGTGGGCCGGCCGGTGTCGTTCAGGTCGACCGTCGTGTACGGGACGCCGGTGCTCCTGAGCTGGGCGGCGACGGCCCGGACGGAGCTGTCGCCGTTGTCGACCACGAGCACCCTCAGGTCGACGCGCGGGTCCTCGGCGGCCGCCGCCCCCGGGGCCACCGCCGCTGCCGTGATCATGCCTGCCGCCGTCACCGCGGCGGCCGTGTTTCTCCAATTACGCGCGCGCAGCGCCATGGTGCCTCCCCCAGAGAACTCCCGGGCCCTCCTCACGGCCGGACGCGCGGCCGGGCGTACGGCCGGCTCGGCCGACGCGGGGCCGAGCACGCGTTGCCGGGCCGGGGAGGAATCGCGGGAATCACGCAAAGCGGTGAGCAGGGCGCTCACCGGATCTCGACGAGTGTGACTCAGTTCACCGGTGTGAGGGATCAAGAAATGGCCACTACGCCACCCACAGGTGAACGCCCGCAGGAATGAGCGAACCGGGCCACGCGCGTAGTCTCGTCGTCGAGTGTTCGCCGCACCGGGAAAGGCCCCGTGAGACCTGCTCGCCGAGGTCCGCATAGGGTCGGCTGTCGGGCCCGGTCGACCCACACCGTTCGACCATCGCAACTTCACATCGGAAGCGAGATTTCACCACCGTGACTGCTCTCACTCTCAGCACCGCCGCGGCGCCCGGTCTGCGGGCCGACGCGATCGTGATCGGTGTCGCCAAGGGAGCCAAGGGGCCGGTCGTCGCACCGGGCGCCGAGGCCGTGGACAAGGCGTACGACGGCAGGCTCGCCGGCGTCCTGGAGACGCTCGGCGCCTCCGGTGCCGAGGGCGAGGTGACGAAGCTCCCGGCACCCTCCGGCTTCAAGGCACCGCTCGTGCTGGCGGTGGGCCTGGGCGCGGTGCCCGAGAAGGACGCCGGCTACGACGCCGAGGCGCTGCGCAAGGCGGCCGGCGTCGCCGCCCGTACCCTGGCCGGCGCCAAGAAGGCCGCCTTCGCCCTGCCGGTGGCCGACGCCGCCGACGCCGGTGCGATCGGGGAGGGCGCGCTGCTCGGCGCGTACTCCTTCGACGCGTACAAGGACAACGGCAAGGACCCCAAGGCGAGGAACGGCAAGGCCCCGCTCGCCGAGGTCGCCGTGCTCGGCGGCAAGCCCCGCGACAAGGCGTACAAGGCCGCGGTCGAGCGCGCCGTCGCCCTCTCCGAGGAGCTCAACCGCGCCCGCGACCTGGTCAACACCCCGCCGAACGACCTGAACCCGGAGTCCTTCGCCGCTATCGCCCAGGCCGCGGCCAAGGAGCACGGCATCAAGGTGCAGGTGCTCGACGAGAAGGCCCTGGCCAAGGGCGGCTACGGCGGCATCCTCGGGGTCGGGGCCGGCTCGGCCGCGGGCCCGCGCCTGGTGAAGCTGTCGTACACCTCCTCCCGGGCGAAGAAGCACCTCGCCTTCGTCGGCAAGGGCATCACGTACGACTCGGGCGGCATCTCGCTGAAGCCGGCCGGCCACAACGAGACGATGAAGTGCGACATGAGCGGTGCGGCCGCGGTGTTCGCCGCGGTCGTCGCCGCCGCGCGGCTCGGCCTGGAGGTCAACGTCACCGGCTGGCTGGCCCTGGCCGAGAACATGCCGTCCGGGTCGGCGACCCGTCCGGGTGACGTGCTGCGGATGTACAGCGGCAAGACGGTGGAGGTGCTCAACACCGACGCCGAGGGCCGGCTGGTGCTCGCCGACGCGCTGTGGGCCGCGTCGCAGGAGAAGCCGGACGCGATCGTGGACGTGGCGACGCTGACCGGGGCGATGGTGCTGGCGCTCGGCAGCCGGACCTTCGGGATCATGGGCAACGACGACGCGTTCCGCACGGCGCTGTACGAGGCGGCGGAGGAGGTCGGGGAGCCGGCGTGGCCGATGCCGCTGCCGGAGCACCTGCGCAAGGGCATGGACTCCCCGACGGCCGACATCGCGAACATGGGCGAGCGGATGGGCGGCGGACTGGTCGCCGGTCTGTTCCTGCGCGAGTTCGTGGGCGAGGGCATCACCTGGGCGCACCTCGACATCGCCGGTCCGGCCTTCAACGAGGGCGGGCCGTTCGGGTACACGCCGAAGGGCGGCACGGGCAGTGGCGTGCGGACGCTGGTGCGGCTGGCCGAGCTGACGGCCGCGGGCGATCTGGGCTGACCTCCGCCTGAGAGCCCGGTCTCGCCGGTTGTGCGGCGGGACCGGGGGCGTGGGGAGCTGGTCGGGCAGTTCCCCACGCCCCTTCGGGCGCGGCTCAGGTGAACGTGGGGCGTCTCACACAGCAGCCCCGCGTCTCCTTGTGTGCTGACAAGTGCGAAGATGGGGCTCGGCAGGACAGGGCCCCACCGAAGGGCCGAAGAACGAGCGGCCGGACACCAGCCGCCTGCCGGTCAGTGAAGACCGGCTCACGGCGCACATGCATGGAGGACGTGACGTGGCGAACGACGCCAGCACCGTTTTCGACCTAGTGATCCTCGGCGGTGGCAGCGGTGGTTACGCCGCGGCCCTGCGCGGGGCGCAGCTGGGCCTGGACGTCGCCCTGATCGAGAAGGACAAGGTCGGCGGCACCTGCCTGCACCGGGGCTGCATCCCCACCAAGGCCCTGCTGCACGCGGGCGAGATCGCCGACCAGGCCCGCGAGAGCGAGCAGTTCGGTGTGAAGGCCACCCTCGAGGGCATCGACATCGCGGGTGTCCACAAGTACAAGGACGGCGTGGTCGCGGGCCTGTACAAGGGCCTGCAGGGCCTGATCGCCTCCCGGAAGGTGACGTACATCGAGGGCGAGGGCCGTCTGTCCTCCCCGACCTCCGTCGACGTGAACGGCCGCCGCGTCGAGGGCCGCCACGTGCTGCTGGCGACCGGCTCCGTGCCGAAGTCGCTGCCGGGCCTGAACATCGACGGCGACCGGATCATCTCCTCCGACCACGCCCTCGTGCTGGACCGCGTGCCGAAGTCCGCGATCATCCTGGGCGGCGGCGTCATCGGCGTCGAGTTCGCCTCCGCGTGGAAGTCCTTCGGCACCGACGTCACGATCGTCGAGGGCCTGAAGCACCTCGTCCCGGTCGAGGACGAGAACAGCTCGAAGCTGCTGGAGCGCGCCTTCCGCAAGCGCGGTATCAAGTTCAACCTGGGCACCTTCTTCGAGAAGGCCGAGTACACCCAGGACGGCGTCAAGGTCACCCTCGCCGACGGCAAGGAGTTCGAGGCCGAGATCCTGCTCGTCGCCATCGGCCGCGGCCCGGTCTCCCAGGGCCTGGGCTACGAGGAGCAGGGCGTCGCCATGGACCGCGGCTACGTCCTGGTCGACGAGTACATGCGCACGAACGTGCCGACCATCTCCGCCGTCGGTGACCTGGTCCCGACCCTCCAGCTCGCGCACGTCGGCTTCGCCGAGGGCATCCTGGTGGCGGAGCGTCTGGCCGGTCTGAAGACCGTCCCGATCGACTACGACGGCGTCCCGCGGGTGACGTACTGCCACCCGGAGGTCGCCTCCGTCGGCATCACCGAGGCCAAGGCCAAGGAGATCTACGGCGCGGACAAGGTCGTCGCTCTGAAGTACAACCTCGCGGGCAACGGCAGGAGCAAGATCCTGAACACCGCGGGCGAGATCAAGCTCGTCCAGGTCAAGGACGGTGCCGTGGTCGGCGTCCACATGGTCGGCGACCGCATGGGCGAGCAGGTCGGCGAAGCCCAGCTGATCTACAACTGGGAGGCGCTGCCCGCCGAGGTGGCGCAGCTGATCCACGCCCACCCGACGCAGAACGAGGCGCTCGGCGAGGCCCACCTGGCCCTGGCCGGCAAGCCCCTCCACGCGCACGACTGACCCCTCGGTCGACGAACGCGACGACACAGACTTCCGCACTTTCCGTAAGGAGCAACCGAAACCATGGCGGTTTCCGTAACCCTTCCGGCGCTCGGCGAGAGCGTCACCGAGGGCACCGTCACCCGCTGGCTGAAGGCCGAGGGTGAGCGCGTCGAGGCCGACGAGCCGCTGCTCGAGGTCTCCACCGACAAGGTCGACACCGAGATCCCCTCCCCCGCCTCCGGCGTGCTGTCCTCCATCAAGGTCGCCGAGGACGAGACCGTCGAGGTCGGCGCCGAGCTGGCGCTGATCGACGACGGCTCCGGCGCCCCCGCGGCCGAGGAGGCCCCGGCCGCCGAGCAGGCCCCGGCCGCCGAGCAGGCCCCGCAGGCCGAGCAGGTCGCCGAGCCCGCCCCGGAGCCGGCCGCGGCCGCCCCCTCCACCGAGCAGGCCGCCCCGGCGCCCGCCCCGACCGCCGACGCCGCCGCCGGCGGCGGCTCCGCCGAGGGCACGGACGTCGTCCTGCCCGCGCTCGGCGAGTCCGTCACCGAGGGCACCGTCACCCGCTGGCTGAAGTCGGTCGGCGACACGGTCGAGGCCGACGAGCCGCTGCTGGAGGTGTCGACGGACAAGGTCGACACCGAGATCCCCGCCCCGGCCTCCGGCACGCTGCTGGAGATCGTCGTCAACGAGGACGAGACCGCCGAGGTGGGCGCCAAGCTCGCCGTCATCGGCGAGGCGGGTGCCGCTCCGGCCGCCGCCCCCGCGCAGGAGGCCCCGGCCGCCCCGGCCCAGCCCGAGCCCACCCCGGCTCCGGCCCAGCCCGAGCCCACCCCGGCCCCGGCGCCGCAGCAGCCCGCCCCGGCCCAGCAGGCCCCCGCCCCGCAGGCTCCGGCTCCGCAGGCCCCCTCGGCTCCGGCCCCGCAGCAGCAGACCACCCCGGCCCCCGAGCCGGTCCCGTCCGCTCCCGCGCCCGCCCCGGCTCCGGCCCAGGCCCCGGCCGCTCCGGCCGCCGCCAAGCCGGCCGACGACGGTGCCTACGTCACCCCGCTGGTGCGCAAGCTCGCCGCCGAGCAGGGCGTCGACCTGTCCACCGTCAAGGGCACGGGCGTCGGCGGCCGCATCCGCAAGCAGGACGTCGTCGCCGCCGCGGAGGCCGCCAAGGCCGCCTCGGCTGCCCCGGCTCCGGCCGCCGCGGCCGCTCCGGCAGCGAAGAAGGCCCCCTCCCTGGAGGCCTCCCCGCTGCGCGGCCAGACGGTCAAGATGCCGCGGATCCGCAAGGTCATCGGCGACAACATGGTCAAGGCCCTGCACGAGCAGGCCCAGCTGTCCTCGGTCGTCGAGGTCGACGTCACCCGCCTGATGAAGCTGCGCGCCCGTGCCAAGGACGCGTTCGCGGCCCGTGAGGGCGTCAAGCTCTCCCCGATGCCGTTCTTCGTCAAGGCCGCGGCCCAGGCGCTGAAGGCGCACGCGCCGATCAACGCCCGGATCAACGAGGCCGAGGGGACCATCACCTACTTCGACACCGAGCACATCGGTATCGCGGTGGACTCCGAGAAGGGCCTGATGACCCCGGTCATCAAGAACGCCGGCGACCTCAACCTGGCCGGCATCGCCAAGGCCACGGCGGAGCTCGCGGGCAAGGTCCGGGCCAGCAAGATCACCCCGGACGAGCTGTCCGGCGCGACCTTCACCATCTCCAACACCGGGTCGCGCGGCGCGCTCTTCGACACGATCATCGTGCCGCCGGGCCAGGTCGCCATCCTCGGCATCGGCGCCACGGTCAAGCGCCCGGCCGTCATCGACACCGAGGACGGCCCCGTCATCGGCGTCCGGGACATGACGTACCTGACGCTGTCCTACGACCACCGCCTGGTGGACGGCGCCGACGCCGCCCGCTACCTGACGGCGGTCAAGGCCATCCTGGAGGCCGGCGAGTTCGAGGTCGAGCTCGGCCTCTGACCTTCGGTTCCACGGCTGTACGGTGCCCCGTCCGATCCCCCGGGCGGGGCATCGTCGTACCCGAGGGGCGCGGGGCCGTGACATGTGCGGCTCCGCCGCGGTGGGCGCGACGAGCCACGGACGGCCGGCCGCCGCCCACGCGCGGAGCAGCCCGAGTCCCAGGCGCCACACACACCGTGTGCAACATGTCTCACCTGCGTGCGAGCACGCTCGTCGGTCTCACCCGCACGGCGAACCGGCCGTATTGTCTAAGCGTCGATCGACCGAGGAGCCCTCATGACCGCGCCCGTCATCCACTCGCTGCGCGAACAGATCCGCGAGCACATCCTGGAAGGGATCATCAGCGGGCGCTGGCAGCCGGGCGAGCGGATCGTCGAGCGGCGGATCGCCACGGAGCTGGAGGTCAGCCAGACCCCGGTCCGCGAGGCCCTGCGCGAGCTGGAGTCGCTGCGGCTGATCGAGTCCGCCCCGAACAAGGGCGTGCGCGTGCGGAACCTGACGGCCGCCGACCTGGAGGAGAGCTACCCGGTCCGGGCCGGTCTGGAGGCCATCGCGGCCGAACTCGCCGCCCCCACCCTCGCCGAGAACTGCTCGGCGCTGGAACCCCACGTCAGCGCCCTGTACGAGGCCGACCGCATCTCCGACGGCACGGCCCAGGTCCGGCACACCGTCGCCTTCCACCGCGAGCTGGTCCGCGCCGCCGGCAACTCCGTGCTGCTGCACACCTGGGAGGGCCTGGGCATCGAGGTGTTCACGGCCCTGTCCATCCGCTGGCTGGGCACCCAGCAGCAGTCGTACGCGGAGGAGCACGAGGAGCTGGTCGCCGCCTTCAAGCGCCGTGACCCCCGGATCGCGGAACTCGTGAAGGCGCATGTCCTGGGCTGCGCGCCCCGGGCGTGACACCCGAGCGCGGTCCCGCTCAAACGCCTCCGACCTGCGAAAACCGGGCCGGAATCCGTCACCGCGTGCCACGGCCGAAGGCACCCCGTGCCTACTTTCTCGTGATCAGAAGGTTTTCGCCCTCAACCCTTTGATCGATCATCGATCAGGGAGTTACAGTCGCCGACGGGCTTGCCACCCGAGCCCCAGCCCTGTCCTGCCAAAGACCAAGGGCACCCCCGATCCCCTTACGTGAGGGAACCCCCTTCGACTGAGGAAGGCGGCGACATGACCGACCCCAACGCCATCCAGCCGAGCGAGCTCGACCAGCTCCCCGACCGGGACCCGGAGGAGACCGCCGAATGGCAGGCCTCCCTGGACGCGGTCGCCAAGGCAGCCGGGCCGCACCGTGCCGCGTACCTGATGCGCCGCACGCTGGAGCGCGCCGAGGGCGCCGGCATCGCGCTGCCGAAGCTCCTCGAGACCGACTACGTCAACTCCATCCCCACCTCCGCCGAGCCGGACGTGCCCGGTGACGAGGCGATGGAGCAGCGGATCACCGCGTGGAACCGCTGGAACGCGGCCGCGATGGTGACCCGCGGCAGCAAGTACGGCGTCGGCGGCCACATCGCCACCTTCGCCTCCGCCGCCTGGCTCTACGAGACCGGCTTCAACCACTTCTTCAAGGGCAAGGAGGCCGACGGCTCCGGCGACCAGCTCTACATCCAGGGCCACGCCTCCCCCGGCATCTACGCCCGCGCGTTCCTCGACGGCCGGCTCAGCGAGCAGCAGCTCGACAACTTCCGCCGCGAGTCGGGCGGCGACGGCCTGCCCTCCTACCCGCACCCGCGCCGCCTGCCCTGGCTGTGGGAGTTCCCGACGGTCTCCATGGGCCTCGGCCCGCTGTCGGCCATCTACCAGGCGCGCTTCAACCGCTACCTGACCAACCGCGGCATCAAGGACACCTCCGCCTCGCACGTGTGGGCGTTCCTCGGCGACGGCGAGATGGACGAGCCCGAGTCGACGGCGGCCCTGGCGCTCGCGGCCCGTGAGGAGCTGGACAACCTCACGTTCGTCATCAACTGCAACCTGCAGCGCCTGGACGGCCCGGTCCGCGCCAACTTCAAGATCGTTCAGGAGCTGGAGGCCCAGTTCCGCGGCGCCGGCTGGAACGTGATCAAGACGCTGTGGGGCACGGCCTGGGACGAGCTGTTCCGGCTCGACACCACGGGCGCGCTGGTACGCCGGCTGCGCCAGGTACCGGACGCGCAGATCCAGACGTACCAGACGCGCGACGCGGCCTACATCCGCCAGGACTTCTTCGGCGCCGACCCGGCGCTGGCGGAGATGGCGAAGCTGCTGAGCGACGACAAGATCCTGGAGTGCTTCCACCTCTCGCGCGGCGGTCACGAGGCGCGCAAGGTGTACGCCGCGTACAAGGCGGCCGTCGAGCACAAGGGCGCGCCGACCGTGATCCTGGCCCAGACGGTCAAGGGCCACACCCTCGGCGAGGGCTTCGCGTCGAAGAACGCCAACCACCAGATGAAGAAGCTCTCGGTGGACGAGTTCAAGAACATGCGCGACCTGCTCGGCCTGCCGATCAAGGACAGCGACTTCGTGGACGGCGTGGTCCCCTACGGCCACCCCGGCGCCGACTCCCCCGAGGTGCGCTACCTCCAGGAGCGGCGTGCCGCCCTCGGCGGTCCGGCCCCGGCCCGTCGTGTGCACCCGGTCGCGCCGCTGCCCGCCCCGGCGGAGAAGGCGTTCGCCTCCTTCGACAAGGGCTCCGGCTCGCAGAACGTGGCCACCACCATGGCGTTCGTCCGCCTGGTCAAGGACCTGGTCCGCGACAAGGAGACCGGCAGGCGCTGGGTGCCGATCGTCCCGGACGAGGCGCGCACCTTCGGCATGGAGTCGCTGTTCCCCTCGCTCGGCATCTACTCGCCCAAGGGCCAGACGTACGAGCCGGTCGACCGCGACCAGCTGATGTACTACAAGGAGGCCAAGAACGGCCAGATCCTCAACGAGGGGATCACCGAGGCCGGTTCGATGGCCGACTTCATCGCCGCTTCGACGTCGTACGCGACGCACGGCGAGGCGATGATCCCGTTCTACATCTTCTACTCGATGTTCGGCTGGCAGCGCACGGCCGACCAGATGTGGCAGCTCGGCGACCAGCTCGGCCGCGGCTTCCTCATCGGCGCCACGGCCGGCCGCACCACGCTCACCGGTGAGGGCCTGCAGCACGCCGACGGCCACTCCCCCGTCATCGCCGCGACCAACCCGGCGGCCCTGACCTACGACCCGGCGTTCGCGTACGAGGTCGCGGCCATCGTCAAGGAGGGGCTGCGCCGGATGTACGGCGAGGCCGCCCCGGGCGAGGACCAGGACGTCTTCTACTACCTGACCGTCTACAACGAGCCGCTGCCGCAGCCCGCGAAGCCGTCCGTCGCCGGGATCGACGAGGGCATCGTCAAGGGCCTGTACCGCTTCAACACGGCGGAGTCGGCGGGCGTGGCCGTGCCGGCGAACGCCCCGCGGATCCAGCTGCTCGGCTCCGGTACGGCCATCCACTGGGCGCTCAAGGCGCAGCGGCTGCTGGCCGAGGAGTGGGGCGTGGCGGCCGACGTGTGGTCGGCGACGTCCTGGAGCGAGCTGCGACGCGACGCCCTCGAGGCGGACGAGGCCGGCTTGCGCGGCGAGGAGCGGGTGCCGTTCGTGCGCCAGGCGCTGCAGGGCGCCGAGGGCCCGGTGCTGGCGGTCTCCGACTACATGCGCCAGGTCCCCGACCAGATCGCGCAGTGGGTCGAGCAGGACTGGTCCTCGCTGGGCGCCGACGGCTTCGGCCTGTCGGACACCCGCGAGGCGGCCCGCCGCCACTTCGGTGTCGACGCCGAGTCCATCGTCGTCGCGGCCCTGGCCCAGCTCGCCAAGCGCGGTGAGGTCAGGGCGGCATCCGTGAAGGAAGCGCGCGAGAAGTACGGTCTGTGAATCCTCCCCTGAGCACGGACCGTTGATCGGCAGGCCCCCGCCCCGGCGGGGGCCTGCTGCATGATGTGGCCATGCGCGCTGCCCGGCTGATCAAGATGGTGTTGCTCCTCCAGTCCCGGCCCTCCATGACGGCCGCCGAGCTCGCCCGGGAGCTGGAGGTGTCGGAGCGGACGGTGACGCGGGACGCGCAGGCGCTGTCGGAGGCGGGCGTGCCGGTCTACGCCGACCGGGGCCGGGCGGGCGGCTACCGGCTGGTCGGCGGGTACCGGACGCGGCTGACCGGGCTGCACCGCGGCGAGGCGGAGGCGCTGTTCCTGTCCGGGGTGCCGGGGGCGCTGCGCGAGATGGGTCTGGAGGACGCGGCCTCGGCGGCCCGGCTGAAGGTGTCGGCGGCGCTGCTGCCCTCCCTGCGGGACGCCTCCCGGACGGCGGCGCAGCGGTTCCACCTGGACGCGCCGAACTGGTTCAAGGAGCCGGAGACGCCCGCGCTGCTGCCGGCGGTCGCGGACGCGGTGTGGGACGACCGGCGGATCAGCGCCCGCTACCGGCGCGGCGAGGAGGAGGTCCCGCGGGAGCTGGAGCCGTACGGGCTCGTGCTGAAGGCGGGCGTGTGGTACCTGTGCGCGCGGGTGGCCGGGGGCGCGTCCTTCCGGGTGTACCGGATCGACCGGTTCACGGCGGTGGAGCCTGGTGAGGAGCGCTTCGAGCGGGAGCCGGAGTTCGACCTGCCCGCCTTCTGGGAGGAGCGGGCGGAGCAGTTCGCGCGGTCCATCCTGCGGGCGCGGGTGGTGGTGCGGCTCTCCCCCGAGGGCGTGCGCAGGCTGCCGTACGCGCTGGACTCGCTGTCGGCCCGGGAGGCCCTGGCCGAGGCGGGGGCGCCGGACGGCGACGGGTGGGTGACGGTGGATCTGCCGGTGGAGTCCGAGGAGGTCGCCCACACCCAGCTGGCGGCGCTGGGCCCGGAGGTGGAGGTGCTGGCGCCCGAGGGCCTGCGGGAGCGGTTCGCGGCGGACGCGGCGCGGCTGGCCCGCCTCTACCGGCCCGCCGGCGGCGCATAACGATCCCGCGCACTCCGGGTGCGCCCCCGTGCCCCAGGGCCGATGCTTGACCCGTGATGGACGAGACGGAGTTCTGGGAGCTGGTGGACGACGCCCGGGAGGCCGCCGAGGGCGACCCGGAGGAGCAGGCGGACCTGCTCGTGGAGCGGCTCGCCCGGCTGGACCCGGACTCGGTCCTGGACTTCGCCCGGCACTTCGAGTCCCGCTACAACCGCGCCTACCGCTGGGACCTGTGGGGCGCGGCCTGGGTCCTGCTCGACGGGGCCAGCGACGACGCCTTCGACTTCTTCCGGTGCTGGCTGATCGGGCAGGGCCGGGAGGTCTTCGAGGGCGCCCTGCACGACCCGGACGCGCTCGCCGACCTCCTGGGCGACTTCGACGAGGAGATCGACGGCGACGGCGAGGAACTCGGCTACGCGGCGGACGAGGCCTACGAGCAGCTCACCGGCGTGGTCGCACCCGACCTGGAGATCCCGCCCCCGCCGGCGGAACCGGAGGGCACCCCGCTCGACTTCGAGGACGAGCGCCTGCTCGCCGAGCGCTATCCGCGGCTGTGGGAGCGCTTCAGGGGGTGATCAGACGCCCCGGCGGCGGCTGGTGCCGGACGGGAGGTACGCCTGCGTCCGCTCCGCCCGCACGGCCTGGTGCAGCGGGGCCGCGTTGGCCCGGCCGAGGGCGGAGGCGGTGACCGCGGCCGGTCCGAGGACGACGGTCGCGACCGCGCAGAGCACCGCCCAGGGGCCCCGGGCGGCTTCCCGGGTGCGTGCCGCCGCGTCCCGCGAGCCGTCGCCGCCGTTCATGGTCCCCACCTCCGGCCGGCCGGCTGTGGGGACGACGGCAGGGACGGATGTGACGACACCGCGCGTTCGCTGTGGTCCCGCTGTGCGTGGGCGGGCCGGCCCTGGAGGCGGGCCGCGAGCCGCCGGATCTCGGGCAGGCGGGCGTGCAGGGCGGCGCCCGGGCAGCTGGTCATGTAGCCGTCGTTGTGGCCGGCCACGGCGGGCAGCCGGGCGGTGGTGCCGGCCGCGTAGCGGCTCAGCCCGTTGCTGGAGACCAGGCGGACGCCGGCCCGCGGGTCGGTTCCGGTCAGGCCCAGCTTCCAGGCGGACAGCGCGGCGATGGCGTGGATCATGGCCCGGGGCACGGGCAGGCCCGCGGTGAAGGTGCCGAGGGCGGCGATGCCGGTGGTGCGGTGGTTGAAGCCCTGGGTGTGGGCGCCGGTGACGGCCTTCTCGACGCCCCCGGCGCGGCCCTCGTAGATGGTGCCGCAGCGGTCGACGACGAAGTTGTAGCCGATGTCGTCCCAGTCGCGGCTGCCGGTCTGGCCGGTGTAGAGGTCGCGGATGATGCGGGGCGCGTCGGCGCAGTCGTAGCCGTTGGGCGAGTCGGTGTGGTGGACGAAGACGGCGGCGACCCGGTCGTCGTAGCGCGGGCGGGGCTGCTGCCGGGCGGCGTCGCCCAGCCAGTGGGCGCGCGGCACGATGGGCGGACGCGGGGCGGCGTACGGCGTGGCGGCACGGTCCGGGGCGGCGCGGGGGGCGGTCTCGGCGGCGGTCTCGACGCCGTGGGCGCACAGGAACAGCGCGACGACGGCGGCCACGCCCGGCAGGCAGCCGAGGGCCGCCCGGGCCGCGTGCGGCATACCGGCCGTGCCGGGTGTCCCGGCGGCGCGGCGCCCCGGTGCACCCCGCCGTCCTCGGTAGACACGCATGGTCCCACTGTCGGACCGATCCGGTCCGTCCGCGATGTGTGATGTGCCACCCGGTGGAACCATCGTCACGGTCCGCAACGTTTTTCCGAGTGCACGCGCGCGTGGCCGGGTTCCGATCATCCGCGCGCGGGTGACTGATCACCGGACCCTCCCCCCACGTACTAGAGGGTTCCGAGAGAAAGGCGGCGTTGCGTGGACCTGCTCGACATCCTGCTGTTGCTGGTCGTCCTGGCCTACGCGGCGTCCGGGTACCGGCGCGGGCTGGTGGCCGGCTGCGTGTCGCTGGCGGGCTTCGTCGGCGGCGCGGTCGTGGGCGTGTGGATCCTGCCGTGGGTCATGGACCTGGTGGAGCCGGGGACCACGCGGGCGACGGTGACGGCGGTGTTCACGGTGCTGCTGCCGGCGGTGGTGGGCCACGAGCTGGCGGGGCGCCTCGCACTGCGGCTGCGGCGGGAGCTGGACCGGGGGCCGCTGAGGGCGGCGGACGGGATCGGCGGGGCCGTGGCCAACGCGGTCGCCGTGCTGATCGTGGCGTGGGTGGCCGCGAGCGTCCTGGGCGCCTCCTCGTCACCGCTGGTCACGTCGGCGATCCGGGACTCACGGCTGCTCGGCGCGGTGCAGCGGACGATGCCGGACACCACGCCGGCCTGGTTCTCCGAGGCCACCTCCGCGCTGACCCAGGCGGGTTTCCCGCAGGTCTTCAACCCGTTCGAGAACGAGTCGACGGCCGAGGTCGCCCGGCCCTCGGGCGACAGTGTCACGGCGGCCGCGACGAACGCCGCCAAGCGCAGCACGGTGAAGGTCGAGGGCGTCGCGGGCGCCCAGGGCCGCGAGGGCAGCGGGTTCGTGTACGCGCGCGAGCACGTGATGACCAACGCCCACGTGGTGGCCGGCATCGACGAGCCGACCGTCCAGGTCGGCGGGGTCGGGCGGACGTACGAGGCGCGGGTGGTGCTCTTCGACCCGCAGAAGGACGTGGCCGTGCTGTACGTGCCGGGGCTGCGGGCCCCGGTGCTCACGTTCGACGACGACGCCGGGCGCGGCGATTCGGCGGTCGTCGCGGGGTATCCGGAGGACGGCGACCTGAACCTCCAGGCGGCGACGGTCGCGAACCGGGTGCGGGCGACGGGCCAGAACATCTACAACGACGGGACGGCCGTCCGCGAGATCTACTCGATCCGTTCCACGGTCCGCCCCGGCAACTCGGGCGGCCCCCTGCTCACCACGGACGGCCGGGTGTTCGGCGTGGTCTTCGCCCGCTCCACCTCGGACGCGGAGACGGGCTACGTGCTGACGGCGGACGAGGTGGCCCCGGCCGCGCAGCGGGCGGCCGGGGCGACGGCGCCGGTGGACACGGGCGAGCCGGCGGCGTCGTAGGAGGTGGTCGCCGGGCTCAGAGGAAGCGGCCCATGAACACGTCGTCGACGTACGCGCCGTCGAGGAAGAACTCCTCGGGCAGGACGCCCTCCACGGTGAACCCCGCGGACTCGTAGAGCTTGCGCGCCGGTGTGTTGTGCGCCAGCACGCGCAGGGTGACGCGGCGCGCCCCCAGCCGCCGGGCCTCCTCGTCCGCCGCCCGCAGCAGGGCCCGGGCGACACCCCGTCCGCGCGCCTCCTCCGCGACGGCCAGCCCGCGGATCATGCGGACGTGGGCGTTGCACGCGAGCGACGTCGCGGTGCCCAGCCGGAGGTATCCGGCGAGGGCGCCGTCGAGCTCGGCGACGAGGCACTCCGCGACCGGGTCCCGCTCACTGAAGAACGGCCCGTACGGCGGCTCGGGGCGGGGCTGGACGGCGTGCAGCGGGGACCAGGTGGCGCGGTCGAGCCGCCCCAGGGCGTCGTCGTCCTCGGGGCGTGCGGGGCGTATGTGCGGAGTCGGCATGCGGGGCACGTTACGTGCGCGCACGCTCTCCCGCCGGGAATTCGTCCCGGCGGCGGGCAGGATTGAGTCATGCGACGCATCGCGGTGACCGGCGCCTCCGGTCTCATCGGCAGCGCCCTGGTGCGGTCCCTGACCGCGGACGGGCACGAAGTGGTGCGCCTGGTGCGCCGCACGCCCCGCGCGGAGGGCGAGGTGCGGTGGGACCCGGAGGGCGGGCGCGCGGACGCGGCCGGGCTCGCCGGCTGCCACGCGGTGGTCAATCTGGCGGGGGCCGGGGTCGGCGACCGGCGCTGGACGGAGGCCTACAAGCGGCGGATCCGCGACAGCCGCGTGAACGGCACGGCGGCGCTCGCCCGGGCGGTCGCCTCCCTGGACGAGGGGGACCGGCCACGGGTCTTCGTCAACGGCAGCGCCATCGGCTACTACGGCGAGACCGGCGACCGGGCGGTGGACGAGGGCGCGCCCCCCGGGACGGGCTTCCTGCCGGAGCTGTGCGTGGAGTGGGAGGCGGCGACGGCGCCCGCCCGGGAGGCCGGTGTCCGCACGGTGCTCACCCGGACCGGCCTGGTCGTGTCCCGCCACGGCGGGGCCTGGGGGCGGCTGTTCCCGCTCTTCCGGGCGGGGCTGGGCGGACCGCTGGGGGACGGACGGCAGTACTGGTCGTTCGTCGCGCTGCACGACGAGGTCGCGGCGATCCGGCATCTGATCGACACCGACGGCCTGTCCGGGCCGTTCAACCTCACCGCGCCGAACCCGCTGACGAACCGTGAGATCACGGCGGCGATGGGGCGGGTGCTGCACCGGCCGGCGCTGTTCACCGTGCCCGCGCCGGTGCTGCGGTCCGTGCTCGGCGAGATGGCCGGGGACGTGCTCGGCAGCGCGCGGATCCTGCCGACGCGGCTGCTGGAGTCGGGTTTCCGGTTCGCGTTCCCGGACATCGAGGGGGCGATCCGGGCGGCTCTGTGACCCCTGCGACCACTTCACGCCCATCCGGCTGCCGTATGCGACCGCCGTGCGACCGTGCCCTGCCGATGCGCGACTCCCGCTGACCGATCACGGCCCTACCCTCGACCAGAACTCGCGTATCCCTGCGGCCTGTTGAGGGCATGACGTCTCCAGCGCCCGCGCAACCTCGAGGAGGGGCACGTGCTTGAGCCCGCGTACCAGGCGGACGTGGTCGTCGTGGGGGCCGGAGTCGCCGGACTCTCGGCCGCGCACCGGCTGACCAGCGCAGGAGTGACGACCATGGTCCTGGAGGCCGCCCACGGCGTCGGCGGCCGCATGGCGACGGAGAAGATCGACGGCTTCCGGCTCGACCGGGTGGGCCAGTTGCTGTCCACCGCGTATCCCGAACTACGACTGACACCCGGCCTCGGCGGACTGGCCCTGCGGCCCTTCGCGCCCGGTGTCCTGCTGCACGGCGACGGCCGCCACCACCGCGCGGGCGTCCAGCCGGGCGCTGGGGGCGCACGAGGCGCACTGCACGCGGTGCGCGCGCTGGCGAGCGCGCCGCGGTCGCCGTCCGCGTCCAGGCCCCCGAGGCCGCCCAGGAGGCCGGCCGCCGTCCCCGGCCGTCAGGTCTCGGTCCCCCGGAGCCGGTCCGGCGCGCCACTCGGCACGGCCGTGGACCAGGCCCGGCTGGGGGCCGCCCTGACCCGGCTGGCGGGCACCCCGGCCGAACGGCTGCTGTCCCGCCCGGAGCAGCCCGCCGGTGAGGCCCTGGCGGCCCGCGGACTGCCCGCCCGTACGATCGACGGCTTCCTGCGCCCGCTGCTCGCCGCCCTGTTGTGCGACCCGGACCTGACGACGTCCAGCCGGTGCGCGGATCTCGCGCTGCGTGCCTTCGCGGGCGGCCGGCTGTGCCTGCCGGAGGGCGGCGCCGAGGCCCTGCCGGAGCGGCTGGCACGGATGCTGCCCGCGGGCACGGTGCACACGGGCGTGCGCGTCACCTCCGTCTCGACGACCTCGGTGACCACCGCGGAGCACGGCGTGATCCGGTGCCGGGCGGTGCTGGTGGCGACGGACGCCCGGGCCGCCGCGGGGCTCCTGCCCGGGTTGCGGGTGCCGGAGTTCCACCCGGTGACGGTGGTGCACCACGCCACCGACGAACCGCCGGGGACCGGGGCGTCGCTGCTGCTCGACGCGGATCTGGGCGGGCCGGTCGCGCACACGGCGGTGGTCAGCCAGGTCGATCCGTCCCGGGCCCCGGCGGGGCGGGCGCTGGTGTCGTCGACCGTGCTGGGGCGGCCGCCGGGGGACGTCGACACGGCCGTGCGGATGCACCTGGCCCGGCTGTACGGGGTGTCGACGGCCCGGTGGGAGACGCTGGCGGTGCACCACACGGCCGAGGCGGTGCCCGCGATGCGGCCGCCGCACGATCTGCGGCGGCCGGTGCGGCTGCTCGCGGGGCTGTACGTGTGCGGGGACCACCGGGACACCAGTACGGTGCAGGGCGCTCTGCACAGCGGGCACCGGGCGTCGGCGGCGATCCTCGCGGACCTGGGGGCGGGGCGGTCGATGCACGTCGCCGACCCCGTGCCCACGGTGCCGCGGGCGGCTTAGTCCCCGCGTCGGGCGCCGGTGCGCGGGGGCTGGTCGCGCCGCGCCCCGCGCCCCGGGGTCCTTCACCCAAGGGCCGCCACCTTGTCGCGGTAGGTCCGCACGGGCGCCGCGTCCTTGTAGGGCTCCAGCCTGCGTTCGAAGTCCCGCACGTACTCCACCGCCCGCACCGAGCGCATCTCCGCCGCCTGGCCCGCCGCCTCCGCCGCCAGCTGGCAGGCCTGGTCGAGCTCGCCGAGGCCCAGGCGGGCGGTGGCGAGCACGACCCGGCAGAACAGGCGGCTGCGGGCGTAGGACGGGGCCCTCAGCTGGAGTGAGCGTTCGGCGTGCTGGGCGGCGGCGCGGAACTGCTGCAGGTCGCGGTGGCAGTGGCCGAACTCGTCGGCGAGCTGGGCCTCGTCGAAGAACTTCGCCCAGTGCGGCACCTCGTCCCCGGGCCGGGCCGTCTCCAGGGCGCGTTCGGCGCGGACCAGGGCCGCGGTGCAGGCCCGTACCTCGCCGAGCACGCCGTGCCCGCGCGCCTCGGCGGCGTGCAGCAGGGCCTGGACGACGGGCGGGCCGGAGGTGCCGACGCCCTGCTGGGCCACGCGGGCGAGCTGGACGGCCTCCCGCCCGTGCCCGAGGTAGACGGCCTGCCGGCTCATGGTGACCAGCACGTACGCCCCGTAGGCCCGGTCCCCGGCCGCCTGGGCCAGCCGGAGCGCCTGGACGAAGTAGCGCTGGGCGAGCCCGTGCGCGGCGATGTCGTACGACGTCCAGCCGGCCAGCCGGGTCAGGTCGGCCGCCGCGGCGAACAGGCGGCGGCCGGTCTGCTCGCCGTAGGTGCCGCGCAGCATGGGCTCGCACTCGTGCTCCAGGTAGCGCACGAGGGCCTGGCGGGCGTGGCCGCCGCCGTAGGCGTCGTCGAGGGTGCGGAACAGCTCGCCGACCGAGCGCAGGGCGGCGATGTCCCCCGCGGTGACCCTCTGGCCGGGTCCGCGCTCGGCCCCGCCGCGCTGGCGGGGCAGGACCGGCACGCCCTGCTCGGCCGCGGCCGGGAAGCGGGCGGCGGGACGGCCCTGCGCCGGGATGCGGGCGGCGGGCTGCTCGCCCCGGGCCACCTTCTCGTCGGCCCGGCCGATCAGCCAGTCCCGGCTGGGCACGACGAGCCCGGCCGGGGTGAAGGCGATCTTGCGCAGCTCGGCGTGGCTGCCGGAGTCCTTGCGCCAGAGCCCGCTGACGATGTCGACGGCCTCCTCGGGGGTGGCGGCGAACTCCAGGCCCGCGTAGACCGGGGCGCAGGCGTCCAGGCCGAGGTCCTGGGCGGTGAGGCGGCGGCCCAGGCGCCGGGTGAAGACCTCGGCGATCAGTGCGGGGGTGGTGCCCCGGGGCTGCTGGCCGCGCAGCCACCGGGTGACGGATGTCTTGTCGTATCTGAGGTCGAGCCCGTGTTCGAGACCGAGCTGGTCCACGCGACGGGCGAGTCCCGCGTTGGAGAACCCCGCTTCTGCGATGAGCGCGGCGAGCTGTCGGTTGGGGGTGCGCTGCGCGGGTCGTTCCGTCATCTGCGGTGCGGTCTCCTGCCTTCCGGCCTTCGTGATGTGCGCGGATTGCCTGTGAGCAGGCCTTATGCCTTGCTGGACGGCGCGAATGTAGCGGAGAGTAAGCACCCCATCACACATTTTCCCGGACATTCATCCGATCGTGTGAGGATTGACCCCGGGACTGACGCGTACGGGCCGGACGTACAGTGGCTTGGGCGCGATACGTGCCTTACACACCCGTTCGAGGGAGGCGCTTGCCGTGAGTGAGTTGCGGTTCGTCCGTATGGGTTTCGGTGACGAGGCCGTCGAGTACCAGGAGGCGTGGGACGAGCAGCGCCGGGTGCACGCGGCGCGCTTCGCCGACGAGGTCCCCGACACCGTACTGCTCCTGGAGCACCCCCCGGTCTACACGGCCGGCCGGCGCACGGCGGACAGCGAGCGGCCCCTCGACGGCACCCCGGTCATCGACGTCGACCGCGGCGGCAAGATCACCTGGCACGGCCCCGGCCAGCTGGTCGGCTACCCCATCCAGAAGCTTCCCCGCCCCGTGGACGTGGTCGCCCACGTCCGGCGCCTGGAGGAGGCCCTGATCCGCACCTGCGCCGACTTCGGCCTGGAGACCACCCGGGTCGAGGGCCGCAGCGGCGTGTGGGTCCTGGGCGACCCGGTCGAGCAGCGCCCGGCGCTCGGCGGCCTCTCCCTGGACTTCGACCCGCGGCTGCAGGACGAGGAGTTCGACCCCCGGCTGAACGGCCCGGAGTACGCCCCGTCCAACGCCGGCCAGCGCCGCGAGGACCGCAAGATCGCCGCCATCGGCATCCGCGTCGCCAAGGGCGTCACCATGCACGGTTTCGCGCTCAACGTGAACCCGGACAACAAGTGGTTCGACCGGATCATCCCCTGCGGCATCCGCGACGCGGGCGTGGCCTCCCTCGCCGGTGAGCTGGGCCGGGACGTGACGATCGAGGAGGTCCTGCCCGTGGTGGAGCGCCACCTGCGGGACGTCCTGGAGAACGCCGACCTCAAGCCCCGGGAGATCGAGAGGACACCGGCGGCATAAATGCCCGTGGGGAGGGGCTGACACCACACACAGGCATTCAAATCCACGGGCGTACCCTTGAGGACGCCGAAGAATCAACGCTAGGGAGCCGGTCGTGTCCGCAGTCGCACCCGACGGACGCAAGATGCTGCGCCTGGAGGTCCGCAACAGCCAGACCCCCATCGAGCGCAAGCCCGAGTGGATCAAGACCCGGGCGAAAATGGGCCCCGAGTACACCAAGATGCAGAACCTCGTGAAGAGCGAGGGCCTGCACACGGTCTGCCAGGAAGCCGGCTGCCCGAACATCTACGAGTGCTGGGAGGACCGCGAGGCGACCTTCCTCATCGGCGGCGACCAGTGCACCCGGCGCTGCGACTTCTGCCAGATCGACACCGGCAAGCCCGAGGCGCTCGACCGGGACGAGCCGCGCCGCGTGGGCGAGTCCGTGGTCGCGATGGACCTGAACTACGCCACCATCACCGGCGTCGCCCGCGACGACCTGGAGGACGGCGGCGCCTGGCTGTACGCCGAGACCGTGCGCCAGATCCACCGGCAGACCGCAGGGCGTGAGGGCGGCCACACCAAGGTCGAGCTGCTGGCCCCCGACTTCAACGCGATCCCCGAGCAGCTCGAGGAGGTCTTCTCCTCGCGCCCCGAGGTCTTCGCGCACAACGTCGAGACGGTCCCCCGGATCTTCAAGCGCATCCGCCCCGGCTTCCGCTACGAGCGCTCCCTGAAGGTCATCACGGAGGCCCGTGACTACGGCCTGGTGACCAAGTCGAACCTGATCCTCGGCATGGGCGAGACCCGCGAGGAGGTCAGCGACGCGCTGAAGCAGCTGCACGACGCGGGCTGCGAGCTGGTCACCATCACGCAGTACCTGCGCCCCTCCGTGCGCCACCACCCGGTGGAGCGCTGGGTCAAGCCGCAGGAGTTCGTGGAGCTGCAGCAGGAGGCCGAGCAGATCGGCTTCTCCGGCGTGATGTCCGGCCCGCTGGTGCGCTCGTCGTACCGCGCCGGGCGGCTGTACCGCATGGCCATGGAGCGGCGGGACGCGCGCGTCGCGGCCCAGGCCGTCTGACGCGCCGTCACCGCCCTTGCCCGCCCGGTGCGGGGCAGGCGTGTGAACTCACGCACAAGACGCTACCCGCGGGTAGTGACCGATACGACGCGGTCCCGGCCGTCCTCGCAGATGAGGGCACCTGCCGGGGCCGCGTCGCCGTTCCGCCGCCTTCCGCCGGGGCTTCATGGGTGTTTGACCGGTCGGACACGCCCTGGTAACACCAAACAGTGACGCTGGACTCACAGCACGTACACCCGCACCGAGGGGGGACCTCACCCATGCAGGCCGCGCCCGTTCGCGCCACCGCGATTCCGTCCTTCACGACCACCCTGCGTGCCGTCGAGGCGCTGCTGCTGAGCGGCGGCCAGCGCACCGCGCGCCGCAACGCCTGGACCTCCGTGCTGGAGGACCGCCGGCGCGCCAAGGACCGGGTCGAGGCGCAGCGCGTCCTCGAGCAGTCCCTTTCCCGGTCCGTCTCCGTCCGCCCCTGAGCGAGGGCCCTCCGCCACCGGGCCCCGCGGACACTGCCGTCGTCCGCGCTTGTGGGGCCACGTAGACTTCGGGGCATGGCGAGGAAGGAAACCGCAGCGGACGCTGCGAACACCGGGCGACTGAAGCAGATCGCCCTGACCTACAAGATGACCCGCAGGGCCGACAAGAAGATCGGTCTTGTACTCGCGGCTGTCGGAATCGTCACCTTCGGTGTCTTCCTCGCGATCGGTTTCTTGATCGGTCACCCCATCTATCTCGGCATCCTGGGCTTCCTGCTCGCCTTCCTCGCGACGGCGATCGTGTTCGGGCGCCGGGCGGAGCGGGCCGCCTTCGGGCAGATGGAGGGCCAGCCCGGAGCCGCGGCGGCGGTGCTCGACAACATCGGGCGGGGATGGACGACGACCCCGGCGGTGGCGATGAACCGCAACCAGGACGTGGTGCACCGCGCGGTCGGCAAGGCCGGCATCGTGCTGGTCGCCGAGGGCAACCCGAACCGGGTGAAGACCCTGCTGGCCGCCGAGAAGCGGAAGATGAACCGCATCGTCGCCGACGTCCCCGTGCACGACCTGGTCGTGGGCACGGGCGAGGGCCAGGTCGAGCTGAAGAAGCTGCGCACGACCATGCTGAAGCTGCCGCGCGTGCTGACCGGCCCGCAGGTCACCGCCACCAACGACCGGCTGCGCGCCCTCGGCGACCTGATGAGCAACATGCCGCTGCCGAAGGGGCCGATGCCCAAGGGCATGCGCCTGCCGAAGGGCGGACCGAAGGCGCGCTGATCCGCGTACCGCTACGGCGGAGCCGACCTCCGCACCTCTACGGCGAAGGGGCGCCCGGAAACTCCGGGCGCCCCTTCGCCATGGACGAGCCGACCGCTCAGATGCGGACCTCGACCGTGCCGGCGAGCCGGTCGTGCAGGCCGCGGCCGTCGCGGTCCCAGATCAGGGCGGGGATCGCGAGGAAGAGCAGGACCGTGCGCAGGGCGGAGCGCCAGGGGCTGACCTGGCCCGTCTCCAGGGCGAGCACCCGCAGGCCGAAGAGGCGCTTGCCCGGGGTGAAGCCGACCGTGCCGACCGTGAGCACCATCAGCGCGAACATGATGAGCGGTGCCCAGATCTGCGCGGCCTCGTTGTAGCTCTGGGTGATGAGGCCGTATGCGATCAGGAGGCTCAGGCCCCAGTCCACGGCGAGGGCGCCGAGGCGGCGGCCCGGGCGGGCGATGGAGCCCCGCCCCTCCTCCGGCAGACCGAGCTGTTCGCCCCGGTACCCGAAGTCGACACCGGCCTCTTCCGCGGCCGCGCGGGGCCCGGAGAGCCACGATCCGAGTGCTTGCCTGTTGTCCACCCGTCCACGGTACTGCGCCCGTATATGACCGGGGCACGGCGGGGTGCGCCGGGGCTACGGTGGAAGGAGAGCCGGTTAACTTGTGCGAAACAAATGAGTCACGCCCGAGAAATCACCCGTCCCTAGGGTCGAGGACAGCGTGTGCCACCCGCACTGGCCGCACGATCGAACTACCACCCCGGCGGGACGGTCGGGAGTAGGAGGAGCTGGATGTTCCAGAACGCCGACGAGGCCAAGAAGTTCATCGCGGACGAGGACGTCAAGTTCATCGACGTCCGCTTCTGCGACCTCCCGGGCGTGATGCAGCACTTCACGGTGCCTGCGGAGGCGTTCGACGCCGACGAGGAGCTCGCCTTCGACGGCTCCTCGATCCGGGGTTTCCAGGCCATTCACGAGTCCGACATGGCGCTGCGCGCGGACCTGTCGACCGCCCGGGTCGACCCGTTCCGCCGGGACAAGACGCTGAACATCAACTTCTTCATCCACGACCCGATCACGGGCGAGCAGTACTCCCGTGACCCGCGCAACGTGGCGAAGAAGGCCGAGGCCTACCTCGCCTCCACCGGTATCGCGGACACCGCCTACTTCGGCCCCGAGGCCGAGTTCTACGTCTTCGACTCCGTGCGCTTCGCGACCAGCGCGAACGAGTCCTTCTACCACATCGACTCCGAGGCCGGCGCCTGGAACACCGGTGCGCTGGAGGACAACCGCGGTTACAAGGTCCGCTACAAGGGCGGTTACTTCCCGGTCCCGCCGGTCGACCACTTCGCCGACCTGCGCGCCGAGATCTCCCTGGAGCTGGAGCGGGCCGGGCTGAAGGTCGAGCGCCAGCACCACGAGGTGGGCACCGCCGGCCAGGCCGAGATCAACTACAAGTTCAACACGCTGCTCGCCGCCGCCGACGACCTCCAGCTCTTCAAGTACATCGTGAAGAACGTGGCGTGGAAGAACGGCAAGACCGCGACCTTCATGCCGAAGCCGATCTTCGGTGACAACGGCTCGGGCATGCACGTCCACCAGTCGCTGTGGACCGGCGGCCAGCCGCTCTTCTACGACGAGGCCGGTTACGCGGGCCTGTCGGACACCGCTCGCTACTACATCGGCGGCATCCTCAAGCACGCGCCGTCACTGCTGGCCTTCACCAACCCGACGGTGAACTCCTACCACCGCCTGGTGCCCGGCTTCGAGGCGCCGGTCAACCTGGTGTACTCGCAGCGCAACCGCTCCGCGGCCATGCGCATCCCGATCACGGGCTCGAACCCGAAGGCCAAGCGCGTCGAGTTCCGCGCGCCCGACTCCTCCGGCAACCCGTACCTGGCCTTCTCGGCGCTGCTGCTCGCGGGCCTGGACGGCATCAAGAACAAGATCGAGCCGGCCGAGCCGATCGACAAGGACCTCTACGAGCTGGCCCCCGAGGAGCACGCGGGCGTCCCGCAGGTCCCGACCTCGCTCCCGGCGGTCCTGGACTCCCTGGAGGCCGACCACGAGTTCCTCCTCCAGGGCGACGTCTTCACGCCGGACCTGATCGAGACGTGGATCGACTACAAGCGCACCAACGAGATCGCGCCGCTGCAGCTGCGTCCGCACCCGCACGAGTTCGAGCTGTACTTCGACGTGTGACCGGTGCCCGACCGCGTCGGGTCGCCCGTGCCCCCGCTGTGCCTCGCACAGCGGGGGCGCGGGCGTTTGTTCTATTCTGTGGACAGGACCACACGGGGGTGGAGCGGTGATGCCCGAGCACGAACAGGACGGCCAGGAGCGCGAGTTCGACCTCGGATGGGCGGACAGCGCCGAGCACAAGGAGCCCTCGGCCAGGGCCCGGATGCTCGCCGCGCGGTGGAAGGACAATCCGCCCGGGCCGGTGCCGTTCCGGCCCGAACCGGAGCACGGGCGGCCGCGGCGGCGGGCCTCCCGGTCGTCCTGGGTTTCGACGGCCGTGGTGCTCGGCTGCGTGGCGGCGGTGATCGTACTGCTCGGGTACGTCAACTTCCGCGCCCCTTACTGAGCGGCCGCTCGCGGTGCGGCTGCTAGCGTCCGGGCTTGTGGGCGACAGCGTGTACACGGGGAACGCGGGCGAGGACGCCGTGCTGGACCGGGGGTGGATCCTCGGGCACTTCAAGGACGCGGGGGACCCGCGGCACAGCGACGCCGTGGAGATCAAGTGGGGCGTTCATCCCCGGGGGGACGAGTGGGCCGAGTGGGTACGGGGTGAGGAACGCACCGCGCTGCTCGTGCTGATCAGCGGCCGCTTCCGGGTCGAGCTGCCGGGACGCGGCGTGCTCCTGGAGCGGCAGGGGGACTACGTGGTGTGGGGGCGCGGCGTCGACCACTCCTGGTACGCGGAGGAGGAGTCGGTGGTGCTCACCGTGCGGTGGCCGTCCGTGCCCGGATACGCGGTGGCGCTCGGCGACGACCTGCGCGCCGGGTCCGCCGGTTCCCGGCCCGGGGAACGCCGATGTGACGACGAACCGATCCCCCCGCGCGGGGCCGCGCCGCGTGAGTGAATGACCGCATGAGTGAGTCGGCCCCTCGCACGCCCACCCGGTTCACGCACACCGCCGACGGTGAACGGCTCAACGGGTGGTACGCCGACCCCGGGGGCGGCGACCCGGCCCCGGTGACGATGGTGCGCGGCCGGGTGCGGTTCCGGGGGGCGCGGGAGGGAGGCCGGCATGGCGGCGGAGCGGTACATCGGCGTGGCGGAGCGACGGGCGCGGCTCGCGCTGCGGCACGGGCTGGCCGGGCAGGCCCGCGCGGCCACGCCCGAGGAGGTCGCCGACGCGCTCGTCGCGCTGCACGGCACGGACCCGGCGACGGTGTACCTGGCCGTGGGCGCGCGGCTCGCGGACCCGGTGAAGACGGTGGAGGAGACCGGGCGGGCGCTGTACGAGGACCGTTCCCTGGTGCGGATGCACGGCATGCGGCACACGGTGTTCGTGTTCCCCACGGCCCTGACCGCCGTCGTGCACGCCTCCACGGGCCTGGCGGTGGCCGCCCGGGAGCGGGCCGCGCTGCTCAAGCACATGGCGGAGGCCGGGGCGCCGGACGCGGCCTGGCTGCAGGAGGTCGAGGAGTCGACGCTGGCCGCCCTCGCCCGGCGCGGGCAGGCCACGGCCGCCGAACTGGCCCGCGACGAGCCGCGCCTGAAGGAGCAGTTCGCGTACGCGGCCGGCAAGAGCTACGAGGGGGTGCACACGGTCTCCACCCGCCTGCTGAAGGTGCTCGGCGTGGAGGGCAAGGTCGTGCGCGGCCGGCCGCTCGGCTCCTGGACGTCCAGCCAGTTCCGCTGGGCCCTCGCGCCCGAGCACCCCGAGCTGGACGAGGCCCGGGCCCAGGCGGAGTTGCTCGGGCGGTGGCTCGCCGCGTGCGGTCCGGCGACCGAGGCGGACCTGAAGTGGTGGACGGGGTGGCGGGTGACGCAGGTCCGCGCGGCGCTGGCCGCGATCGGGGCGCGGCCGGTGTCACTGGACGAGGGCACGGGCTATGTGGTGGGGGACGACACGGGCCCGGCGCCCGAGCCGGACGAGCCCTGGGCCGCGCTGCTGCCCGGCCTCGACCCCACGGCGATGGGCTGGCAGCAGCGCGACTGGTATCTCGCACCGCAGCTGCGGCCCGCCCTGTTCGACCGCAGCGGCAACGTCGGGCCGACGGTGTGGTGGGACGGGCGCGTGATCGGCGGCTGGGCCCAGCGGGCCGACGGGGAGATCGTCTGGCGGATCCTCGACGCGGAGGGCGTCGGCCGGGAGGCCCACGCGGCGATCGAGGCGGCGGCGCAGCGGCTGGCCGGCTGGCTGGGCACGACCAGGATCACCCCGCGCTTCCGCACACCGCTGGAGAAGGAACTGGCGACGGCCTGAACGGGGACGGTCCGCTGCCGCCGGGCCGTCCAGGTCACACCGGGCACGGTCCGCTGCCGCCGGGCCGAGCGGACCGGAGCAGGCGTGGTCCACTCACCGCCGGTCCGAGCGCACGATCCGCTGCCACCGGGCCGAGCAGGCCGAACGGGCCCCAACAGGCATAGTCCGCAACCGTCGGGCCGAGCAGGCCGAGCAGGCCTCAACAGGCCTGGTCCGCTGCCGCCGCGCGAGCGGGCCGGTCGGCCACCGGCAGGCCGGGAAGGTCGCCGGCCGCGACGCACGGTCGTCGTGCCACGTCTCCGCTGGAGGGCGGAGCCGCCGTGCTCGGCGCGCCGGCGCTGTCCGCGTCGCCGCTCGCGGCGCACGCGGCCGGCCGGCGCCCGGCGGCGGACGGTCCGCCAGGGCCCGGCCGAACCCACCGGTGCGCGCCGCACCGGACCGGGAGGCATGAGCGAGCGCCGGGCGCCCCGTGCGGCAGGGCGCCCGGCGCTCGGGAAGCGTCCGGTCAGCGTGCGTAGCGCATGAACGCCCGCACCATGTGGCACGTGGTGTCCGACGGCGGGTGGACGCCGATCAGCTCCGCCGTGTCGCGGATGGTCTCATTGCGGGCCTGGTTCGGCAGGTAGACGCCCGAGTCGAGCAGGGCGATGGCCAGACGCATCGCCTTGAGGCGGCGGTTGTGCGTCACGTACCACTCGCGGGGCCGGCCCGGCGGCAGCGGTCGCTTCTCCACGGGCGCGTACGGCAGGTCGAGCAGGACGGGACGCTTGGCGGTGGACTGGGTGGGCAGCGGCTTCGGCTTCAGGGCGGCAGCGGGCACAGGCATCCTCCTGTCGCGGTCGGGCGGTCCGCCGAAGACGTCGGCGTCGTCGGCGCCACCCTCGAACACTGCTTACAGTTTACCGTCGGCCACTGACAACGGGGAGTCCGTCACCGCCAGCAAAAGCCCAGGTGAGCAGGGAAGTTGGCGCCACGTCACGGCAGGTCCGGGTGGGGCGGATGGGTCGCCGGAAAATCGAACAGAGGCGGCAGCGCGTACCGTGAGCACCATGGAGATCTGGATCAATCCGGCCTGCTCGAAGTGCCGCAGCGCCGTGCAGCTGCTCGACGCGGAGGGCGCCGACTACACCGTCCGCCGCTACCTGGAGGACGTGCCGAGCGAGGACGAGATCCGCGGCGTCCTCACGCGCCTCGGCCTCGAACCGTGGGACATCACCCGGACGCAGGAGGCGGCCGCCAAGGAGCTCGGGCTCAAGGAGTGGCCGCGGGACGCCGGGGCGCGCGACCGCTGGATCAAGGCGCTCGCCGAGCACCCGAAGCTGATCCAGCGCCCGATCATCACCGCGGACGACGGCACGGCGGTCGTGGCCCGCACCGAGGAGGCCGTACGCGACGCGCTGGCGCGTTGACCCCCGCCCAACGAGCCTGTGGCGCAGGTCACTTCAACGACTCCTGCCGCCACTGAGCAACCCCGTTCGGTATCTCGTACATAGCGGCGTACGCTCCCCTACCTCTTCAGGAGGCGCGCATGTCGCGCAGGAGAACTCTCGGCACGAAGAAGAAGATCGCGCTGCTCGTGAGCGCGGCGACGGTGGCGGGAGGCGGGGCCTTCGTCATGGCGAGCACGTCGAACGCCGCGCCGACCCCCAAGTCGGCGTCGGAGTCGACGGTCTGCCTGGGCCTCGCCACCGCCCTCGGCAACAACCAGAAGTTCATCGCGGACCAGCGGGCCAGGCCGGACGCCCAGTCCGAGGCCCGGATCGCCAACCGCGAGGCGGTCGTGGCGGAGATCAAGCGCAAGCAGGAGGCGTCGGGCTGCGTGGTGGGGGAGTCGGCTCAGGACTCCCAGGCCACGCCGCCGGCGCAGCCCGCCCGGCCGTCGGCCCCGGCGGCGTCGGCCCCGGCCTCCCCGCCCGCCGCGTCCGCCCCGGCGGGTGGCACCGGCGGCGGTGGAGCGGCCGCCGGGCAGCAGGTGTGCAACGGCTCCACGGTCACGCTCTCCGGCGAGGGCGGCGCGCCCGCCGCGTCCAGCAACCAGTTCCCGGCCGGCACGAAGCTGAAGGTCACCAACCTGGACAACAACAAGTCCACGACGGTGGAGGTCACTTCGGTCTCCGGCAGCTGTGTGCTGCTCAACAACGCGGCTTTCGAACAGGTCCGTGAGCCCGGCAAGTTCCTGATCCGCCGGGCCGTGATCGAGAAGGTGGGGTGAGGCCGGACGGTCGACTCAGCCACTGAGGCGGCGGCCCACCCCTCGGCCGCCGCCGTACGTGTCACCGGTCCTGCTGCTCCCGGCCGGGAGCAGCGGGACCGGCACGTCAGGGCCGCGCGGCGGCGGTCACCGGCTGGACGGAGGGAAGCCGGTGACCCCCCCCCCGCCCCCGCCCGTCGCGGCGGAAGCGCCCTCACAGCGTGAGGTGGGGCACAGCGCCACCAGGTAACACGGGGTTCACATGCGGGCAATGGCCGGGAAATCGCCCGTTGTCAGGCTGCCGGGCAGCACCGCGCGGCGTTTCAGTGCCGCAGCGCCGCAGCACCCGCGAGACGCGCCCAGACACACCCCCGAAGGATGTGGCCCGTGACCTTCAAGGCTGAGTACATCTGGATCGACGGCACCGAGCCGACGGCCAAACTGCGTTCCAAGACCAAGATCATTCCGGGCTCCCCCGCCGGTCTGGACGCGCTGCCGGTCTGGGGCTTCGACGGGTCCTCCACCAACCAGGCCGAGGGCCACGCCTCGGACTGCGTGCTGAAGCCGGTCTTCACCTGCCCGGACCCGATCCGCGGCGGCGAGGACGTACTCGTCCTGTGCGAGGTGCTGAACATCGACCTCACCCCGCACCCCACCAACACCCGTGCCGCGCTGGCCGAGGTGGCGGAGAGGTTCGCGGCGCAGGAGCCGATCTTCGGTATCGAGCAGGAGTACACGTTCTTCAAGGACGGCTACCCGCTCGGCTTCCCCAAGGGCGGCTTCCCGGCCCCGCAGGGCGGCTACTACTGCGGTGTCGGCGCCGACGAGATCTTCGGCCGTGACGTCGTCGAGGCCCACCTCGACAACTGCCTGAAGGCCGGTCTCGGGCTGTCCGGCATCAACGCCGAGGTCATGCCCGGCCAGTGGGAGTTCCAGGTCGGCCCGCTGTCCCCGCTGGAGGTCTCGGACCAGCTGTGGGTGGCCCGCTGGCTGCTCTACCGCACCGCCGAGGACTTCGACATCGCCGCCACCCTCGACCCGAAGCCGGTCAAGGGCGACTGGAACGGCGCCGGCGCGCACACCAACTTCTCCACCAGGGCGATGCGCGAGGGCTACGACGCGATCATCACCGCGTGCGAGGCGCTCGGCGAGGGGTCCAAGCCGCTCGACCACGTCAAGAACTACGGCGCCGGCATCGACGACCGCCTGACCGGCCTGCACGAGACCGCCCCGTGGGACAAGTTCTCCTACGGCGTCTCGGACCGCGGCGCCTCGGTCCGCATCCCCTGGCAGGTCGAGAAGGACGGCAAGGGCTACATCGAGGACCGCCGCCCCAACGCCAACGTCGACCCGTACGTGGTGACCCGCCTGCTCGTCGACACCTGCTGCACGGCCCTGGAGAAGGCCGGCCAGGTCTGATCCGCCCGACAGCTCTCCGGGGGGCGCTCACCGATCGCGGTGGGCGCCCCCTCACGGTGTGCGGTCCCGGACGGCCGGTGGGGTGACGCACCCGACACGGGCGCGGTGTCCAAGCAGTGAGAGAAGGGTCCCGGCGGTCGGCCCTCGTCTGCTTCAATGGGCCCATGGCCAGTCACCAGAAGCACACCGCGACGGGTCGCCATGACCTCGAGCCCTTCTGGCCTTCCCGTCAGCACCACGACTTCGACCGGGTGTGTTGCCGCGCGACGAACGCGCCGGCCCTCTAAAGCCGTACACCCCGGCCTTCGGCCAGCGCGAACCGCGTACGTCCTCGGCGAGCCCGACCACGAACTCGCGGCCGTCGACCTTCCGACGAACCCCTCGCGCGAAAGAGCTGACCTCTCATGGCGACCACTCCTTCCCTGTCCACCGCCACCCTCGACGCCCCCCACGGCCCCCGGCACCGGCTGCGCGCCGTCGACCGGGACGAGGTGGTGACGGTCGCGGATCTGCTGCCGCCGGGGGCCACCTGGCTGCCGGCTCCCCCGCACGCCCTGCCGGCCCTGCCCGGGCAGCCGCCGATGATCGGCTACCTGGTGCTCGTCCCCGCCGACCAGCAGCCCCCGTTCCCGGTGGCGGTCCCCGACCGGCCGGCGGCCGGCCCGCGGGAGGGGGCCGAGCCGGGCGGCGAGCCCCTGATCCGCGTCGACACCGTGCAGCGCACCGCCGAGGTGGCCGGACGCCTCCTCGACCTCACGTACCTGGAGTTCGAACTCCTCGCCCACCTGGTGGCCCACCCGGGCCGGGTGCACACCCGTGACCAGCTGGTCGGCACGGTGTGGGGCTACGGTCACGTCGGCGACGGCCGCACGGTCGACGTGCACATCGCCCGCCTGCGCCGCAAGCTCGGCGCGGAGCACCGCGACACCATCCGTACGGTGCGCCGCGTCGGATACAAGTACGTGCCGCCGGCGGAGAGGTGACTCTGCTGACGGCAGAGCCCCGTTCCGTCGTCTCACCGCACCGGGCAGAGTCCTCGGCATGAGACTTCTGGTGCTGGGCGGTACGGAGTTCGCGGGCCGGGCCGTCGTGGAGGCGGCACTCGCGCGGGGCTGGGAGGTGACCGTCTTCCACCGGGGGCGGCACGAGGCGCCGCCGGGCGCGCGGTCGCTGCTCGGCGACCGCACCGCGCCCGGCGGACTCACCGCCCTCGCCGAGGACGCGGGCGCGTGGGACGCCGTCGTCGACACCTGGTCGGCGGCGCCCCGGGCCGTACGGGACGCGGCGCGGCTGCTGCGGGACCGCGCCGGACGGTACGTGTACGTGTCGAGCTGCTCCGTGTACGCCTGGCCCCCGCCCGCCGGGTACGGCGAGGACGCACCCCTGGTCACGGGGGCGTCGGCCGGCGCCGGGCGGACCGACTACGCCCGGGACAAGCGGGGCGGCGAGCTGGCCGCCCTGGACGCCTTCGGCGCGGACCGGTCGGTGCTGGTGCGCGCCGGGCTGCTCCTCGGCCCGTACGAGAACGTCGGCCGGCTGCCGTGGTGGCTGGCCCGGACGGCGCGGGGCGGCCCGGTCCTGGCGCCGGGGCCGCGGGAACTGCCCCTGCAGTACGTCGACGTCCGCGACCTGGCCGAGTGGATCGTGCGCGCGGCCGAGCGGGGACCGAGCGGGCCGTTCAACCTGGCCGGTCCACGGGGGCACACCACGATGGGCGCGTTGCTGGACGCCTGCGTCCGGGTCACCGGCGGCGACGCCGAGCTGCGCTGGACCGCGCCCGAGGTGATCCTGGAGGCCGGCATCGCACCGTGGACCGAGCTGCCCGTGTGGGTGCCGCCGGGCAGCGACCTGTACGACGCCCTGCACGGCGCGGACGTCTCGCGGGCGGTCGGGACGGGGCTGCGCTGCCGGCCCGTGGAGGAGACCGTGCGGGACACCTGGCAGTGGCTGCGGGACCTCGGCGGTGTGGCGCCGCAGCGCGAGGACCGGCCGCGCCCGGGCCTCGCCGCCGACGTGGAGGCCAGGGTCCTCGCCGCCGGTGCCGGCTCCTGAGCACCGCGCCGCCCCGGGGTGGAGGTAGCACCACCCCCGGGCCGGGTGTCCGGCCCAGTGACCGGCTCACCCCGCTCCACCAGACTGAACGCCATGACCATCGACACGAAGAACGGCTCGCGGACGACGGGGCGGGGCATCGGACTCGCCGCGGTGCGGGGGCTGGCCCTGGCCCTGATCTCCCTGCCGGGGGCGGTGCTGTGCTTCTGCCTGTCCGCGCTCTCGATCGGGCTCATCCCGATCGGGGTCGGGCTGGTCACGACGCCGTACGTGCTCAAGGGGGTGCGGGCCTTCGCGGACTGGCGGCGGGTGCTCGCGGCCGAGTGGGGCGGGGTGCGGATCCCCCCCGCGTACCGGCCGCTGCCGAAGGACGCCAACCCGTGGGCGCGCACCTTCGGGATGCTGGGCGACCCGGCGACCTGGCGGGACCTGCGGTGGCTGCCGGTCGACATGACGCTGGGGTTCGTCACCGCGCTGCTCCCGGCCGTGCTGCTGCTCTACCCGCTGGAGGGGTTCGCGCTCGCCCTCGGGCTGTGGCGGGTCTTCCCCGACGGGTACTGGTACGGGTTCGTGCCGGTCACCGGTCAGGCGTCGGCCTTCGGCGCGGCCGCCCTCGGCCTGGTCCTGCTGTTCCTCGCGCACTTCTTCACCCCGCGCCTGCTGCACGCCCACTTCCGGCTCACCCGGGCGGTGCTCGGCGGCGACCGGGAACACCTGGCGGAGCGGGTGCGGGTGCTGACCGAGACGCGGCGGGACGCGGTCGACGCCTCGGCGGCCGAACTGCGGCGCATCGAGCGGGACCTGCACGACGGGGCCCAGGCCCGGCTGGTGGCCGTGGGCATGGACCTGGGCACCATCGAGGCACTGCTCGACAAGGACCCGGACCGGGCCAGGGAGCTGATCGCGCAGGCCCGCACGTCGTCGGTCGAGGCGCTGACCGAACTGCGCGAGCTGGTGCGCGGCATCCACCCGCCGGTGCTCGCCGAGCGCGGCCTCGGCGACGCCGTGCGGGCGCTGGCGCTGCGGCTGCCGGTGGCCACCGAGGTGAGCGTGGATCTGCCCGGGCGGGCGGCGGCGCCCGTGGAGTCGGCCGCGTACTTCGCCGTGAGCGAGGTGCTCACCAACGCCGTGAAGCACTCCGGCGCGGACCGGATCTGGGTCGACCTGCACCAGGCCGGCGGCATGCTGCGCGCGACCGTGACGGACAACGGCCGCGGCGGCGCGGTGGTGGAGGCCGGTTCGGGCCTGGCCGGGGTCGAACGGCGACTGGGTACATTCGACGGCGTCCTGGCCGTCAGCAGCCCCGCGGGCGGCCCCACCATGGTCACCATGGAGATCCCTTGCGCGTAGTCCTGGCCGAAGACCTCTTCCTGCTGCGCGACGGGCTCGTCCGGCTGCTGCAGGCGCACGGCTTCGAGATCGCCGCGGCCGTCGAGTCCGGGCCCGAACTCGCCGCCGCCCTGGCCGAGTCGGACCCGGACGTCGCGGTGGTCGACGTGCGGCTGCCGCCCACGCACACCGACGAGGGCCTGCAGTGCGCGCTGCGGGCCCGCCGCGAGCGGCCCGGGCTGCCCGTGCTGGTGCTCTCGCAGCACGTGGAGCAGCTGTACGCGCGCGAGCTGCTCGCCGACGGCAGCGGCGCCGTCGGCTACCTGCTGAAGGACCGGGTGTTCGACGCCGAGCAGTTCGTGGACGCGGTGCGGCGGGTGGCGGCCGGGGGGACGGCGATGGATCCGCAGGTCATCCAGCAGCTGCTGGCGCGGCAGTCGGGCGGCGACCGGCCGCTGGCGCGGCTGACGCCCCGGGAGCGGGAGGTGCTGGAGCTGATGGCGCAGGGCCGGTCGAACGCCGCGATCGCCGGGAAACTGGTCGTGACGGAACGGGCGATCGCCAAGCACACCGCGAACATCTTCGCCAAACTGGGGCTTGAGGTCTCGGACGACGACAACCGGCGCGTGCTGGCGGTTCTCGCGTATCTCGACCACGGCCGGTGAAACCGGGCCCGCCCATTCACCCACCGTGGAGGATCAACAACTCCCGGTGCCCCAGCGGCTGTTGAGCACACCGAGTCCGCACGAATCTCGCAGCAATTTCCGGGACCTCTGAACACCCGTGGGACGGCCTCCGTATGGGAGGGAGCCGCTTCACTCCTGTCGGGCGCCTCGATGCCCCCGAAAAAGGAAGTCAGAGGAGTTCCATGGGACGCAACACAAGAAAACGCCGTACGCCGCTGGCCACCAAGGCCATAGCCGCATCGGCGGCCCTAGCGCTCGGTGGGGGCGGGCTGATCTGGGCAAACTTCTACGCCTCGGCGCACGAGGAGAATCCGGCGAACCAGACGAAGGCCGCGCGCGCGCAGATCGCCACGATCCAGTGCCCGGACGTCGGCCAGAAACTGACCAAGGTGCCCAGGGGCGCCCGGCGGGGGGTGGACCGGGAGCTGGCCAACCTCGACAAGCAGATCAGCGAGGCGTACGCGCGGCTCGCCTCCACGCGTCAGGCCCAGGCCGGCGACCCCGGCTTCGTCAACAACGCCATCCTCGGCCCGCTGAAGTCGAAGCGCACCGCGGCCCTCGACCGGATCGGCATCAACATCCGGCGGGTGGGCGGCAAGGCACCCAACCTCGGCAAGTTCGCCGGGTGCCGGGGCATGGCCGCGAACCCGAACACCAACGACGGCAACGCCGGAGGCGGCCAGAACGGCGGGGGCCAGAACAACGGCGGCCAGGACCAGGGCCAGAACAACGGCGGTCAGGGCAACGGCGGCCAGGGCAACGGACAGGGCGGCAACGGCGGCCAGGCCGGCAACGGCCCGGCGGCGGCGGACTTCATCAGGATCGAGGACGTCCAGCCCAACTCCCGCAACCTGCCCAACGGTCTCGCCGCGAACGGCGACAGCGGTTCCACGGGCTCGTTCACCACGAACTGCGGCACCAACGAGAACGAGAACCGCAACTCCGACAACGTGATCGTGGCACCCGGCGTCTCCAACGGCGCGCAGCACCAGCACGACTACGTCGGCAACCAGAGCAACAACGCCTTCGCGAGCGACGAGGACCTGGCCAACGCCCAGACCACCTGCCAGAACCAGGGCGACAAGTCCTCGTACTTCTGGCCGGTCCTGCGCATCCAGGACGGCTCGCAGGACATCGACCAGGGTCAGCCCGGCGGTGGCCAGGACGGCAACGTGGGCAAGATCGTCGAGCCGGCCGAGGCGCAGCTGAAGTTCGTCGGCAACCGCACGAGCGACGTCGTCGCCATGCCGAAGGCCCTGCGCATCATCACCGGTGACGCCAAGTCCTTCACCAACGGCCTGAACAACGCCAACACCTCCTGGAGCTGCACCGGCTTCGAGGACCGCCAGGTGACGGACAAGTACCCGATCTGCCCCGAGGGCAGCTCCGTGGTGCGCACGTCCAACTTCCAGAGCTGCTGGGACGGCCAGAACATCGACAGCGCCAACCACCGCACCCACGTGGACTTCGTCGAGGCGGACGGCAGCTGCTCGAACGGCTTCAAGGCCATCCCCCAGCTCCAGGTCCGCCTGGTCTACGACGTCCAGGCGCCGCAGATCAACAACGGGCAGGTGCAGAACGCCTTCGCGGTGGACTCCTTCCCGGAGCAGCTGCACAAGCCGATCACGGACCACAACGACTTCATCAACTTCTTCGACGAGGACCTGATGAACGAGATGGTCCAGTGCATCAACAACGGCGAGGACTGCCAGTAGTCCGGTCCCGCTGGAAAAACCGGTGAGAAAAGCCGGCGGTGGGAATTCCCACCGCCGGCTTTCGCCTGCGCGAGCCGCGGGGTCAGCCGTGGTGGCTGCCGCTGTTGTGGCTGCCGCCGGGGTTCATGTGCTCGGAGCCTTCCTCCATGGTCCCGCCGAGCGTGCCCTGCAGCGCCAGCACGGTCCTCTCCTGTCCGACGGCGACCCACTTGCGGCCGACGAGGTAGTAACCGCCGTAGTCCTTGGCGCTGTTGAGCCACTCGCGCTGGCCGCGGTCGGTGGCGAAGGTGGCGAGGACGTACTTCTCCCCGCCCTTCTTGCAGATGGCCTGACGGATGGTGTCGGCGTCGGTCTGCATGTTCGGCTTGCACTTGGCCTCGGCCGCGATGTGCTCCAGGCTGCCGGTCACCGCCTCCGGCACGGCCGCCTCGTGCTCGCCGCCGGATCCGCAGCCGGCCAGCGCCAGTATCGCCACCGCGCCGCTCAGCGCGAGCATCGGTCGGGTCACCCTCATCTGTTCCTCCGGTCCTTGTCACGGCACGGTCCGGACGCATGCCGCACGGAGCCCTGGCACGAGGCTCTCCCCTTCGATACGGCCGCGGGGCCCGGACTGCTCAAATTCCGCTGTCCCCGCGGGCACCGCCGTGCGAGGGTGGGGCCGTGAACCAGGACTGGGAAGACCGCGTGGCCGCCCTGTGGGAGCGTTTCGACGACTACGCGGAGACCGAGGAGGACGAGGCCCGCTTCCGCGCCGACGTCGGCGCCCTCGTCGCCGAGCTGCCCGGGGACAGCCCGCTCGGGCCGTTCGAGCAGGCCTGCGCCTGGGACTCGACCGGCCACTCGGACCGGGCGGTCCCGCTGTACCGGGAGGCGCTGGCCCGGGGGCTGGCCGATGTCAGTCCCCACAAGGCCCGGCGGACGAAGATCCAGCTGGCCAGCTCGCTGCGGAACATCGGGCGGGCCGAGGAGGGCGTCGAGCTGCTCGAAGCCGAACTCGACGCCGCCTCCGACGAGCTGGACGACGCCGTGCGCGCCACGCTCGCCCTGTGCCTGTCCAGCCTCGGCCGCGACCGCGAGGGCCTGTCGCTGGCCCTGGGCGCCCTCGCCCCGCACCTGCCCCGCTACCAGCGGTCGATGGCGAACTACGCCCGGCTGCTGGTCGAGCCCGCGCAGCGGCCGGGGGCCTGACCGCGCGGGGGTCAGGTGACCATCCACCGATTCGCTCGTTCTGCTGAACGTGCAGTCACAGGATGTCGCCCAGCGCCCCGCACCCCCCTCCCCCGCCGGCCCGGTCGTCGACGTCGAGCAGGCCGAGGCCGCCCTCGTCGAGCACTACCCGCGGCTCGTCCGGCTGGCCTACCTGGTGCTGCCGCCCGGCCTGGGCCGCAGCCGGCGCGTCCTGACCGCGCACGCCCTCACCCAGCGCGCGCTGCCGCGCAACCGCACCCCGGCACCCGTGATCCCGGCCCAGTCCACCGGCCGGGACGGCGATCCGGGCTACGCCCTGGTCCGGCTGCAGGTGCTGCGCACGGCGCTGGAGGCCGGGCTGCCGCTGCGACTCAGGGCGTGGCCCAAGCGGTCCCAGCTGCCGCCGCTGCTGCCGCAGGTGTGGGGCCTGAAGCTGTTCCCGCGCTCCGGCGGGGCGGACGAACTCGCCCTGGACCAGCGGCTGTCCACGCTGTCGGGCCCGGCCCGGGCCGCGTACGCGCTGCGCGGCCTGGAACGGCTGGCGGACGACGACGCGCGCGCGGTCCTCGCGGCCGCGGGCGTCACCGACCCGGAGGGTGCGCTGCTGGAGGCCGGCGGCGTCCCCGAGCAGTTCGCCCTGCTCGACTCCCCCGAGTTCGACCCCTGCTCGCTGCAGGCCCGGCCCACCGACCTGATGCGGCGCCGCCAGCACCTGCGGGCCGCGCTGGTCGCCGGGGCGGCCCTGCTGGTGTGCGGGGCCCTGCTCGGACGCCCCGGCGAGGGCTGGGGCCCCGACGGCGCCGCCGCACCGCCGTACGCGCGCAACCCCGCCGCCCAGGCCGCCCTCGACCCGGCGAAACTGACCCGGGTCCCCCAAGACGCGTGGCGGATCTCGGCGCGCACCGACTTCTCCGTCTGGCCGGCCCGGGGCGAGCTCACCGGCGACGACGCCCTGCTGCGCCGGGCCCTCGCGGTGTGGGCGCGGCCCGGTGGGACGGTCCAGGTGTCGGCGACGCCCGGCACCCCGTCCGGCGGCCCGGCCGGGCCGCCCCAGCTGCTGTACGCCGGGACGGTCGACGCCGCGCGCGTGGTGATCCTCTACGACGGTCTGCGCATCGCCCGGTACGCCGAGCCGAAGGACGGCACGCAGGGTGCCGCGCTCGACTTCGCCCGGGTCGACGGGGCCTCGCGGGCCGAGGCGGGCGCGGTGGTGCTGGGCCGGGCCGACGGCAACGTCCGCTACCTGACCGCCCCCTGGGTGGAGAAGGCGGCCGAGCGGGACCTGCTGAAGCCGGGCTCGGGCGCGATGGACCTGGCGCTCACCGGCGGGGTGACCGCGCCGCTGGCCAGCCCGGCCCTGCGGTCCGGCCCGTGCACCTCGTGGAACGTGCTGCAGCTGACCGACGGCAGCAGGACCCGGCTGCTGACCGACCTCGGCGAACTGGTCCCGGCCCGGCTCACCAGCGGTCGGCCCGGCCGCCCGGGCGAGGCGTCCGGCGCCGCGGCGCTGCACACCTGGCAGCCGTTCGCCTGCTCGCTGGGCACGGTCCGCTCGGCAGGCGTGCGCACCGTCAACGCCTGGGCGTTCAACGAGCAGCCGCTGCCCGACGCGAGCGGCTCGGCGGCGTGGGTGTGCACCCGGGCGGAGACCTGGCGGGGCGGCGGGGCGCGGGTGCTGGCGCAGTTCCACACCCCGGGCGGGGCGTACGGCGCGGTGGCGGCGAAGGCGGAGAACGTCCCGGCGTGCGGGGGGCGGGATCCGCACGTGCTGGCCGGGGTGTTGTGGAAGTCGAAGGCGGGCGACTGGTACCTGCTGGCCGCCGGCGACCGGGGGACCGCCTCGATCCGGACGACGGGCGGGGTCGACGGGTCGGCGCAGGGCAGCCTGCTCACGGTCCCGGCCGAGCAGGGCGCGCAGGCCGAGCTGAAGGGCAGGCTGAAGGACGGGCGTTCGGTCGGCGGGCTGCGCTGACCCGTCGGTCTCCACGGCGGCGCGGGCGCCCCGCGCGCACCTCGGCGATCACTCCGGACCGTTCGCGGCCGGAATCGATCGGTAAGGTGTTCGTATGACTACCGGGGTACGCCGCAGAATGGGAGTCGAGGAGCGGCGGCAGCAGTTGATCGGCGTCGCCCTCGAACTGTTCAGCCGCCGCTCGCCCGACGAGGTCTCGATCGACGAGATAGCGTCGGCCGCGGGCATCTCACGCCCGTTGGTCTACCACTACTTCCCCGGCAAACTCAGCCTGTACGAGGCCGCTTTGCAGCGGGCCTCGGACGATCTCGCGGCCCGGTTCGTGGAGCCGCACGAGGGTCCGCTGGGAGCCCGGCTGCTGCGGGTGATGCGCCGCTACTTCGACTTCGTGGACGAGCACGGGCCCGGTTTCTCCGCCCTGATGCGCGGCGGACCGGCGGTCGGGTCCTCCCGGACCAACGCGCTCGTCGACTCCGTGCGGCAGGCCGCGTATGTCCAGATCCTTTCGCACCTGGACGTGACCGATCCGCCCCCACGGCTCGAACTGGTCGTGCGGTCCTGGATCTCGCTCGCCGAGTCGACGGCGCTGATCTGGCTGGACGGCCGGCGCATCCCGCGCGAGGAGCTGGAAGCGCAGCTCGTCAACGACTTCGCCGCGCTCGCCGCCGTCAGCGCCGCGTACGACGAGGAGATGGCGGCCCTGCTGCGCGGCATCGTCAAGGACGAGCCGGCCGACGGCCCGTTCGCGCACCTGGCCGGCCGGCTGATCGCCCTGGCGGGCTGAGCGGGCTCAGCCCTCGAACTTGGCGTACGACGGGTCCAGGTCGCGGACCTCGGCGGAGGCGTGCAGCGTGACGCCCTCGGTGGGCTTCAGGTGCGTGCGCAGCAACTCCAGCGCGGCCTCGGTGAGCCGGGCCTTGGTCTCCTCGGTGCGGCCGGCGAGCAGCGCGATGTGGACGTGCACGTGGGCGTGGCCCTCGGTCTCGGGGCCGACCACGATGTCCTCGGTCCGGCGGAACCGGGTCTTGCAGGCCGGCGGCTTGGCGGCCGCGATGCCGGCCGTGGCCGCGTGCAGCGCCCTCGCGAAACCGGGCCGGTCGAAACCGTCCGCGAGGCCGGCGGAATAGTCGACGGTGATCTGCGGCATCAGCACTCCTGTTCGGGGTCGGTGGGCTCACCCTAACGGCGGGCGGGGCGGGCCGCCGGTCGCGGCCCGCCCCGCCGCACCGGGTACGTCACCCGGCGGTGCGCTGGAAGACCGCGACCGTCCGTCCCGGAACGGCGAACGTCCCGGACCCCTTCGCGTAGGCGGAGGACTTCACGGTGGCGTCGGCGCCCGCCGCCTGCACCGGGTGCAGCCGGTAGCCGGTCCCGGCCAGGGCGGACACGCGCTGCTCCTGCCGCTGCGGCGTGGCGTTGAAGACGACGACGAGGTCACCGAGGCGCATGGTGATCACGCCGGGCGTCTCGTCCGTGCCGGACAGCGGGAAGGACAGCCGGGACTGCACCCGCTCGGCCGTGCCGAGGGAGAAGTCCGCTTCCGCGGCGCGGATCCGCATCAGGTCGCGGTAGGCCGCCGAGGCGCCCTGGATCTGCTCGCAGCCCACCTTCACCGTGCTCAGCAGCGGCTTGGCGTACGGCCACTTGTCCTCGTTGTCGGCCGCCATGGGCAGTCCGCGGCCGAAGCCGTTGCCGTCCCGGCAGTCCCAGTGGATCGCGTTGAACCAGTCGCCGCTGTCGTAGGAGTTGCGGTCCAGGGACTTCGAGCGCAGCAGGTCGGTGCCCGCCTGGGAGAGGGCCGGGCCCTGCGAGAGGGTGGCCGTCGCCATGGCCAGGACCTGCATGCGGGCCCGGTCGGAGGCGCTCACCGTGGCGGGCAGCTTGAAGGCGAGCGCGTCGAAGAGGGTCTCGTTGTCGTGCGCGTCGGCGTAGGCGAGGGCGTCGCCGGGTGCGTCGGCGTAACCGGCGGGGGCGCCGTTGTAGTCGACCTCGGAGCCCTTGACCTGCTTGCCGCTGGTGTCGGTGAAGGTGTAGGCGCTCAGGTTGCCGGAGAGCCCGACCTTGATGAGGTCCTGGTAGTGCAGCAGCCGGGCCTTCTGCTCGGCCGGGGTGCCGTTGCTCTTCGAGGAGTTGGGCTCGGTGTACAGGCCGGACGCGAAGCCCTGGACGCCGGGGTCCTCGTCGAAGGGGCCGCCGCCGCGCACGGCGTCACGGGCCCGGTCGGAGAAGGTGGCGATGCCGGTGCCGGCCATGTTCTTCTGCGTGGCCTGGACGAACCGGGCGTCGTCGGCGACCTCGCCGAAGTTCCAGCCCTCGCCGTAGAGGATGATCTTCTTGCCGTCGACACCGTCCTTCGCGAGGGTCAGCTCGTCCAGGGCCTCGCGCACGGCCAGGATGTTGGCCTTCGGGTGGTGGCCCATGAGGTCGAAGCGGAAGCCGTCGACCTTGTACTGCCTGGCCCAGGTGACGACCGAGTCGACGACGAGCTTGCCCATCATGGCGTTCTCGGTGGCGGTGTTGGCGCAGCAGGTGCTGTTGGCGACCGAGCCGTCGGCGAGCAGGCGCTGGTAGTAGCCGGGCACGATCCGGTCCAGGACGCTCGTCTTCTCCTGCCCCGCGGCGGCGGTGTGGTTGTAGACGACGTCCATGACGACCCGCAGCCCGTCGTCGTTCAGGGCCTTGACCATCTTGCGGAACTCGACCGTGCGGGCGGTGCCGTCCGGGTCGGTGGCGTAGGAGCCCTCGGGGACCGTGTAGTGGAACGGGTCGTAGCCCCAGTTGTAGGCGTCCTTGGCGGCGGTCCTGCCGACGCACTCCTGCTGCTTCTCGGAGTCCGCCGGGTGGGAGGCCAGGTCGCAGTCGGGCCGCGCCTGGTCCGCCTTGCGCTCGGGGATGGTGGCGATGTCGAAGACCGGCAGCAGGTGCACGTACGAGGTGCCGGCCTTCGCCAGCTCGCGCAGGTGCTTGCTGCCGTCGCCGGCCTTGTCGGTGAAGGCGAGGTAGGTGCCGGGGTGCTTCGCCGTGCGGTCCTCGACGGAGAAGTCCCGGACGTGCAGTTCCTGGATCTGGGCGTCCCGCAGCGGCACGGCCTCGGGCTTGGTGTACGACGACCAGCCGGACGGCTTCAGCGCCTTGTCGTCCAGGTCGACGACCAGGCTGCGCTCGGAGTCGGCGGTGAGGGCCAGGGCGTAGGGGTCGGTGACCTTGTTGGTGACGACCTCGCGGACGCCGGGCGCCCAGACCTTCACGACGTAGCGGTAGGGCTTGCCCTTCCAGGACGCCGGGCCGGTGACGGACCAGACGCCGGTGGCGGAGTCGCGCTTCATCGGCACGGTCCCGGCGCCGATCTCCAGGGCCACGGACTGCGCGGTCGGCGCCCACACGGACAGGGTGGGGCGGCCCTTGGCAAAAGTGGGTCCCAGGTCGGCCTCGGTGGCGCCGGGGTACAGGTCGTCGAGGACGCCGGCGATCTGGACGCCGGTGGCCGCGAGCACGGCCCCGTTGGCAGCTCGCTGGGTGGCGACGACCTGGCCGCGCAGGGCCTCGCGGACCCGGTCGCGGTCACGGGGGTCGACGGTCCAGGCGTCGTACTCCTTCAGGTGCGGGAACTTCGCCTTCTGGGCGCCGGTCAGCTCGCCCTCCGACAGGCGCAGCCACTTCGCGTCGCCGGTCAGCGTGCCGTCCTCGGCCTTGACCGAGCCGTCGCGGGAGTACAGCAGCTGGGTGGAGGCGGCGGCCTCAAAGCCGTTCCAGGCGAGGGTGTTCCGGTCGATCCAGACCGCCTTGGAGGTGGTCAGGTCGAGGGCGGCGGCACTGCCCGCGGGCTGCGGGAGCAGGTACTTCTCCTGGCCGCTCACCAGCCACACCTCGTGGCCGTTCGCCTTGAGGTCGAGCGACTGGTCGGTGGGCAGGTCCTTCTCGTCGCCCTTGTGGAGGATGTAGCTGAGACTGGTGGCACCCTCGGTGAGCGGCACCTCGAAGACTGCGCCATAGGAGTCAGTCTTCACCGGCTTCAGGGGGTTGGACCAGTCGGTGGGGTGCGCGGCGCCGGTCCAGACGTGCAGTCCCCAGCCGTCGTAGGCGCCGTCGGCCCGGTGGTAGTGCAGGACGGCCTTGCCCTTGTCGGGAGCCGGGAGGTCGGGCCGTTCGGTGGTGACGGTGTCCTTGCCCTGCTCGATCCAGATCTCACCGGTCCTGGTGACGTCGATCGTGCGGTCGGTGGAGACGTCCTTGTTGCCGTCCTTGTCGATGACGAGGAAGCCGACGTTCGAGGCACCGGGCTTGAGCTTGACCCAGGCGAAGGCGCCGTAGGCGTCCCGGCCGGTGAAGGGGTGGCTCTCGGGCCACTCGGTGGCCTCGCCCTCGGCGAGGTCGCCCCAGGCGTACAGGCCCCAGTCGGCGTAGTCGCCGTCCGCGCGCTTGTAGTGGACGATCGCGTAGTCGCGGGAGGAGGCCGTGGGCGGCTCGGGGGCGGGCGGGGTGCCGGTGGTGGAGGCGGCCAGGGCGCTCGCCGTGCGGCCGGCCGAGTCGACCACGACGGCCTTGTAGCGCAGGGCCGTACCCGGTGCCACGTCCTTGCCGACGGTGTGGGTCACCTTGTAGGGGGCGTGGTCGGCGGAGCCGAGGACCCGCCACTTGCCGTTGCCGGTCTGCGCGGCGAACACGACCCGGTTCAGCTGCCCGCCGTCGACGTCGGCGGTGACCTCGACGGTGCCGGTGGCGCCGGCCGCCGGGGCCTTGAGGGTGAGCGCGGGTGCGGTGGCGGGCCCGGCGAGCTTGCCGGCCGCCTTCAGGACGATCGCCGAGCGGGCCGGGACGGTGACGGTGAGCTCGCGGTCGCCGTCGCTCTTCAGGCGCGCGTCGGTGCCGTGGACGCCCTGGAAGGTCATGCCGGCCGAGCCGGTCGGGAAGGTCGCGCTCTTCTTCTCGCCGGCGTTGTTGAAGGCGACGACGTACTCGGTGCGGGTCTTCGGGTCCGTGCGGGAGAAGGCGTAGACGCCCGGGCCGTCGGCCGCGTACCGCTCCTGCTGGACGCCGTCGGTCAGCGCCGGGTGGGTCTTGCGGAGCTTGGCGAGGGCGCTGATCTGCCGGTAGAGGGGCGCCTTGGTGTCGTAGGAGTCCTCGGCGTGCGTGGCGTCGGTGCCGATGCGGTCGTCGTCGAGGTAGTCGGCGGTGCGCGAGGCGAACATGGTCTGCCGGGCGTCCTTGTCGCCGCCCGGTCCGGCGAAGCCCTGCTCGTCGCCGTAGTAGACGACCGGGTTGCCGCGGCTGAGGAACATCAGCTCGTTGGCGAGCCTGTCCTTGGCGAGGATCTCGGCGTCGGTGGCCTTGGGGTTGTCCTGCTTCAGGAACGACCCGATGCGGCCCATGTCGTGGTTGCCGAGGAAGGTGACCTGCCCGTAGGCGTTGGCCTTGCCGGTCGTGTACTTGTAGTCGTCGCCGAAGACACCGGCGAGCCTGCGCGCGCTGCCGCCCTGGGAGACGTACTGGCGGGCCGCCTCCTGGAAGGGGAAGTCGAGGGTGGCGTCGAGCCGGCCCTGGGTGACGTACGGGGCGGTGACGTCGGTGTCGGCCGAGTAGACCTCGCCGAACATGAAGAAGTCGTCCCGGCCGCGCTTGGCGGCGTAGGCGTCGAGGGCGGTGGCCCACTGCGTCCAGAACTCCATGTTGACGTGCTTCACGGTGTCGATCCGGAAGCCGTCGATGTCGAAGTCCCGCACCCAGCGCTGGTAGATCCGCTCCATGCCGTCGACGACCTCGGGCCGCTCGGTCCACAGGTCGTCGAGGCCGGAGAAGTCGCCGTGGGTGGAGCTCTCACCGGCGAAGGTGGAGTCGCCGCGGTTGTGGTACATCGTCGGGTCGTTGAGCCACGACGGCACCTTGTTCTTCTTCGTGACCACCGGGGTGCGCGGGAAGGAGTCCCGGTCGACCCCGGGGAAGCCGCGCCGCCCGTCGGCGTAGTCGGCGTCGTCGAAGGGCACGCCGTCCTTCGTCAGGTACGGGAAGGCGCCCTTGGAGAGGTAGTCGTAGGACTTCTCCTCGTAGTCGACGACGTCGGCGGTGTGGTTGGTGATGACGTCGAAGAAGACCTTCATGCCCTTGTCGTGGGCCTTGTCGATGAGGTTCTCGAGGTCCTCGTTGGTGCCGAAGTGCGGGTCGACCTGGGTGAAGTCGGTGATCCAGTAGCCGTGGTAGCCGGCCGACGCGTTCGCGCCGGTGCCCTGCACGGGCTGGTTCTTGAAGATCGGGGCCATCCACAGGGCGGTGGTGCCCAGGCCCTTGATGTAGTCGAGCTTCTCGGTCAGGCCCTTGAGGTCGCCGCCCTGGTAGAAGCCCTTGTCGGTCGGGTCGTAGCCGGTCGACAGGCGTGAACCGGTCAGGCCGCCCTTGTCGTTGCGCGGGTCGCCGTTGGCGAAGCGGTCGGGCAGGACGAAGTAGAACTGCTCACGGGTGGCGTCGTGCCGGGCCGGCTGGGCGGCCAGCGCGGCGTCGGACGGCGGCGCCGGCGGGGTGGCCGCCCCGGCGGCGAGCGGCTGGACGAGTGTGGCGGCCAGCGCGGCGGCGGTGACCGCGGCGACCCGTCCGGCACGGGCGGTTCGGCGCCTGGACGGCACCGGCCATCTCGGTATCACAGATGGGCTCCTTGCGATTGCGGCTCTCTCGGGTCCGACCCCGCGCGACCGTATCGCCGCCGAAACCCTTACAGCAAGAGGCTTGAAACCATGGGAAAGAACTTTCAACCACCGGAGTCGGTCCGGCGCGGCGGCCCCGGCCGCCACGCGACGTGGCGGCGGGGCCGTGGGCATCGCGCCCGGTGTGCGTGACTAACAGCCGGACTTGCCCGCGTAGAGGGCCAGAGCCGTGTTCGAGCCGAGGGTGGCCGTGAACTGCCCGGCCGAATTGACCGTCACCGGCGTGTTGTTCTGCACGTTGCAGTACGTGCCCGCGGGCAGCGAGGTCTGGTAGGTCCGGGTCAGGGAGCCCGGCTCGTGGTTGATGGCCACGAAGCCCTTGCCGCCCCGGCCGAAGGCGATGGCGTCGCCGCCGTTGTCCCACCAGTTGGTGACGGCCTGGCCGCGCGTGGCGTTGCGGAAGGCGACCATGGACTTGATCTCGGGCCAGTTGTGCTGGCACTTCCAGCCGTCCTGCCAGCAGGCGTTGACCTGGCCCCCGTTGGGCGGTCCGGCGTCGTGGTCGGTGAACTCGTAGCCGGAGTTGATGTCGGGGGCGCCGTAGGGCCAGGCCAGCATGAAGACGTTGGCCAGGGTGTAGTCGGCGCCGTCCTTGTAGCTGAGGGTCGAGCCGTTGCGCTCGGTGTCGTGGTTGTCGACGAAGACACCCGAGACGCCGCTGTTCATGTAACCCCAGCCCTCGCCGTAGTTCTTCAGGTAGGCGAGGTTCTCGTGGGTGAAGACCCGCTTGAGGTCGTAGGCGTAGCGGAACTCCTGGACGTCGCCGTTGCCCGTGTACTCGGTGGGCTGGACCGCCTCACCGGCGCCGTAGATGACCTCCTGCTTCCAGTACACCGACGGGTTGCTCAGCCGGGACTTGATGTTCGCGAGGTCGGCGGCCGGCATGTGCTTGGCCGCGTCCACGCGGAAGCCGTCCACGCCGAGGGAGAGCAGGTCGTTCATGTACCCGGCGATGGTCCTGCGGACGTAGTCCTCGCCGGTGTCGAGGTCGGCGAGGCCGACCAGTTCGCAGTTCTGGACGTTGCCGCGGTCCTGGTAGTTGGTGATCTGCGCGGTGCAGTTGTCGAAGTCGTACGAGGAGTACAGGCCGGGGTAGTTGTACTTGGTGTACGACGAGCCGCCGGTGCCGGTGCCGTTGCCCGCCGCCATGTGGTTGATGACGGTGTCGACGACGACCTTCACACCGGCCGCGTGGCAGGTGTTCACCATGTTCTGGAAGGCCGCGCGGTCACCGAGCCGGCCGGCGATCCTGTAGCTGACCGGCTGGTACGAGGTCCACCACTGCGGGCCCTGTATGTGCTCGGCGGGCGGGGAGACCTGCACGTAGCCGTAGCCCGCGGGGCCGAGGGTGGTGGTGCATTCGCGGGCCACGGAGGCGAACTTCCACTCGAACAGGACGGCGGTGACGTCCTTGGTGCCCGGTGGGGAGGCCTGGGCGCTGGTCGGGTGCATGACAACCGCAGCCGCGGCGAGCGCGACGGCGGCGGAGAGGTGTCTGCGTGCCATGTGGGGTTTCCTTCTCCGTTGAAGGCTCTTGCTGCAAGGTTCAGAAACCTTGCGGTGACGCAGATGGTAAGGGCCCGCCGCCCGAAAGGGCAGCGGGCCGTACGAAATCGAAACGAAAAATCAGGCGGTGTGCGCGGTGGTCCACCACACCGTGGTGTCGGCGGGCACCTTCGCCTCGTCGTCGACCTGCACGATCTCGCCGCTCGCGACCAGCACCCGCCCGTACGCCGGCATCGCCACCGACTCGCCCGTGGTGTTCGCGACGCACACGAACTCCCCGCGCCGGAAGGCGAGGACGCCCTCCGGTGCGCGCAGCCACTCCACGGACGTGCCCGCACCGAGGTCGGGCTGCTCCCGGCGCACGGCGAGCGCGGCCCGGTACAGCTCCAGGGTCGAGCCGGGCACGCCGGTCTGCGCCTCGACGCTCAGCTCACCCCAGCCGTCCGGCTGCGGCAGCCAGCTGCCCCCGTCGCCGAAGCCGTACGAGGAGCCGTCACGGGTCCACGGGATCGGCACCCGGCAGCCGTCGCGGAAGCCGTCCTGGCCCGCGCCCCGGAAGTACGCCGGGTCCTGGCGCACCTCGTCCGGCAGGTCGACGACGTCGGGCAGGCCGAGCTCCTCGCCCTGGTAGATGTAGGCCGAGCCGGGCAGCGCCAGCATCAGCAGGCTCGCGGCCCGTGCCCGGCGCAGGCCCAGTTCGCGGTCGCCGGCCAGGCGGATCTGGGTGCCGAGGCCGGGCGGGTTGGCGAACCGGGTGGCGTGCCGGGTGACGTCGTGGTTGGACAGCACCCAGGTGGCCGGGGCGCCGACCGGGCGCATGGCCTCCAGGGTGCGGTCGATGACCTCGCGCATCTCGGCCGCGTCCCAGTGGGTGCTCAGGTACTGGAAGTTGAAGGCCTGGTGCAGCTCGTCGGGACGGACGTAGTTCGCGGTCCGCTCGATGGTCGGCGTCCACGCCTCGGCGACGAAGATGCGCTCGCCCGCGTACTCGTCCAGGATCAGCCGCCACTGGCGGTAGATCTCGTGCACACCATCCTGGTCGAAGAACGGCATGACATCGTTGCCCAGCAGCTTCACCTGATCATGGGATCCGAGGTCGGGCAGGCCGTCCGCCTTCACCAGGCCGTGGGCGACGTCGATCCGGAAGCCGTCCACGCCCATGTCGAGCCAGAACCGCAGGATGGAGCGGAACTCGTCGCCGACGGCCGGGTGGTTCCAGTTGAAGTCGGGCTGCTCCGGGGCGAAGAGGTGCAGGTACCACTCGCCGGGGGTGCCGTCGGGCTCGGTGACCCGGGTCCAGGCCGGGCCGCCGAAGATGGACTCCCAGTCGTTGGGCGGCAGTTCACCGTCGGCGCCCTTGCCGGGCCGGAAGTGGTAGCGGTCGCGCAGCGGCGAGCCCGGGCCCTCGGCGACGGCCCGCCTGAACCACTCGTGCTGGTCCGAGGAGTGGTTGGGCACCAGGTCGACGATGATGCGCAGACCGAGCTGGTGGGCGTCGCGGATCAGCGCGTCGGCGTCCAGGAGGTTGCCGAACATGGGGTCGACGGCCCGGTAGTCGGCGACGTCGTAGCCGGCGTCGGCCTGCGGCGAGGCGTAGAAGGGGCTGAGCCACACGGCGTCCACGCCGAGGTCGCGCAGGTACGGAAGACGGGTGCGGACACCCTCCAGGTCGCCCATGCCGTCGCCGTTGCTGTCGGCGAAGCTGCGCGGGTACACCTGGTAGATCACCGCGTCCCGCCACCAGTCGCGGCGCTTGGCGACGGCCACGGCGGACGGGGAGGTGGGGGCAGGTGCAGCTGAGTGCTGGCTCATGTCGTCCTTGATGCGTAACTGGGGTGTGGTCATGGGACGTGAGGTGGTACGAGGCGGCCGCGGCACAGCGGGGTCGGATGGGCACCGCGGCCGCCTCGGCTGGTGAAGGCCGTTCGGCGACGGCCTGGGGGGGCGCCGGTCAGCCCTTGGTGCCGCCGGCGGTGAGCCCGGTCACCAGGTTCTTCTGCACGAGGTAGAAGAACGCGGAGACGGGTATCGCGATGAGGACCGCGGTCGCGGCCATCAGGTTGCGCTGGGCGTCGTGCTCGCTGACGAAGCTCTGCAGGCCGACGGCGAAGGTGTACTTCTCGTCGTCCAGCATGAACACGGTGGCGAAGGCGACCTCACCGAAGGCGGTGATGAAGCTGTAGAAGGCGGCCACCGCCAGTCCCGGCCGGGCGAGCGGCAGGATCAGCCGGAAGAACGTGCCGAAGGGCGTCAGTCCGTCGACGCGGCCGGCCTCGTCGATCTCGAACGGGATGGTGTCGAAGTAGCCCTTCAGCAGCCAGGCGCAGTAGGGCACCGCGGTCGAGCAGTAGACCAGGATCAGGCCGAGGTAGGTGTCGACGAGTTGCAGGCTCGACAGGATCTGGTACATCGGCACGATCAGCACGGCGATGGGGAACATCTGCGTGCACAGCAGCACCCACATGAACTTCTTGTAGCCCGGGAAGCGCATGCGCGACACGGCGTACCCGGTCGTGGCGGCGATGACCACTCCGATGACCGTGGTCCCCAGCGACACGATCAGCGTGCTCTGCAGCCAGTGGAAGAAGGCGGTCTCCTGGAGCACGAAGCTGTAGTTGTCCAGGGTCATCTTCGACCAGATGCCACCGGGGTGCAGGTAGTCGTCCTTGTCCGGGCCGAGGGACAGGAAGATCAGCCAGGCGATCGGGAAGAGCGCGATCAGGCTCGCGAGGATCAGCAGGCCGTGGGAGAGCAGGCTCCCGGCCGCGCCGCGCCGGCCGCGGCGGTGCGCGGGGGCGGGCGCGGGGGCGACGGCGGGGACCGGGGCCCCGCCCGCGGACTGCTGGACGGTCGTGGTGCTCATGGGGACTCCTGCCTCAGATCGCGAGCTGCTGCTCATCGCGGTTCAGCCAGCGGCGGTAGAAGGAGGTGAAGACGATCAGGATGCCGAGCAGCAGGATGCCGTAGGCGGCCGACTGCGCGAAGTCGCGCGGCTGCTGTCCGAAGCCGAGCTGGTAGGCCCAGGTGACGAGGATCTGCGCGTCCGGGGCGGTGTTGCCGAACAGCAGGAAGATGATGGCGAACTGGTTGAACGTCCAGATCACGCCGAGCAGCACCACGGTGGAGCTGACCGACCGCAGACCCGGCAGGGTGACGTAGCGGAACTGCTGCCAGCGGCTGGCGCCGTCCATCTCGGCGGCCTCGTAGAGGGAGGAGTCGATGGACTGCAGGCCGCCGAGCAGGGAGACCATCATGAACGGCACACCGCACCAGGTGTTGACCATGATCGCGGCGAAGCGCTGCCAGAAGGTGTCCTCCAGCCACGCCGGGGTCGGCAGGTGCAGCGTCTCCAGGCCGGAGTTGATGATGCCGGAGTCGGCGAGCATGAAGCGCCAGCCGAAGACGATGACGAAGGTCGGCACGGCCCACGGCAGGATGAGGATGAGCCGGTAGAAGGTGCGCCCGCGCAGCTTCTGGTTGAGCAGCAGCGCCAGGCCCAGTCCGATGGAGTAGTGCAGGGCGACGCACAGGGCCGTCCACACGATCGTCCAGATGAAGTGGGACCAGAAGCGCTCGTAGGCGGTCTCCCCCCACAGGATGTCGGCGTAGTTGTCGAAGCCGATGAACTTGTAGGTGGCCTCGATCTCGTTGACGCCGATCGTCCGGGCCGTGTTGAGGCTCGTGGCGTCGGTCAGCGTCAGGTAGAAGCCGTAGGCCAGGGGGTACAGCACGAGGACGCCGAGCACGACGGCCACGGGCGCGATCATCGCGTAGGCGTACCAGTGCTTCTGGTAGCTGTGCTTGAGGCGCCGGCCCAGCCCGGACCGGGGACCGCGGTCACCGCTTCGCTTGCCGGTCGCTCGGTCGATGGCGACTGTCATGTTCGACAACCTTCGTTCGCGAACTGGAGATCAGCTGGAGATCAGGGGGTACGGCACACAGGCCGCCGGCCGCCGGATCCCTCCCCCCTCATGTCCTGCGGGGATCCGGCGGCCGCGAAGGCCTACTTGCCGTAGTCCGGGAGCAGCTTGGCGATGGACGTCTCGGCGCTGCTCAGCCCCTCGTCCAGGGACTTCTTGCCACCGGCGATCGCGAGCAGTTCGTCGTCCAGCGGCGTCCACAGCGAGCTGTACTCGGGCAGCTCCGGGCGCGGCTGGGCGGCGGCGAGGACGCCCTGGTAGCCGGCGATGCCCGGGTCGGCCTTGACCTCGGCGGTGTAGGCGTCGTCGCGCGTCGGCAGCGTGTTGTTCTTCAGCGCGATGGTCTCCTGGGCCTTGGCCGAGGTCATGAACTTCACGAACTTCAGCGAGGCCTCCTGGTGGGCCTTGTCCGAGCCCGCGTACACCGAGAGGTTGTGGCCGCCGGTCGGGGCGCCCGCCTTGCCGGTGGAGCCGGCCGGGACGGTGGCGATGCCCAGGTTGGCCTTGTCCTTGAAGGCCGAGCCCTTGTAGAAGTTCGTGATCTCCCACGGGCCCTGGATGATCGAGGCGACCTTGCCGCTGACGAACGCCTCCTGGATGTGGGCGTAGGCGTCGGCGGTGGTGTCGGCCTTGTGCAGGCCCTTGCCCTTGAACAGGCTCAGCCAGGTGCCGTAGGCCTTCTTGGCCTCGGGCGAGGTGACGGTGATCTTCTTGGCGCCGACGTCGACGGTGTCGGCGCCCTCGCCGTAGAGGAAGGAGTGGGCGTAGTAGGACTGGGTCGAGCCCCAGTAGCCGTCGACGCCGGTCTTGTCCTTGATGGTGGCGGCGGCCTTCTTCAGGTCGTCCCAGGTCTTGGGTGCCTCGACGCCGGCCTTCTCGAACAGGGCCTTGTTGTAGACGAGGGCGAGGGTGTCCGTGGTGAAGGGGACACCGTAGGTCTTGCCCTCGTACTGGGCCTGCTTGATCAGGTTGGACTTGAACTTGTCCTGCTCGGCGAGGGCGTCGGTGCCGTCCAGCGGCAGGAAGAAGCCCTTCTTGGCGAAGGCGGGGGTCCAGCCGACCTCGGAGCGCAGCACGTCGGGGGCGCCCTTGGAACCGGCGGCGGTGTCGAACTTGTTCTGCGCCTGGTCGAAGGGGACGTTGACGTACTTGACCTTGATGTCCTTGTGGGCGGCCTCGAACTCCTTGACCAGGGCCTTGTAGGTCGGCGCCTCGTTGGTCGCGTTGGAGGTGTCCCACCAGGTGATGGTGACCGGGCCGCCGGCCTCGTCGCCGCTGTCGCTTCCGCCGCAGGCCGTCGCCGCCAGGGCGAGGGACGCCACCAGCGCGGTGGCCGCTATGCCACGCCGCATGAGTTCTCCTTGAGGGTGAAAGCCCGTTGTGCTGCCGACTGCGCCGTTGGCGGCCGGGCGTCGGTGAGATTAGCCGCGGCTGAACGACTTGCGAAAGACCTTGCAGCAAAAAGTTGCAAGCGGTGCGGATGGTTATCCTGCCGTGACCTCCCCGATGGCCCCTAGGCCCTGATTTCCGGCTGTTCGGCGGGGAGTCGGACAGTTGTGCAAGACTCTGCAAGCACTTGCCATCCGTTTCCGCCGGGGGAATCATCCGTTGCGGAGCGGACGCCGACACGACTTCAGGGGACCGCGATGACCAAGCAATCCGCAGCGGGCCGTGCGCCGGCCCGCTCCCGGCGTCCCGTCGGTGTGCAAGCAGAAGTCCGGCCGCTACAGTCCAGTGCTGTGACCACACGGCTTGCGGACATCGCTTTGCAGGCGGGGGTGAGCGAAGCGACCGTCAGCCGCGTCCTCAACGGGAAGCCGGGCGTCGCCGCCACGACCCGCCAGTCCGTGCTGGCCGCCCTCGACGTGCTGGGCTACGAACGCCCGGTCCGGCTCCGGCAGCGCAGCGAGGGCCTGGTCGGCCTGATCACCCCGGAGCTGGAGAACCCGATCTTCCCGGCCCTGGCCCAGGTGATCGGCCAGGCGCTGACCCGGCAGGGCTACACGCCGGTGCTGGCCACGCAGACCCCGGGCGGCTCGACCGAGGACGAGCTGACCGAGATGCTCGTGGACCGCGGGGTCGCCGGCATCATCTACGTCTCCGGACTGCACGCCGACACCACCGCCGACATGCAGCGCTACGACCGGCTGCGCGCACAGGGCGTGCCCTACGTACTGGTCGACGGTTTCTCGCCGAAGGTGCAGGCACCGTTCATCTCCCCCGACGACCGCGCGGCGATGAGCCTGGCCGTGACGCACCTGGCGTCCCTCGGGCACACGCGGATCGGGCTGGCGCTCGGACCCAAGCGGTTCGTGCCGGTGCAGCGCAAGATCGAGGGGTTCGTGCGGGCGATGCAGGAGCAGTTGGGCCTGGGCGCCGAGACGGTCGAGTCGCAGCTGGTGCAGCACTCCCTCTACACGCTGGAGGGCGGGCAGGCCGCCGCCACCGCCCTGATCGAGCGGAACTGCACGGCCGTGGTGTGCGCGAGCGACATGATGGCGCTGGGCGCGATCCGCGCGGCCCGGCAGCACGGCCTGGACGTGCCGAAGGACATCTCGGTGGTCGGCTTCGACGACTCCCCGCTGATCGCCTTCACCGACCCGCCCCTGACGACCATCCGCAAGCCGGTCCCGGCCATGGGCCAGGCGGCCGTGCGCACGCTGCTGGAGGAGATCGGCGGAACGCCCGCGCCGCACAGCGAGTTCGTGTTCATGCCGGAACTGGTGGTGCGCGGTTCGACCGCCTCGGCGCCCGGGGACCGTGCGCGCTCCTGAGACCGGCGGCCGGATTTCGCCGTAGGACATGCGGCCGGGGCCGGGCCGCGGGATGATCGGTGGGGAAGTCCTTTTCTGGCAGACTTTGTGCCTATGGGTGACGCGACCGTGACGCAGCCGGAGGGCCTGGAGGCGGCCCTCCCGCCCCCCGCGGCCGAGACGGGGCCCGGGCTCCTGCGGCGGCTGCGCACCCCGCGCCGGCCCCGCTTCTGGTTCGAGATCCTGCTGATCGCGGTCAGTTACTGGACGTACTCGCTCGTCCGCAACGCCGTGCCCGAGCAGAAGGCCGAGGCACTGCGCAACGCCGACTGGATCTGGCAGACCGAGCACCAACTGGGCATCGCCGTCGAGCAGTCGGTCAACCACGCCGTCAACTCGGTGACTTGGCTGATCATCGGCATGAACTACTACTACGCGACACTGCACTTCGTGGTCACGCTGGGCGTGCTGGTGTGGCTGTACCGTCGCCACCCCGGCCGGTACGCGGCCACGCGCCTGGTGCTCTTCGCGACCACCGCCGTCGCCCTGGTCGGTTACTACCTGTACCCGCTGGCGCCCCCGCGGCTGATGCGCGGCGGCGGCTTCATCGACACCGTCATGGTCCACCAGACCTGGGGTTCCATGGCGTCCGGCGACCTGAAGAACATGTCCAACCAGTACGCCGCGATGCCGTCGATGCACATCGGCTGGTCGGTGTGGTGCGGCCTGACGATCTTCGCGCTGGCGACGGTCCCGTGGCTGCGGGTGCTGGGTCTGCTGTACCCGGCGCTGACGCTGGTGGTGATCGTCGCCACGGCCAACCACTTCTGGCTGGACGCGGTGGGCGGCGTGCTGTGCCTGGCGTTCGGGTTCGCGGTGGCCCGGCTCTGGTACGGCCGGCTGCCGTACGCCCTGCCGAGGGTGGTGCCGGGGCGGAAACCGGCCGAATCCCGGTCGCGGGTCCCCTGGGGACAGGACCGGCCGGTCGCGCGGGACGGGGCCCGCGCGACTCCCCCCGGTGCACCACGTGCCCCCCGGCCACCGTCAGCGGCACGGGTCCCCGGACCACCTCGTCCGCCGGAGCCGCCCCCGGGTCCACGCCCAGCACGGTGAGGTCCCACCGGAACCCGGGGGCGATCCGGCCGGCCGCCTCCGCCTCCCCCGCCGCGAGCGCCGCGTGCCCGGTGCGGCCCTCCGGCGCCCCCAGCCCGGTCAGCCAGGTCAGCCCGGTCCGGGACGACACCGCGCCCCACGGGGCCCGGGCCGTCGCCAGCACCGCGCGGGCGTCGTAGGGCGCGATCGGCCAGTCCGAGCCCAGGGGCCACCATCGCGCCCGCGTCCCGCACGTCCCGCAGCCGCCAGGCCCGGCCGGCCCGCCCGGCGCCCAGCCGCCGGGACCACTCGCCGGTGACACGGCCGCGCACACCCCTCCCCGACCGCGATCGCATCACGAGGACGGCACTGGAGATCGTCGACGAGCGCGGCGACTTCAGCGTGCCGCGGGTCGCCGGGCGGCCGGGTGCGCAGACCGGCTCGGTGCACCACCACGTGGAAGGCCGGGACGGGATCGTGGAGCTGCTGCGCGAGCGGGTCGCGGCGGTGATCGACCCGGCGACCCTCGCCCTGCGCCCCTGGGACGCGGCCCTGGAGGCCTGGGCCCGCTCCCACCGGGCCGCTTTCGCCGCGCACCCCCGAGGCGATGTCCCTGCCGACGGCCCTGGAGAACCTGGTGCTCGGCCCTCGGCCTCGTGGCGCCCGGGACGATGTGGGAGCTGTCCGCCTCCGCCCCGACCCCGCGGCCGGCCGAGGCGTTGTCGGCCTCGGGCGGGGAGCCGCGCGGACCGGGCGTTCGAGGTGGGGCTCACGGCGTTCCTCGGCCACGCCCGGGAGCTGCGGGCCGGGCTTCGGGCCGCCGTCCGCGGTGGGGCCCGGCTGGGAGCGGGCTCAGCGCTCGGCGACCCCGTAGAACAGTTCCTCCACCACGCCCCGCGCCCGGCGGGCGGTGCGCCGGTAGGCGTCGAGCATGTCGCCGACGTGGCCGGGGTTGTGGCCCAGGTACCGGCCGACGGCGGCCAGTTCGCGCGGGTCGGAGGGGAACGTGTCGCCGGCCCGGCCGCGCACCAGCATCACCGCGTTGCGGACCCGGGTCGCGAGGACCCAGGCCTCGTCGAGCGTCCCGGCGTCCTCCTCCGTGACGAGCCCGGCCGCACGGGCGGCGGCCAGCGCCTCGCGGGTGCGGGTGGTGCGCAGGCCGGGCTCCTGTGCGCCGTGCCGCAGCTGCAGCAGCTGCACGGTCCACTCCACGTCCGACAGCCCGCCCGGCCCGAGCTTGGCGTGCAGCTTCGGATCGGCGCCGCGCGGCAGCCGCTCCCGCTCCATCCGGGCCTTCAGCCGCCGGATCTCGCGCACCGCCTCGTCGCCGAGCCCGTCCGCCGGGTAGCGCAGCGGGTCGACCAGCTCGATGAAGCGGCGGCCCAGGTCCTCGTCCCCGGCGACCGGCTCGGCCCGCAGCAGGGCGTGCGACTCCCAGGTCAGCGACCACCGGCGGTAGTACGCCGCGTACGACGTCAGGGTCCGCACCAGCGGGCCGGACTTGCCCTCCGGGCGCAGGTCGGCGTCGATGAGCAGCGGCGGGTCGGCGCTCGGGATCTGCAGCAGGCGGCGCATCTCCGAGACGACCTTGTTGGCCGCCTGCGAGGCCTCCCGCTCGTCCACGCCGTCGCGCGGCTCGTGCACGAACAGCACGTCCGCGTCGGAGCCGTAGCCCAGCTCGTGGCCGCCGAACCGGCCCATGCCGATGATCGCGAACCGGGTGGGCAGCTCGTCGCCCCAGCCCTCCCGGACGACCGCGCGGAGCGTGCCGGCCAGGGTCGCGGCGGTCAGGTCCGACACGGCCGCCCCGACCCGGTCCACCAGGGCGCCCTGGTCGGCCTCGGCGGGCTGCTCCTCGGTGCCGTAGGAGCCGACGATGTCGGCGGCGGCGGTGCGGAACAGCTCGCGGCGGCGCACCCCGCGCGCGGCCGTGACCGCCTGGGCGGCCCCGTCGGCCCGGTTCACCGCGGCGAGTATCTCCTGCTCCAGGTGGGCGCGCGGGCGGGGTTCGAGACCGCCGCCGTCCCCGTCGCCGAGCAGCGCGACCGCCTCGGGCGCGCGCATCAGCAGGTCGGGCGCGAGGCGCCCGGCGGACAGCACCCGGGCGAGGTTCTGCGCGGCGGCGCCCTCGTCCCGCAGCAGCCGCAGGTACCAGGGCGTCTTGCCGAGCGCGTCGGACACCTTGCGGAAGTTGAGCAGGCCCGCGTCCGGGTCGGCCGAGTCGGCGAACCAGCCGAGCAGCACGGGCAGCAGGGTGCGCTGGATGGCGGCCTTGCGGGTGACGCCGGAGGCCAGGGCCTCCAGGTGGCGCAGGGCGGAGGCCGGGTCGGCGTACCCGAGGGCGACCATGCGCTCCCGGGCCGCCTCGGCGCTCAGCCGGGCCTCACCGGTGGCGAGCTGGGCGACCGCGTCGAGCAGCGGCCGGTAGAACAGCTTCTCGTGCAGCCGGCGTACGACGGTGGTGTGCCGCTTCCACTCGCGGTGCAGCTCGGCGACCGGGTCGGTGCGCAGGCCCAGGGAGCGGCCGATGCGGCGCAGCTCGGCCTCGTCCTCCGGCACGAGGTGGGTCCGCCGGAGCCGGAACAGCTGGATGCGGTGCTCCAGGGTGCGCAGGAAGCGGTAGGCCTCGTCGAGCTGGGCGGCGTCGGACCGGCCGACGTAGCCGCCGGCGGCGAGGGCCTTGAGCGCGTCGAGGGTCGTGCCGCTGCGCAGGGAGGGGTCGGTGCGGCCGTGCACCAGCTGGAGCAGCTGGACGGCGAACTCGACGTCCCTGAGACCGCCCGGGCCCAGCTTCAGCTGGCGGTCGACCTCGGCGGCGGGGATGTTCTCCACGACCCGGCGGCGCATCTTCTGCACGTCGGAGACGAAGTTCTCGCGCTCGGCGGCCTTCCACACCAGCGGCTGCACGGCTTCGACGTACTCCGCGCCGAGGTCGGGGTCGCCGGCGACCGGGCGGGCCTTGAGCAGCGCCTGGAACTCCCAGGTCTTGGCCCAGCGCTGGTAGTAGGCGAGGTGGCTGGCCAGGGTCCGCACCAGCGGGCCGTTCCTGCCCTCCGGGCGCAGGTTGGCGTCGACGGGCCAGATGGAGCCCTCGACCGTGGTCTCCGAGCAGATCCGCATCATGTGCGAGGCGAGCCGGGTCGCGGCGCGGATCGCCTTGGTCTCGTCGGCCCCCTCGACCGCCTCGCCGACGAAGATGACGTCGACGTCGGAGACGTAGTTCAGCTCGTGGCCGCCGCACTTGCCCATCGCGACGACCGCGAGGCGGCACAGGGCGTCGTCCTCCGGCGCGGCGGCCCGGGCGAGGCCGAGGGCGGCGCGCAGGGTGGCCGTGGCGAGGTCGGCCAGCTCGGCCGCGGACTCGGCGACGCCGGTCGTGCCGCACACGTCGCGGGCCGCGATGGACAGCAGGCAGCGGCGGTAGGCGACGCGCAGCGAGACCGGGTCGGTGGCCTGCGCGAGACCGGCCTCGAACTCCGCCACCCCCGGGTGCAGGTCCCGCGCCTCGTACGTCACGAGGGCCTGCCAGTCGCCCGGGTGCCGGGTGAGGTGGTCGGCGAGGGCGGTGGAGGCGCCGAGCACCCCGAGGAGCCGGTCGCGCAGCGGCTTGGCCGAGATCAGCGTGTCGAGCAGCTCCCGGCGGGCGCCGGGGTTCGGCTGGGCCTCCAGCAGCCGGACCAGGCCGAGCAGCGCGAGATCGGGGTCGGCGGTCGCGCCCAGCGCGTCCAGCAGCACCGGGTCGTCGCGCAGGGGCGCGAGCTCGACGCTGTCCAGGAGCCGTTCGGCGGCGGAGGCGTCGGTGAAGCCGTGCCGCAGCAGCCGTGTGAAGGTACTGCTCCTGCGCCCCGGGGCCGCCGTCATCCGGGCCTCCCTCACATCGTCTCGCGCGTTCGCATCGGATCAAGGTCGTACGGCTTCGAGCCTAACCGCAGGGCACGGGGCGAGCGCCGGTGAGTTCGGCAGGCGGACGGGCCGCACGGGCCGGCCCCGCGGGAACGCACGGCGCGTCACCGGCGACGCCCGGCCGCGAGGGCCGGGCGCGGGGCGGAGGAGGAGGACGGCGGCTTCCGGCACTCCGAGGTACGGGGAGGCCGTTCCCGCCACGGCGCGGGGCGCGGGCGTCCACTCGGTGGCGCCGCGCGCGGTTTTCGGCTTCGGTGAGGAGGAGCCGTTCAGCCGGACGCGGTGGTGGTTCGCGTGCCGCGCGGGACCGCGCCCGATGTCCGATGCCTGATGCCTGATGCCGTCCGACGAAGGAGTCACGCCGTGGACCTCACCCTCGAAGTCATCCCGCTGCCCGTGACCGACATCGACCGGGCCCGGGACTTCTACCGGGACAAGGTCGGCTTCCACGTGGACATCGACCAGGAGGTCATGCCCGGGATGCGGATCGTCCAGCTGACCCCGCCGGGTTCCGGCTGCTCGATCGCCCTCGGCGACTCGCTCTGGGAGATGACCCCGGGCCCCACCCCGGCGCCCGGCTCCTACCAGGGCCTGCAGCTGTGCGTGGCCGACATCGAGGCCGCGCACGCCGATCTCGTCGCCCGCGGCCTCGACGTCTCGGAGCCGGTCCGGTACGCGCCGGACGACGGCGCCACGTTCATGCACTTCCAGGACCCGGACGGCAACGGCTGGGCGGTGCAGGAGTACCGCAGGCGGGCGACGGAACCGCTGCACGAGCTGCTGGCGACCCACAAGCGGCAGCGGGAGTCCTGACCGGCCGGGGCGCGACGCGACCGGTCAGGAATCGAGAACCGGTGCCGGAGACGGCGTCACCGTGAGGCGAGGCCGACGGCCCACGGCGGCCGGCCTTCCCCACGCCGAGCGGGTTCGCGCTACAGCGCCGGAAGGTTCTTCCGCAGCTCGAACGCCGTCACCTCGCTGCGGTACTCCTCCCACTCCTGCCGCTTGTTGCGCAGGAAGAAGTCGAAGACGTGCTCGCCGAGGGTCTCGGCGACCAAATCGCTGCGTTCCATCAGGGTCAGCGCCTCGCCCAGGTTCTGCGGGAGGGGCTCGATGCCCATCGCGCGGCGCTCCGCGTCGGACAGGGCCCACACGTCGTCCTCCGCGCCCGGCGGGAGTTCGTAGCCCTCCTCGATGCCCTTGAGACCGGCGGCGAGCAGGACCGCGTAGGCGAGGTAGGGGTTCGCGCCGGAGTCGAGGGAGCGGACCTCGACGCGGGCCGAGCCCGTCTTGCCGGGCTTGTACATCGGGACCCGGACCAGCGCCGAGCGGTTGTTGTGGCCCCAGCAGATGTACGACGGCGCCTCGCCGCCCGCGCCCGCCGTGCGCTCCGCGCCGCCCCAGATGCGCTTGTAGGAGTTGACCCACTGGTTGGTGACCGCGGAGACCTCCGCCGCGTGCCGCAGCAGGCCCGCGATGAAGGAGCGGCCCACCTTGGAGAGCTGGTACTCCGAGCCCGACTCGTAGAACGCGTTGCGGTCGCCCTCGAAGAGGGAGAGGTGGGTGTGCATGCCGGAGCCGGGGTGCTCGGAGAACGGCTTGGGCATGAACGTGGCGTGCACGCCCTGCTCCAGCGCCACCTGCTTCATGACCAGGCGGAAGGTCATGACGTTGTCGGCCGTGGAGAGCGCGTCGGCGTAGCGCAGGTCGATCTCCTGCTGGCCGGGGGCGCCCTCGTGGTGGGAGAACTCGACGGAGATGCCCATCGACTCCAGCATCGTGATCGCCTGGCGGCGGAAGTCCATCCCGACGTTGGTCGGGGTGTGGTCGAAGTAGCCGGAGTTGTCGGCCGGGGTGGGGCGGGAGCCGTCCAGCGGCCGGTCCTTCAGCAGGAAGAACTCGATCTCCGGGTGCGTGTAGAACGTGAAGCCCAGGTCGCTCGCGCGGGCCAGGGCGCGCTTGAGCACGTAGCGCGGGTCGGCGAAGGACGGGGAGCCGTCCGGCATGAGGATGTCACAGAACATGCGCGCCGTGCCGGGGGCCTCCGCGCGCCAGGGCAGGATCTGGAAGGTCGACGGGTCGGGCTTGGCGATCATGTCGGACTCGTAGACCCGGGCGAAGCCCTCGATCGCGGAGCCGTCGAAGCCGATGCCCTCGTCGAAGGCCTGTTCCAGTTCGGCCGGGGCCACGGCGACGGACTTGAGGAAGCCCAGCACGTCCGTGAACCACAGGCGTACGAACCGGATGTCGCGCTCCTCCAACGTCCGGAGCACGAACTCCTGCTGCTTGTCCATCTTCCGCTTCCCCATCCTTGCTGGTCAGGCCGCCTGTCTTCCGTACCACGGGAGGCGGTCGGGCACCTGAGCATCCCACCACACGACCATTTCGTACGCGTTGCGGACCATGATCGCCCGACCGGCGGGGACCGGACGACCCGCGTACGGCGGGTGGAGTGCTCTTGAGCCCATAGTGCCTGCTCGCCCCGGCGTCCGTAACGGCCGGTCCGTTTCGGTCCCCCCACCCCATAATTTGCATCTCTCATACCACTTAAATAGCGTGCGCGCAGCCGAGCTTCGAGGAGCACCGATGCTGTCCGAGCAGTCCGCCGCCACCGTCCGCGCCACCCTCCCCGCCGTCGGCGCGACCCTGGACACGATCACCGAGCGCTTCTACACCGGTCTGTTCGCCTCCCACCCGGAGCTGCTGCGCGACCTGTTCAACCGGGGCAACCAGGCCTCCGGCGCCCAGCGGCGGGCGCTCGCCGGCTCCATCGCCGCCTTCGCCGCGCACCTGCTGGACCACCCCGGGCAGCGGCCCGACGCGATGCTGCGGCGCATCGCCCACAAACACGCCTCCCTCGGCGTCACCGCCGGGCAGTACGGCATCGTCCACGAGCACCTGTTCGCCGCCATCGCGGACGTACTCGGCGACGCCGTCACGCCCGAGGTCGCCGCGGCCTGGGACGAGGTCTACTGGCTGATGGCGAACGCCCTGATCGCCGTCGAGCGGCGGCTGCGCGAGGAGCGCGGCGGGCCGGCCTGGCGGCCCTGGGAGGTCGTCGAGCGGGTCACCGAGACCCCGGACGTGGTCACGTTCCGGTTGCGGCCCGCCGACGGCGGTCCCGTGCGGGACTTCTCCGCCGGCCAGTACGTCTCCGTCCGCGTCACCCTCCCGGACGGCGCCCGGCAGATACGGCAGTACAGCCTCTCCGGGGCACCGGGCCCGGCCCTGCGGCAGATCAGCGTCAAGCGCGTGCGCGGCGACGGCGCCCCCGACGGCGAGGTCTCCCACCACCTGCACGCGCGGGTGCGGAAGGGCGACGTCCTGGAGCTGTCCGAGGCCTACGGCGACCTGGTCCTGGACGCCGCCCCCGACACCCCCCTGCTGCTGGCCTCGGCGGGCATCGGCGTCACCCCGATCACCGCGCTGCTGGCCCACCTCGCCGGCTCGGGGCACCGCGCCCCGGTCACCGTCGTCCACGGCGACCGCTCACCCGCCACCCACGCCCTGCGCGCCGACCACGAGTCCTGGGCGGGCAAGCTGCCGGACGCGGCGCTGCACCTCTGGTACGAGCGGGACGCCCCGCCCGGTGCCCGCACCGGACTGGTCGACCTCGCCGAGGTCCCGGTCGCGCCGGGCACGTGCGCGTACCTGTGCGGTCCCCTGCCCTTCATGCGGTCCGTGCGGGCCCAGCTGATCGCCAAGGGGGTGGCCCCGGCCGACATCCACTACGAGGTGTTCGGACCGGACCTGTGGCTGGCCGGTCGGGACTGAGCGTCCCGGGGGCCCCGCGAGATCCCGAACAGCAGGGCCCCGGTGGGCTCCGCCGCGATGTCCGCCACCGTGAGCGGGTCCAGGGAGGCGAAGAACGCCTCCTGGGCCCGGCGCAGGGCGCCGCGCAGGCGGCAGGCGGAGTTCAGGGGGCAGGGGACCGGGCCCTCGCAGTCGACCACGTCGCCCTCGCCCTCGAAGGCGCGGACCACGGCTCCCACCGACGCCGTGCGGCCCTGCGCGGTGAGGGCGAGTCCGCCGCCGCGGCCCCGGCGGGCCGTCAGCAGTCCACGGTGCCGCAGCTCGGCGACGACCTTGGCCAGGTGGGTGTACGGCACGCCCATGCCGTCCGCGACCTCCCGGGTCGTCGGACTCGACCCGCCCGCGACGGCGAGCCGCATCAGGACCCGCAAGGCCAGGTCGGTGGAGCGCAGCAGCCGCATGCGGGCAGCGTAGGCAAGCGGGTCCCGGCCGTCCAAATCACCGGGACCGCGGCGGCCGAAGCTGTCGGGCAGCTGTCGGTGCCGTATCGATTCGGCCCTTTCCCGCTGCCGCCCTACGAGGGGCAGCGCCTCCCCCATTACGATCAGGCCACCCGACCGTCCCACTTTTCCCGCGAAGGACACCTCATGGGCTCCGCCAAGAAGAGCAACACGGCACGCAAGGCGCGAATAGAGGAGATGCGGCGTGCCGAGCAGGCCCGTGAGCGGCGCAACCGGATCCTCACCATCGTGGCCAGTGTCGTGATCGTCGGCGGCCTGGTCGCCGGCGGCGTCGTGCTCGTGCGGTCCCAGTCCGGCGACGGCGGCGACGCCGCGGCGAGCGACTCCTCGGGCAAGGGCAGGTTCGTCACCGGCAAGGACGGCGTGAGGACCTGGGAGGGCAAGCTCTCCCGCAACCACGTCACCAAGGCCGTGAAGTACGCCTCCGAGCCCCCCGTCGGCGGCGACCACAACCAGGTGTGGATGAACTGCAACGGCGACGTCTACACCAAGGAGATCAACAACACCAACGCCGTGCACTCGCTGGAGCACGGCGCGGTGTGGGTGACGTACAACGCCGCCGCGAAGAAGGCCGACGTCGACGCGCTCGCGGCCAAGGTGAAGAAGACGCCGTACACGCTGATGAGCCCGATGGACGACCAGAAGGACCCGATCATGCTCTCGGCGTGGGGTCACCAGCGCACCGTGACGGGCGCGGACGACCCGAACGTCGACAAGTTCTTCGAGAAGTTCGTCCAGGGCGAGCAGACCCCCGAGCCGGGTGCCGCCTGCACCAACGGGCTGTCGCAGTGAGGCACGTCGGTCTGGTCGCCGGGGCCGCGGCGACGGCGCTCGTCGCGGCCGGCGCGATCACCTACGCCGTCGCCGGGGACGACGGCGGCGGCACGACCCCCTCCGCCGAGTCCGCCGACGCCGGGTTCGCGCGCGACATGGCGGTGCACCACCAGCAGGCGGTGGAGATGTCGTACATCGTGCGCGACCGCACCGAGGACGAGGAGGTGCGCCGCCTCGCCTACGACATCGCGCAGACCCAGGCCAACCAGCGCGGCATGATGCTGGGCTGGCTCGACCTGTGGGGCCTGCCCAAGGTGTCCTCCGAGCCCCCGATGGCCTGGATGGACATGGGCGGCATGGCCACCGGCAAGGACGGCGCGCTGATGCCGGGCATGGCGACGAACACCGAGATGAAGAGACTCGGCGAACTCAGCGGCAAGCAGGCGGAGATCTACTACCTGCAGTTGATGACGGACCACCACGAGGGCGGCATCCACATGGCGCGGGGCTGTGTGGAGAAGTGCACGGTCGGGGTGGAGAAGCGGCTCGCGCAGGGCATGGTGGACGCGCAGCAGTCGGAGATCGGGCTCATGGCGGACCTGCTCAAGGCGCGGGGCGCCGCGCCCCGCCCGTAGGGCGTGAGACCCGGACCGGCCTCCGGCCCCGAGCCGCCTTCCTTTCCGGCACGGTCGCACCGGCGCTGACGGCCGTACGGCGGCAGGGGGTGTGGGATGGCCCACACCACCCCATTGCGTCGCTCTGACGATTACACTGACCTCGTGCCTCAACTACGTCTCGCCCTGAACCAGATCGACTCGAGCGTCGGCGACCTCGCCGGGAACGCCGAGTCGATCGTCCGCTGGACCCGGCACTCCGCCGAGCAGGGAGCGCATCTCGTGGCGTTCCCGGAGATGGCGCTGACCGGGTATCCCGTCGAGGACCTGGCTCTCAGGTCGTCCTTCGTGGAGGCCTCCCGGGCGGCGCTGCGCGCGCTCGCCGCCCGTCTGGCCGGCGAGGGCCTCGGCCGGCTGCCGGTGATCGTCGGCTATCTCGACCGCAGCGAGACCGCCCAGCCGAAGTACGGCCAGCCGGCCGGCGCGCCGCGGAACGCGGGGGCGGTGCTGTACGGCGGCGAGGTGGTCCTGACCTACGCCAAGCACCACCTGCCGAACTACGGCGTCTTCGACGAGTTCCGCTACTTCGTGCCCGGCGACAGCATGCCGGTGCTGCGCGTGCACGGGGTGGACGTCGCCCTGGCCATCTGCGAGGACCTCTGGCAGGACGGCGGCCGCGTCCCCGCCGCCCGTTCGGCGAAGGCGGGCCTGCTCCTCTCGATCAACGCCTCCCCCTACGAGCGCAACAAGGACGACACGCGGCTGGAGCTGGTGCGCAAGCGGGCGCAGGAGGCCGGCTGCACCACGGCCTACCTGGCCATGATCGGCGGCCAGGACGAACTGGTCTTCGACGGCGACTCGATCGTCGTCGACAAGGACGGCGAGGTCGTGGCGCGGGCGCCGCAGTTCTCCGAGGGCTGCGTGGTCCTGGACCTCGACCTGCCGGCGGCGGCCGCGGACGCGCCGGCGGGCGTGGTCGACGACGGTCTGCGCATCGACCGCGTGGTGCTCTCCGAGGAACCGCTGCCGGCCTACGAGCCCGAGCTGACGGGCGGCTACGCGGACCGGCTGGACGACGACGAGGAGGTCTACTCGGCGCTGGTCGTGGGCCTGCGGGCGTACGTGGCGAAGAACGGCTTCGAGTCGGTGCTGATCGGCCTGTCGGGCGGCATCGACTCGGCCCTGGTCGCGGCGATCGCCTGCGACGCGCTGGGCGCGGAGAACGTGTACGGCGTGTCGATGCCGTCGAAGTACTCCTCGGACCACTCCAAGGACGACGCGGCCGAGCTGGCCCGCCGTACGGGCCTCAACTACCGCACGGTCCCCATCGAGCCGATGTTCGACGCCTACATGGGCTCGCTGGGCCTGACGGGCCTGGCGGAGGAGAACCTCCAGTCGCGCCTGCGCGGCACGCTGCTGATGGCCATCTCCAACCAGGAGGGCCACATCGTCCTGGCCCCCGGCAACAAGTCCGAGCTCGCGGTCGGCTACTCCACGCTCTACGGCGACTCCGTCGGCGCGTACGGCCCGATCAAGGACGTGTACAAGACGTCGGTCTTCCGGCTGGCGGAGTGGCGCAACCGGGCGGCCCGGGAGCGCGGGCAGACCCCGCCGATCCCGGAGAACTCCCTCACCAAGCCGCCGAGCGCGGAGCTGCGCCCGGGCCAGGTGGACACGGACTCGCTGCCGGACTACCCGGTGCTCGACGCGATCCTGGAGCTGTACGTCGACCGGGACCGCGGCGCGGACGAGATCGTCGCGGCCGGCTTCGACCGCGAGCTGGTCGTGAAGACCCTGCGCATGGTCGACACGGCCGAGTACAAGCGGCGGCAGTACCCGCCGGGGACGAAGATCTCGGCGAAGGGGTTCGGCAAGGACCGGCGCCTGCCGATCACCAACGGGTGGCGCGAGTCGGTCTGACGCGCCGGGGCGAGGGACTTGATAGGCAAGTGGTCACTTGCCTATGCTGGAGTCATGGCCGACGACCTTTTCAAAGCCTTGGCCGACCCCACCCGTCGCACCATCCTCGACGAGCTCGCGGAGAAGTCCGGACAGACCCTGTTCGAGATCTGCTCGCGGCTGAGCATGAAGCACCGGCTCGGCATCTCGCGCCAGGCGGTCTCCCAGCACCTCGCGGTGCTGGAGGCCGCCGGGCTCGTCGAGACCCGGCGGGAGGGCCGCTACAAGTTCCACGACCTGAACACGGCCCCGCTGCGGCACATCACCGAGCGATGGCCGGCACCCGACGCCTCCCGACCGGAAGAGAGCACGCCATGAGGATCCACCTGACCAGCGTCTTCGTCGACGACCAGGCCAAAGCCCTGCGCTTCTACACCGAGGTCCTCGGCTTCGTGAAGAAGCACGACGTCCCGGTCGGCGAGCGGGACCGGTGGCTGACCGTGGTCTCCCCGGAGGAGCCGGGCGGCACGGAACTCCTGCTGGAGCCCGCCGGTCACCCGGCCGTCAAGCCCTACCGCGACGCCCTGGTCGCCGACGGCATCCCGCTCGCCCAGTTCGCCGTCACCGACGTGCACGCCGAGTACGAGCGCCTGCGCGCCCTCGGCGTCCACTTCACCCAGGAGCCCGTGGAGATGGGCCCCGTCACCACCGCCGTCTTCGACGACACCTGCGGCAACCTGATCCAGATCGCGACGCAGCCCGAGTAGCCTCCAAAGCCCTCGGGCGCCGCAAGGGGACAGCCCCGCCGACGGGGGAAGATCGGCGGGGCTGTCGTGGTACCGCAGTGGCTCAGTGGACGGAGTGCTCCTCCTGCGGGAACGTTCCGCCGACCACGTCCTCGGCGAACGCCTTCGCGGCGTTCCCCATGACCTCGCGCAGGTTCGCGTACTGCTTCACGAACTTCGGCACGCGCCCGCCGGTCAGACCCAGCATGTCGGTCCACACCAGCACCTGCGCGTCCGTCTGCGGGCCCGCCCCGATCCCCACGGTCGGGATGTGCAGCACCCGCGTCACCTCGGCCGCGAGCTCGGCGGGCACCAGCTCCAGGACCACGGCGAAGGCGCCCGCGTCCTGCACGGCCTTGGCGTCCCGCAGCAGCTGCTGGGCCGCCTCCTCGCCCCGCCCCTGCACGCGGTAACCCATGGCGTTGACGGACTGCGGGGTCAGCCCGATGTGCGCCATGACCGGGATGCCGGACTCGACGAGCAGCCGGATCTGCTCGTGCGACCGCTCGCCCCCCTCCAGCTTCACGGCCTGTACGCCCGCCTCCTTCACCAGCCGGGTCGCCGAGCGCAGCGCCTGGACCGGACCCTCCTGGTAGGAGCCGAAGGGCAGGTCACCGACGATCAGGGCGCGCGAGGTGCCCCGCACGACCGCCGCCGACAGCATGGTCATCTCGTCGAGGGTCACGGGCACGGTGGTCTCGTACCCCAGGTGGCAGTTGCCCGCCGAGTCGCCGACGAGCATGACCGGGATGCCGGCCTCGTCGAAGACGGAGGCGGTCATCGCGTCGTAGGCGGTGAGCATGGGCCACTTCTCGCCGCGCTCCTTGGCGGCGGCGATGTCGCGCACGGTGATGCGGCGGGTCCCCTTGCCCCCGTACAGCGTCTTGCCGCCGTCGGAGGGCTTCGTCGCAGTCTGGGCAGCCGGAAGCTGCGTCATGGCACGGCTCCTAACACGTCATCTCGAGGCGCCCTGACGGCGTCCCCGGACCACGTCCATGGTGGCACCTTGTGCCATCGAGGGCCAGGGGAGCCCCTGTGAGTTCCGCTCACCGGCCGTCGGTTCCGGGTGAGCCCGGCCCCAGTGTGCGCGTTTCGTCACAGAGCACGCTTCCGGGGGCCGTGACCGGAACTCGCCGGACGGGCTCGAACGTCCTCGCCCCCGTACGGCCGCCGCGGGACGGCGGGAACGGAACGGATCATCCCCTAGGGTCGTAAGGACACGGGGGGCGATGGTGTGCACGGCAGGTAGTGAGGCGACGGTATGGCGCAGCAGGCGTACATGACGGAGACGGACAACGGCGGCTCGGGGCCCGAGCACCGCGGAACCCGGCTTCGGCGCCTGTCGGACCGGCTGCTGAGCGGCTGGCGGGGCGACCCACGGATCTGGCGGCGCGGACTGGTGGTGGCCGGGTGCGCGGTGCTGCTGGCCGTGGTGATGCTGCTGCACGCGCAGATCCCCAACGCCGTCGGCAACCTGGGCAGCCTGATCGAGACGTTCCTGCCCTGGCTCGGGCTGTTCGTCCCGGTGCTGCTCCTGCTGGCCCTGGTGCGCAGGTCGGCCACGGCGCTGGTCGCGGTGCTGGCGCCGACCGTGGTCTGGTTCAACCTCTTCGGGGGCCAGCTCAGCGACAAGACGGCCGGCGGCGGCGACCTCACCGTGGTCACGCACAACGTCAACGCCGAGAACCCGGACCCGTCCGGCACCGCCCGGGACGTGGCCGCCTCCGGCGCGGACGTACTGGCGCTGGAGGAGCTGTCCCCGGCCGCGGTCCCGGCGTACGAGCGGGCACTGGCGTCGACGTACCGCTACCACGCGGTCGAGGGCACGGTCGGCGTGTGGAGCAAGTACCCGCTCAGCGGTGTCCGGGCGGTCGACCTCGACATGGGCTGGACGCGGGCCATGCGCGCCACCGTGACCGCCCCGGCCGGGCAGGTCGCCGTCTACGTGGCCCATCTGCCGTCCGTGCGCGTGAAGATGGAGGCCGGGTTCACGGCCCGGCAGCGCGACCGCAGCGCCGACTACCTGGGCGAGGCCATCGCGCACGAACCGCTGCGCAACGTCGTGCTGCTCGGCGACCTGAACGGCACGATGAACGACCGCGCGCTCAACGCCGTCACCTCCCAGATGCGTTCCACGCAGGGCGCGGTGGGCAGTGGCTTCGGCTTCAGCTGGCCGGCCTCGTTCCCGATGGCGCGCATCGACCAGATCATGGTCCGCGGCCTGGAGCCGCAGAGCTCGTGGACCCTGCCGAAGACCGGCAGCGACCACCTGCCCGTCGCCGCCCGTGTGAGTGTCGCCACAAGCGGTTCCTGAAAAGCGCAGGTCAGAGCGGTTCGGGTGGGATTCGGCCACCTCGGCTTCACCTCGTGGAATAGTGCGCCTGCGAGACTTTGTTCCGTACTTGAACATACGACGTACGGATCACCACGCAAGTCTCGAAAGGTTCTTCATGCCCCTGGCCCTGCTCGCCCTGGCCGTGGGTGCCTTCGGCATCGGCACCACCGAGTTCGTGATGATGGGGCTGCTGCCCGATGTCGCGGACGACCTGAACATCTCGATCCCCAGCGCCGGCCACCTGGTCTCGGCGTACGCGCTCGGCGTCGTCATCGGCGCCCCGCTGCTGGCGGCGCTCACCGCCCGGATGTCCCGCCGCACGGTCCTGATCGCCCTGATGGGACTGTTCGTCGTGGGCAACGCCCTGTCGGCCCTCGCGCCCGGCCACGGCTGGCTGCTCGCCGCCCGCTTCCTGAGCGGACTGCCGCACGGCGCCTTCTTCGGCGTGGGCGCCGTCGTGGCCACGAACATGGTCGCGCCCGAACGCAAGGCGCGCTCGGTGTCCCTGATGTTCCTCGGCCTGACGGTCGCGAACGTCGTGGGCGTGCCGGTCGCGACCCTCATGGGCCAGCAGCTCGGCTGGCGGGCGACCTTCCTCGGCGTCGGCGCCATCGGCCTGGCGGCCATCGCGGCGCTCGCGTTGCTCATCCCGCACGACCACGAGCACGCCACCGCCCAGGGCCTGCGCGGCGAACTCGCCGCCCTGCGCTCGGTCCCGGTCTGGCTGTCGCTCGGCACGACCGTCGCGGGCTTCGGCGCCCTGTTCGCCGCCTACAGCTACATCACCCCGATGCTCACGGACGCCGCCGGCTACGCCGGCGCCAGCGTGACCCTGCTGCTGGCGCTGTTCGGCGTCGGCGCGACCGCGGGCAACCTGCTCGGCGGCCGGCTCGCCGACCACTCCCTGCGGGGCACGCTGTTCGGCGGCCTGGTCGCGCTCGTGGCGGTCCTGGCGCTGTTCCCGCTGCTCATGCGCACGGAGCTGACCGCCGCCGTCGCGGTGGTCCTGCTCGGCACGGCGGCCTTCGCCACCGGCTCCCCGTTGCAGCTGATGGTCATGGAGAAGGCCTCCTCGGCCCCCTCCCTGGCCTCCTCGGCCAACCAGGCCGCCTTCAACCTGGCCAACGCGGGCGGTGCCTGGATCGGCGGCCTGGCCCTGGCCGCCGGCTTCGGGGTCACCTCCCCGGCCCTGGCCGGCGCGGCGCTGGCCGTCCTCGGCCTGGGCGTCGCGTCGCTGGCCGCCGTCGTGGACCGGCGCCGGGCTCCGGTCGCCGGGCGCGAGCGGGTCGTGGCGAGCCACCTCCCGCGGGAGGCCGAGGCGGTGCGCCACTGACGGTTCCCGGCGGACGGCAGCCCGTGGGCCCCGGCCCACGGGCTGCCGCCGTGTCTACGGCCGGGCCCGGCGCCGCGTGGCGACCACGGCCGAACTGGCCGGCGTCGTCAGGACCTCCGCGGCGTCGAGCTCCGGGTGCGTCAGGTAGAACAGCCGCAACTCGTCCACCTCCCCCTCGAACCGGGGCGGCCACTCGGGCGACGGGGTGAAGTCGTCCAGGACGAGCATTCCGCCGGGCGCGAGCAGTTCGACGACCCGCCCGGGGTCGTCCCGCTTGCCGCCGCCGTCGCAGAAGAACACGTCGAACGGGGCGTGCCGTTCGAGCAGCCGCCAGTCGCCGGTGAGCACCCGGACGCGGCTGTCGTCCGCGAAGACCCCGGCGGCGCGGCGGGCCAGCTCCTCGTCCCGTTCCACGGTGACCAGCCGGGCACCGGCCCCGAGGCCGCTGAGCAGCCAGGCGGTCCCCACCCCCGACCCGGTCCCGCTCTCGGCGACCACGCCCCCGGGCTTGGCGGCGGCCAGGACGCGGGGCGGAACGTCCCGCTCGCTCATGCCCGGATCCCCTCTCATGCCCGGATCCCCTCCCGTGCCCGGATCCGACCTGCCCGGATCCGCCTCCGCAAAGGCCCGACGCTACCCGGCCGCGCCGTCGCGCACCGCCGGAACGGGCAGCCGGGACGGGCTGTCGGCGGGCTGTCGGCGGTCTGTCGGTGATTTGTCGGCGGGGGCTGACACCGTCGGTGGCATGACGCGAATCGGAAAAGACGCCGGCGGCGCCGCGGTGACCGTGCGGGGGCTGGTGAAGCACTACGGCGAGACCAGGGCGCTGGACGGGGTCGACCTGGATGTGCGGGAGGGCACCGTCATGGGGGTCCTCGGACCGAACGGGGCCGGGAAGACGACCCTGGTACGGATCCTGTCCACCCTGCTCGCCCCCGACTCGGGCCGGGCCACCGTGGCCGGCTACGACGCCGTACGGCAGCCCCGGCAGCTGCGGCGGGTGATCGGGCTCACCGGGCAGTACGCCTCCGTGGACGAGAAGCTCTCCGGCTGGGAGAACCTGTACATGATCGGGCGGCTGCTCGACCTGCCCCGCAGGAACGCCCGCAACCGAGCCGACGAGCTGCTGGAGCGCTTCTCGCTCACCGAGGCGGCCAAGCGGCCCGCGGCGACGTACTCCGGGGGCATGCGGCGGCGGCTGGACCTGGCCGCGTCCATGATCGGGGCACCGGCCGTGCTCTTCCTCGACGAGCCGACCACCGGCCTCGACCCGCGCACCCGCAACGAGGTGTGGGACGAGGTCAAGCGCATGGTCGGCGACGGGGTCACCGTGCTGCTCACCACCCAGTACATGGAGGAGGCCGAGCAGCTCGCCTCCGAGCTGACGGTCGTCGACCGCGGCCAGGTCATCGCCGGCGGCGCGATCGAGGAGCTGAAGGCGAAGGTCGGCGGCCGGGCACTGCGGATCCGCCCGGCCGATCCCGCACAGCTGCGGCCCCTCGCCGGCGCGCTGGACGACCTGGGGATCACCGGGCTGGCCACCACGACCGTGGACACCGACCGCGGTGACGTCCTGGTGCCGATCCTCAGCGACGAGCAGCTGACCGCGGTGGTCGGCGCGGTCACCGCGCGCGGCATCACGCTGTCCTCCATCACCACCGAACTGCCCAGTCTGGACGAGGTGTTCCTGTCCCTCACCGGCCACCGCGCCAGTGCCCCGCAGGACGCCGTGCCCGCCGAAGACCTCCAGGAGGCCGCCGTATGAGCGCCGCCGTCACCGTCCACGACACCGAGGCGGACGCCCGTATCCCGCTGCGCGGCCACCTGCGGCACACCGGGGCCCTGGTCCGCCGCAACCTGCTGTGGATCCGCAAGGACCCGGAGTCGATGGCCGACGCTCTGCTGATGCCGGTCATCTTCACCCTGCTGTTCGTGTTCGTCTTCGGCGGCTCGATCGGGCAGGCGCTGGGCGGCGGGCAGGACCGGTACGTGCAGTACGTCATCCCCGGCATGATCGCGATGATGAGCATGACCCTGTCCCAGGGCGTCGGCACGGGCTTCAGCCAGGACTTCAACTCCGGTGTCATGGACCGCTTCCGGTCCCTGCCGATCGGGCGCGGCTCGGTGCTGTTCGCGAAGATCTCGGTGGAGCTGCTGCGGATGCTGTTCGCGACGGCCGTGCTGATGATCGTCGCCGTCGCGGTCGGCTTCGAGATCACGAACTGGCCGGGGCTGCTCGCGACCGTGGCTCTGTCCACCGCGTTCGCCTCGTCCATCATGTGGGTGTTCCTCACCCTGGGCGTGATGCTGAAGAACGCGCAGTCCGTGCAGGCGATGGGCTTCCTGGTGCTGTTCCCGCTCCAGTTCGGCTCGTCGATCTTCGCGCCGACAACGTCGATGCCGGGCTGGCTGCAGGCGTTCACCGACTACAACCCGCTGTCGACCCTGGCGGACGCCGCGCGCGGCCTGATGATCGGCGGGCCCGTCGCGCACGACCTGTGGGTGACGCTGGGCTGGTCGGTGGCGATCACGGCCGTGATGGCACCGGTCGCCATCCACAAGTTCCGCACGAAGAACTGACCCGCCGACCCGGATCCGCGTCACAGCAGGGCGGTGGCCTCCTCCAGGCAGAGGCCGCCGCCCTCCGCGTACGCCGCCGCGTAGGCCTGGTCGCCGAGGTGCGCACGGGCCATGCGCTCCGTGTGCTCGCGGGTCGCCCGCTCCTGCCGCTGGGCGACGTGGCCGGGCGGCAGCAGGGCGTCGAAGGCGCCCAGGCAGCGGGCGGCGTCCCGGGCGCGGCGGCCGCCGTCGAGGGCGGCCAGGGCCCGCGCGCCGATGATCAGGTAACCCGAGCGCATGTGGGGCGTGATGGCTTCGGACAGCGGGTCGGCGGCCCGCTCCAGCCCTTTGCGGATCCGGCCCAGGCACTCCTCGTACCGTCCCTCGGTGGCGTCGAGCGCGGCCTCCGCGCCGAGGATGAACGCGTCGAAGACGATGAAGTGGGCGATGCGGAAGTCCTGGCGCAGCCGCCGCAGGTGCTCGCGCGCCTCGGGGACGCGGCCCGTCATGCCGAGCCAGCCGGCCAGGAACAGGCGCGCGGCGGGCATGGCCTCGCTGTGCGAGTCCTCGTGCTGGGCGATCACCTCGCGCAGCAGCCGTTCGCCGCGTTCGTCCTCGCCCGCCTCCAGCAGGGCGCTGCCCAGCCGGGCGCTGAGGACGGCGGCCTGGGCCCGGGCGCCGAGGTGCTCGGCGTGCTCGATGGCGGCCTCGTAGTCGGCCGCCGCGCGTGCGTGGTCACCCTTGCGTTCGTGGGCCTCGGCGCGGGCGGAGAGGGCCTCGGCGGTGCCCCACGAGTCGCCCAGGCGTCGGTAGATCTCCAGCGACTCGTCGGCGTCGCGGGCCGCGTCACCGGCCCAGTCGGTGCGGTTGGCGAGGAAGTTGGCCCGCATCTGCAGGCCGGAGGCGAGCTCCCAGTCGAAGCCCGGGGTCCGCCGGCAGGTGTCGACGGAGGCGTCGATGACGACGCGCAGCCGCTCCATGTCGCCGGTCAGCATCACGGCGAAGAACCACAGCAGGCCGGGCAGCCGGCAGTTCTGCGGCAGGCCGGGCTCGTAGGTCAGCGAGATGGTCCGCAGCTTCTGCTGGGAGCGCGGGTTCTGCCAGGCGTCCAGTTCGGTGTCCATACAGGCGAGATGGGCCAGGTGGACCCCGCGCCGGGCCTCCCACAGGACCTCTCCGGCCATCGGGGGCGGGGCGTCGGTGCAGCGCTGCCACACGGGGGCGGCCCGGCGGACGGGCTCGGCGAAGGGGTCGGGGCCGAGGGCCATGACCTCGCGGCACCAGTTGCGGGCCTCGATGCGCAGGTCGCGCATCTGCCAGTACCAGACCAGGGACAGGGCCAGGCACAGCGCCTCCTGCTCGTCGCGCAGGGCGACGGCGTGGCGCAGGGCGGTGCGCAGGTTCTCGTACTCCCGCTCCAGCCGGTGGATGGCGGCGAGCTGGTCCGGGCCGCGCAGCAACGGGTCGGTGGTGCGGGCGAATTCGCGGAAGTACGTCAGATGGGCCCGCTCGGCCTCGGCACGCCGCCCGGACTCCTCCAGCCGTTCGGCCGCGTACTCGGCGACGGTCTCCAGCAGCCGGTAGCGCATCTCGCCGTCGGCCGGGTCGCCGGGCGGGCCGGCCACGACCAGGGAGCGGTCGACGAGCGAGCCGAGCGCCTCCAGGGCGACCGGCCCGCACACGGCCTCGGCGGCGGACAGGTCGCAGCCGCCGGCGAACACCGAAAGGCGCCGCAGGACGTCCCGTTCGTCCTCGTCGAGCAGGTCCCAGGACCAGTCGACGACGGCTCTGAGGGTCTGCTGGCGGGGCAGGAGGGTGCGGCTGCCGGAGGTGAGCAGGCGGAAGCGGTCGTCGAGCCGGTCGGCGATCTGGCGGGGGGTGAGCATCCGCAGCCGGGCGGCGGCGAGTTCGATGGCGAGGGGCAGGCCGTCCAGGCGCCGGCAGATCTCCGCGCAGGCCCCGGGGTCGTCCTCGACGCGGAAACCGGGCCGGGCCGCCGCGCCCCGCTCGGCGAGCAGCCGCAGCGCGACCGGCTCCGGCAGCGGCTCCACCGGCCGCAGCAACTCGCCCGGGACGCCGAGGGGTTCGCGGCTGGTGGCGAGGACGGTCAGGCCGGGGCAGCGCTCCAGCAACTCCCCGGTGAGGCGGGCGGCGGCGTCGGCGACGTGCTCGCAGTTGTCCAGGATGAGCAGCATGCCGGGGCGGGAACAGTGCTCGGCGAGGCGTTCGACGGGGTCGTCGAGACGGTCGGAGACGGCCGCCCGGATGCCCTCGGCGCCCGCGCCGTACAGGACGGTCTCGCGGGCGCCGACGGCGGTGAGCACGGCTTCCGGGACGGCGGCGGGGTCGTCGACGGGGGCCAGTTCGGCCAGCCACACCCCGCCGGGCATGGCGTGCCGTACGGTCTCGGCGGCCTCCTGCGACAGGCGGGTCTTCCCGGCGCCGCCGGGGCCCAGCAGGGTGACCAGGCGGGCCGCCGCGAGGTCCCCGCGGATCGTCTCGATGTCGCTCTCGCGGCCGATGAAGGAGGTGAGGCGGGCGCGCAGGTTGCCGGGGGCGGAGGGGGCCGGGGCGGTCGGCGGCGCCGGGGACGCCGCCGCGCGGGCGGCCGGGCCCGCGGCGGGCCGGGGTCCGTCGCCGCCGTCCGGCGCGGCCAGCAACTCCGCGTGCAGGGACCGCAGTTCCGGCCCCGGGTCGGTGCCCAGCCGGTCGGCGAGGAGCCGCCGTACGTCGTCGTAGGCGGCGAGGGCCTCGGCGGTGCGGCCGGCGTCGCGCAGGGCGCGCAGGCGCAGCGCCTGAAGGGGTTCGTCCAGGGGGCGGTCGTCGCACAGGGCGGTCAGTTCGGGCAGCGCCTGCTCGGCCTGGCCGAGGGCGAGGGCGGCGCCGTGGCGGGCGCGCAGCACGTCCAGGCGGCGGGCCTCCCGGCGGGCCGCCTCGGCGGTGCGGTCGGGCAGGTCGGCGAGGACGGGGTCGCGCCACAGGGCGAGGGCGTCGTCGAGCACCACGGCGGCCTTGGCGGGGTCGCCGTCGGCCAGGGCCCGCAGCCCTTCACCGGCCAGCCGCTCGAAGCGGTGCAGGTCGATGTCGTCGGACGCGGCCGTGAGCCGGTACCCGCCCTCGGCGGAGGCGACCGCGTCCGGCCCGAGCGCCCGCCGCAACCGCCCGATCAGCGCCTGCAGCGCGCCCGCCGCGTCGGCGGGCGGGTCCCCCGCCCACACCTCGTCCACGAGCATCCCGGCGGGCACGGTGCGCCCCGTGCGCAGGGCGAGCACGGTCAGCAGCGCGCGCAACCGCGCCCCACCGACCGGAACGGGCGTGCCGTCGGCGCGGATCGCCTGGGTGGTGCCGAGGATGCGGTAGTGCACGGGGTCCATTGTCTCCGGTGGCAGAGGGGCGGTCACGACGGCCCGACGGCGGGGCGGGGGCGGGATGCCCAGGGCCTGGCGCGGGAGAGCCGGGAGTCGGTGTCCGGGACGTCCAGGGTCGCCAGCACCGCGGCCTCCCTCCACTGCCGTCCCCGTTGCGCCTCCCCCTCCGCGAACCGTCCCGGGCACCGCCGTACCGCCCGCAGCCGCCGCTCCCCCGCGACCGGCTCCCACGTGCGCGAGCCGGGCGCGGTCTCCGCGTAGGCCTGGGACAGCACTTGTACCGCACGGACCCGGCCGCGCACCTCGGGCCACCGCGCGCCGTGCCGTTCGACGGACAGCAGCCCGGCCGCCCGGAAGCGGCTCCCCCGCTCGGGCAGCCGGGCCTCGTCGTCGCCGAGGCCCGTGCCGAGGGCGACCGTGAGGCCGCTGTCCTCGCGCACCACCCGCACACCGTCCACGTCCTCCACCGGCCCGCCGATCTCGGTGAGCTGGTCGTGCCAGCCGCCGCCGAACACGTCGTCCGCGTCCGCGAAGAGCAGGGGCCAGCTCACCTCGTCCCCCACCGAGAACGCCGTGCCGCAGCACTCCATCTGCCAGTCTTCGTAGATCACGTGCCAGAGCCCCATGCGCCCAGCCTCCCCGGAACCGGCCGCCCCGCGCGAGACGTTTTCCCCCCGCGCCCGGTACCGTCGGGCCGTCCCACCGCGTGTCCGAGAGTGCAGGGAGTCCCATGACCACCGCCATCAGCCGCCACAGCGAGCGGCGGATCAGTCCCGTGTTCGTCGGGATCCTGGCCGTGACGGCGGTCACGGGGTGGGCGACCTGGACCGAGTTCGCCGAGCAGCCCGGGGTCGCCGTGTTCCTGTTCGTGACGGCGGCGTGGATCGTCTCGCTGTGCCTGCACGAGTACGCGCACGCGCGCACGGCCCTGCACAGCGGCGACATCTCGGTCGGCGCGAAGGGCTACCTGACCCTGAACCCGCTGAAGTACACGCACGCGCTGCTCAGCATCGTGCTGCCGGTGATCTTCGTGATCATGGGCGGGATCGGCCTGCCCGGCGGCGCGGTGTTCATCGAGCGCGGGCGGATCCGCGGGCGCTGGAAGCACAGTGTGATCTCGGCGGCGGGCCCGCTGACCAACGTGCTGTTCGCCGTCGTGTGCACCGCCCCGTTCTGGCTGGACGCGCTGGACGGCGTGCCGAGCGACTTCCGCTTCGCCCTGGCGTTCCTGGCGCTGCTGCAGGTGACGGCCGCGCTGCTGAACTTCCTGCCGGTGCCGGGCCTGGACGGCTACGGGGTGATCGAGCCGTGGCTGTCGTACGACGTCCGGCGCCAGGTGGAGCCGTTCGCGCCGTTCGGCCTGCTGTTCGTGTTCGCGCTGCTGTGGCTGCCCGCGGTGAACGGCGTGTTCTTCGACGTGGTCGACGCGATCCTGAAGTCGCTCGGCATCAGCGACTTCGAGACGTACTGCGGCCAGGAGCTGTACCGCTTCTGGCAGGGCTCGGACGAGTTCTGCGCGGCCGCGCCCTGACGGCTCAGCCCGTGACGGACTTCCGCTGCTTGCCGCGCTTGAGGTAGTACCAGCACATGTTGGACGACAGGCCCGCCAGCAGCACCCAGACGATCCCCAGCCAGCTGCCCTCCACGAAGGAGACCACGGCCGCCGCCACGGAGAGGACGCAGACGATCAGGGCGTAAACGGCAAGGCGGGGCATCTCGGTCGACTCCTGTCGGGGGACACTGCGGGCACTGCTGATGCCGTCCAGTGTCCCCCATGCGTCTCACCGGCTCACACGTCGGTGACCCGGAGTCCCGCGTGCGCCTTGTACCGGCGGTTGACGGAGATCAGGTTCGCCACCAGCGACTCCACCTGGTGGGCGTTGCGCAGCCGCCCGGCGAAGACGCCGCGCATGCCGGGGATGCGCCCGGCGAGGGCCTGGACGATCTCCACGTCGGCGCGGACCTCGCCGAGCACCATCACGTCGGTGTCGATCTCGTCGATCTCCGGGTCCTGCAGCAGCACGGCCGACAGGTGGTGGAAGGCGGCGGTGACCCTGGAGTCCGGCAGCAGCGCCGCGGCCTGCTCGGCGGCGCTGCCCTCCTCGGGCTTGAGGGCGTAGGCGCCCTTCTTGTCGAAGCCGAGCGGGTTGACGCAGTCGACGACGAGCTTGCCGGCCAGTTCCCCGCGCAGGGACTCCAGGGTCTTGCCGTGGCCGTCCCACGGCACGGCGACGATCACGATGTCGCTGCGGCGCGCGGTCTCGGCGTTGTCGGCGCCCTCGACGCCGTGGCCGATCTCCTCCGCGGCGGCCCGCGCGCGGTCGGCGGCCCGCGAGCCGATGATCACCTTCTGCCCGGCCTTGGCGAGCCGGTAGGCGAGGCCCTTGCCCTGCGGCCCGGTCCCGCCGAGCACCCCGACGACGAGTCCGGAGACGTCGGGCAGGTCCCAGGGGTCCTTGGCGGGGGCCTTCTGGGCGTTGTCGGTGGCAGCACTGTCGGTAGAGGTCATGGCCCCGACTCTACGACCGTGCCCCCGCCCCGACCGGCTCAGGTCAGCGCCGCCACCGGCACCCGCCGGAAGGTGATCGTCTCGTAGGCGCCGAAGTCGCCGGTCTCGTACAGCAGCCCCACGGTGTCCTGGTCGACGCGGACGAGGTCGGAGTAGGCGGCGGGCAGTCCGTCCACCGTGTGGGCCGGGCGCCAGGTGGTGCCGCCGTCGGTGGAGGCGCGGATCGTCATCAGGGCGCGGAAGCCGGGGTCGGCGGGGCCGGAGTACAGCAGGAGGTCGGGGTCGCGGAGCTGGAGGACGCTCGCCTGGCACACGGGCGCGGACAGGCCCGCCTGCGGACGGAAGGGCTTCACCAGGGTCTGCCCGCCGTCGGCGGAGTGGGCGTCGGCGCGGGTGCCGGGTGAGGGGGAGTCGTTGCGGGTGTTGACGTAGACGCGCCCGTCGGGCAGTTCGGCGGCGGTGGTCTCGTTGGCGTTGATGTAGCCGTCGGGGTTGTCGTCGACGTAGCCGATCCGCCAGGTGGCGCCCGCGTCGTCGCTGAGCAGGCAGTGGCCGCCGTTGTACCTGCCCTCCGTGCCGGTGTCGGTGCCGGCGGGCGGCAGGGAGTGGTTGGCGGGGACGACGACCCGGCCGGTGCTCAGCTGGATCGCGTGGCCGGGGGTGGTGGCGTACCAGCGCCACTGCGGCTTCTTGGTCTCCTGGGTGATCTCCCGCGGCACGGACCACGTCAGGCCCTCGTCGTCGCTGTGCTGCACCCACACGCGGCGCCCGTCGGCCGCGCTCACCTCGCCGCGCCGGATGGCGTCCTCGGTGGCCGGGGCGGCGTTGCGCACGTGCACCAGCAGGACGCGGCCGGTGCCGAGGACGACGGGGGCCGGGTTGCCGGCGAGGGCGTCGCCGTTGCGCGCGGCGACCTGGAGCGGACCCCAGGTGCGGCCGCCGTCCGTGGAGCGCTTCAGCACGATGTCGATGTTCCCGAAGTCGTCCCGGGAGCCGACCCGGCCCTCGCAGAAGGCGAGCAGGGTGCCGCTGCGCGCGGCGACGACGGCGGGGATGCGGAAACTGGCGTATCCCTCCCGGCCGGCGCGGAAGGGGACGCTGGTCTCGGTCATCGGCGGGGCTCCTCCGGGCGTTCGACGACGGAATGCGTGACCGGGCCGCCTACCCAGGCCGGGCGAATGCGTGGTGAACTCCGCGTCACGATTGGCCGGTCGGGGCAGGATGCGTCCCCATGGACGCGGTACGGGTCGCACTGTTGCGGGAAGTGCTCGCCGGAACGGAGTGGCTGGGCGCCACCCGGCGGTTCGCCAGGGCGCTGCGCGGGTCGGTGGTGTCGCACGGGAGCGGGCTGCTGCTGGTCGGCACCCCCGCGTACGAGCCGTGGCACCTCGCGGCGCACCTGGTGGACGAGGCCGCGTGGTCGGGCACGCCGGAACTGGCCCCGACGCTGGTACGGCACGACGCGCGCCCTTCGGATCCGGCGCACCTGGCGGTGGGTCTCGGCCGGCTGGAGGCGGCCCGGCGGGGCGAGACGCTGCTGGTGGTGTCACCCGAGGGCCCTGCCGCTCCCCTGCTCGAACGGGTGTCGGACGCCCGCCGCGCCGGGGCGACGGTGCTGGCGCTGGGGCCCGACCGGGGCGAGCTGCCGGCCATGGCGCACGAGGCCCTGGCCGTCCCGGCCGGCTCGGAGCTGGACCTGGACACGGTCCAGCACCTGGTCAGCGCGGCGGCGGGCGAGAACGCGCTCCCGACCCCACGGGGGCGGCGCCGCTTCCGGGACCGGGTGGCCAGGCTGGCCGAACACCTGACCGCCCCACCGCCGGCCCGCTGGTAGCCGGGGTGGGCACCGGCACCCCGGACCGCACCGGCAGCCCGCCCACCCCGGACGAAGGCCGAAGCCCCACCGGCCACCCGCCGACAGCCGAGGCAGCCCGGCCCCAACGGATTGGGGCGGGCATCGAGCCCCCGTCGGCCCGCTGGAAGCCAGAGGTGGGCACCCCGAACCGCACCGACCACCCTCCGCAAGCCCCGGACGAAGGCCGAAGCCCTCACGGCCGGCCGCCGGCCGCCGCGCCGGCAGCCAGGGGGCGAGCCCCCGCCGCCCCCTGCCCGACGGACCCGGGCGGACATCGAGCCGCACCGCCGGCCCCCCGCCGGCCCGCCGCCGGGAGCATCGGCGGGCAACCGGACGTCACCTCGGCGTGCCAGCGGGCGCCGGTCTCAAGGATGCGGATCGCTCGCGGCGCCCCGGCGTGACGGACACCGCGGGCACACGGACGCCCGGGGCGGCTTCCGCCCCGGGCGTCCGTCGTGCGTCAGGTTTCCTCGCGGCCGCCCGCCGGGGCGTCGTGCCACTTGGGGTCGTTCTCCCACTGGAGGTTGCGTTCGCGGGCGGTCTCCATCGCGTGCTCGGCCTCGGTGCGGCTCGCGTACGGGCCGAAGCGGTCCTTGCCGGGGCAGTCCGGCCCCTCCTCGACCTTCTTGTGCTCCAGGCAGTAGTACCACTCGCCCGGCTTGCCGACCGTCCGCTTCTTGAACAGGGCCATGACCAGCTCCTCTCGCCACCGACATGTTCCCCCACAGCCGCTGGTTAGACTCGCTGGCATGTCTGGCCAGTCGCTGCTCGTCCCGGGGGAGCTGTCCCCCACCCGTTCCGTGCCCGGAAACATCCGCCGGCCCGAGTACGTCGGCAAGCCCGCGCCGACGCCGTACACCGGACCGGAGGTGCAGACGCCCGAGACGATCGAGGCGATGCGGCGCGCCGGCCGGATCGCCGCCCGGGCGATGGCGGAGGCCGCGAAGCTGATCGCCCCCGGGGTGACCACGGACGAGCTGGACAAGGTGGCGCACGAGTACATGTGCGACCACGGCGCCTACCCCTCCACGCTCGGCTACCGGGGCTTTCCCAAGTCGCTGTGCACCAGCGTCAACGAGGTCATCTGCCACGGCATCCCGGACTCCACCGTCCTGCGCGACGGCGACATCGTCAATCTGGACGTGACGGCGTACATCGGCGGCGTGCACGGCGACAACAACGCCACCTACCTCGTGGGGGACGTCGACGAGGAGTCCCGGCTGCTGGTGGAGCGGACGCGGGAGTCGCTGAACCGCGCGATCAAGGCGGTCAAGCCGGGCCGGCAGATCAACGTCATCGGCCGGGTCATCGAGTCGTACGCCAAGCGCTTCGGCTACGGGGTGGTGCGGGACTTCACGGGCCACGGCATCAACACGGCGTTCCACTCGGGCCTGATCATCCCGCATTACGACAGCCCGCACGCCACGACGGTGATGCAGCCCGGGATGACGTTCACGATCGAGCCGATGCTGACGCTCGGGACGCACGAGTACGACATGTGGGACGACGGCTGGACGGTCGTGACGAAGGACCGCAAGCGCACGGCCCAGTTCGAGCACACGCTGGTGGTGACGGACTCGGGCGCGGAGATCCTCACCCTGCCGTAGGGCTCCGCTTCCACCGTCCGGCGGCCCGCTCTCTCCCGAGGGCGGGCCTTTCTCGTGCCCGCACGGGTTTTTTCCGACAACGCGTCGGGAAGTTTACCGACAGCTGGTCGGCAAGACATTGACTTAGGTGAGCCTAACCAGGGAAAGTGAGCCCATGGAATCCTTCTCGACCCTCCTCCGGACCGCTTCCCGCGAGCAGCACGAGGAGGTCAGGGGCTCGACCTTCCTGAGCGACCTGCTGGGGCACAGACTGGGGATCGACGCGTTCGCGCGCTACACGGAGCAGCTGTGGTTCGTGTACCGGGCGCTGGAGTCCGCCGCGGAGCGGCTGGCCGGGGACCCGGTGGCGGGCCCCTTCATCCGCCCGGAGCTGTTCCGCACGGCGGCGCTGGAGCAGGACCTGGAGTACCTGCGCGGCCCCGGCTGGCGCTCGGCGGCCGGGGCGCTGCCGGCCACGCTGGAGTACGCCGGTCGGATCACCGAGTGCGCCCGCGACTGGCCGGCCGGTTACATCGCCCACCACTACACCCGCTACCTCGGCGACCTCTCCGGCGGGCAGATCATCCGCGACACGGCCGAGAAGACGTGGGGCTTGCCCAAGAAGGGCGACGGGGTCCGCTTCTACGTCTTCGAGCAGATCCCCAACCCGGCCGCCTTCAAGCGCGGCTACGGGGAGCTGCTGGACGCCGTGCCCGGGGACGAGCTGGAGCGGCAGCGGATCGTGGCCGAGTGCAAGCGGGCCTACGCGCTGAACAACGCGGTGTTCCAGGCGCTGGGCGAGGAGTTCCCGCTCTCGGCGTGAGCCGCGCGGGCACGCACCGGGGCCCCTCGCCGACTGCGAGGGGCCCCGGTGCCGGCTCGGCGGAGCCTCGGCCCTGTGCGGCCAGACGTCGAACACGTCGTTGCGGCAGAGGGCGCCGCCATCTTCGATCTCGGCGGTCTCGGCCTCGATCTCGTAGAAGTACGGGCTGCACGCCACGTGATGGCGGTCGCGGTAGTCCCGGCCGTCGTCGTCGTTGGTGGCGGCGGTCGCCACACCGGTGGCGGTGACGGCGACGGTCAAGGGCGGCCTGCGGCCAGAGCGGATCGAGTGCGCATGAGATACCTCTCGCGGTGGTGCTCGGTCACGCTCAGAGGTCCCCGTTCGCCGCCGCGCACACCCACGCTGTTCCACCCGTACGCCGCGCGCCACCCGGGTCAGCGTTCCAGACGCACCCGGCCGCCGACCTCGGTCCAGCCGCCCGGCTGGGGTGCGGTGAGGATCTGCGAGCCCGCCCCCTGGGTGATGTTGAGGGCCCGGCCCAGCCGGTCCGTGAGCAGCAGGGCCGCGGCCCCGGTCGCCTCGTCCTCGTCGATGCCGTCCCCCCGGCCGGGGAAGCCCCGGGCCCGGACCCGCCCGGCGGGCTCGTCCTCCCACGCCCAGGCGTACACCCACTCCCCCGGCGGCGGCACGGTCAGGTCGTCGACCTCGGCGGCGCTGCCGTACTGCCGCAGGGTGCGCGGCGGCGCCCAGTCCGCCCGTGCCTCGATCCAGCAGAACTCCCCGTCCTGCCGGGCCCCGACCACCCCGGCGGGCGTCACGAGCTCGGGCACGTCGAGCAGCCAGGCCGTGCCGACGCAGGGGTGCCCGGCGAACGGCAGGCGTGAAGCCGGCGTGTAGATGTCGATCACGCCCCGCTCGGGGTCGTCGACGAACACGGTCTCGCTGAACCCGAGCTTCGCGGCGAACGCCTGACGGTCCTCCGGCCCGGGCAGTTCGGACCCGTCGCGCACGACACCGAGCTCGTTGCCGTATCCACCGTTCGGCCCGCAGAAGACGCGGAGCACGTCGTAGTCAGTCACGAGGGCATTCAAGCACCGGCGGGACACCCGGCCGCGCACCGCCCGGCACGAGGCCTGACCCCTCGCGGCGGGTGTCCTGGCGTACGGCGTCCACGACCGGCGGGAGGCCGACTTGGCCCTCTTCCTCGCCCCGGCCAGAACCCGGCCGGAACCGGTGGGCGGCCGGGCCTGAAGCACCACCACCCACCCCGGCCCGGCCGCCGGAGGCACCCGGTAGGGTTCGCCTCCGGAAAGGGGAAGGTGAAGGAACCCGATGAGCAGGGATCGCGACCCTCGAACGCTCCGCAGGCCCGCCCGGAGCGCCCTCATAGCAACGTCGGTGACCGCTTTGTCACTGACGGCCGGCGGCTGCGTCGTCGTGCACGGCGAACGGGAGGTCCTCCCGTCCGCCACCCGAGCCGAAGCCGCCGAGGCCCTCCAGCAGTTCACGGCCGCGTACAACGAGGCCGACAAAGCCTACGACCCCGCCCTCGACGCCGACCACACCACCGGCGCCCTCGCCGACATCGACTCGGCCCGGCTGAAGGCCGGCAGGGCGAACAACCCGGACGGCAACCCGAACCACACCCCCCTGAAGCTGACGGACGCGAAGTTCACCATCCCGAAGAAGGCCGGCTGGCCCCGCTGGTTCCTCGTCGACGCCGCCGGCAACAAGGGCGGCAGCGCCCGCTGGCTGCTCGTGTTCACCCGCAGCAGCCTCGACGCCCCGTTCCAGGTCGCGTACCTGACGCTCGTCGCCCCCGGCAAGGTCCCGGAGTTCAAGAGGGACGCGGACGGCTGGGCCGAGTCCGTCCCGGTGGACGCAGCCGGTCTGGCCGCCGCGCCGGGCGAGTTGAGCCGGAGCTACGCCACGTACCTGAAGGACGGCGGAGCGGCCTTCGCGGACGGCCCGCACACCACCCAGTGGCGCGCCCTGCGCCAGAAGAACGCCAAGAAGCCGGGCCTGGTCACCCAGTACCTCGACGAACCGCTGACGAACGGCGACTACGCGCCGCTGGCCCTGCGCACGACGGACGGCGGAGCGCTGGTGTTCTTCACCACCCGCCACTACGAGAAGCAGACGGCCGCCGCGGGCACGTCGGTCCCCGTCCCGAACAAGGACGTGCTGGCCCTGACGAAGGGCGAGATCAAGCAGTCCCTCACGATGGAGTTCGTCTCCAACGAGGTGGCGCTGGACCCCAGGGGGCCGGGCAAGGTGACCATCCTGGGCAGGATCCAGGGCCTGACGTCGGGGGAGGGCTCGTAGCGGACGGGGCGCGGGGGGCGCTCAGTGCCGCAGGGGCCAGGCCGCCCGCTGGTCGGTGTCCTCACCGGCGTAGCGCGCGCAGACCTCGGTGAGCACCTCCAGCAGGCTCAGCGGATCCGGCAGGGCGTGCTCGGGCCCGCGCACCCACCGCACCGACTGGTCGTCACCGGGCAGCCGCGCCGGCGGTACGAGGACGTAGGAACCGCGGCAGTGCCAGCGCAGCCCGGGGTGTTCGTCCATCGTCTCGGGGTGGCAGTCCAGCTCGCACGGCCACCACTCGTCCTCGTCCTCGGGCGTGCCGCGCGTGAGCGTGAAGAAGAGCATGCGCCCGTCGTCGCTCTCGGCGACCGGCCCGACCTCGACGCCCTCGGACAGCAGCCGCTCCAACGCGACGCGACCGGCGTCGAGGGGCACGTCGAGGACGTCGTGCACCATGCCGGTCGCGGTGATGAAGTTGGCCTGCGGCTGGTGGCGGGCCCAGCGCTCGATCTGGCCGCGGTCGGTGGTGGACTGCGTCTGCCAGGCGAAGGACACCGGGTGCCGGGCCGGGGTGGGACAGCCGACGCGGTCGCAGGAGCAGCGGTACCCGGCCGGGTGGGCGGCGGGCGCGAGTGGCAGTCCCGCGCCGGCGGCGGCGAGCAGCAGGGCCTCACGGCCGCCGTCACCGGCGGTCTCCTTGGGCCGGCGCCCCGCGCGCAGCCACTGGGTGAGTTTGCCCTGCAGGCCGGTCCGGCCGCCGAACTCCGCGCTCATCTATCCCCTCGCCTCGCCGTCGTGCGGAACAGCATGCCCTATGCTCCCATCTTCCGGCGCACCGGGGGGCCAGTGCCCACATCCGGGGCATGAGGGCCGAGACGTGGACCGGTGGGTGGAGACACGGACCGGTGGGGCGAGACGCGCACTGGTGGGCGAGGCATATGCCACGGGATGAAAGGGTGTCCGGTACGGCCATCGGGTGTCATTGCCCGCTTTGCCAGGACATGGCGTCCTACCGTGGTCGCCATGGTCACAAGCATCGCGCTGACGGCCCTGGCCACCGCGGCGTCCGTGGTCTCGTTCGCCCTCACCGGGCCCGGCGGCCGCGCCCCGGCCCCGCTGGAGTGGGGCGCCGGCCCGCTGACCGTGGCGGCGCTCCCCCGGATCACCTACGTCGCCCACCGCGGCGGCGCCCGCGAGGTCCCGGAGAACAGCATGACGGGCCTGATGGCGGCCTACGCGCGCGGTACGGCGCAGGTGCTGGACTTCGACACCCGGCTGCTGCGCGACGGCACCCCCGTGGTGTTCCACGACGAGACCCTGAACCGCACGACCTACCTGGGCGGCGCGGTGCGCGGCCTCGACGCGCGGGAGTGGCGGGGCGTACGGCTGCGCCCGAAGGACCGGCTGCCCGGGAGCTGGCGGTCGGAGCGGCCGCCGACGGTCGCCGAGGTGCTGGACCGTTTCGGCGGCCGGATCGTGCTGATGCTGGAGGCGAAGGACCCGCGGGGCCTGGACCGGCTCGCGGCGCTGATCCGGGCCCGGGGACTGACCCGCTCGGTGTTCGTCAACTCCAACGACCCCGAGGTGGCCCGGCGCGTGCACCGCCTCGGCCTGCTCGCGCAGGTGTGGCGCTCGGCGGAGCAGTTGCGCACGGACCGCCCCGAGCGCTGGCGGTCGTACGTCGATCTGCTGGACGTGGACCACCGGGCGCGTGACGCGGACCTGCTGCGGGCGGTGCGGTCGGGGATCCCGCGGGTGTGGGCGCACACGGTGGTGACGGACGCGCAGCGGGACCGGGTGCTGGCGCTGGGCTGCGACGGGGTGATCACGGACGCGCCGGGGCGCCTCGCCCGGACCGCTCAGCGGGGTGCGAGGCCCTGGAGGGCGTAGTCGACCAGGGTGTCGGTGTACTCGTGGGAGATCGGGCCGGTGCGCTGGAGCCAGCGCTGGGCGAGCGGGGAGATGAAGAATTCCAGGGCGATGCGCAGGTCGATGCCCGCGCGGATCTGCCCGGCGGCCTGCGCGGCGCGCAGCCGTTCGGTGTAGAGGTCGAGCGAGGGCTGCATCAGCTTGGCCACGAGCTCGCGCCCGAGCTGTTCGTCGACGACGCCCTCGGCGGCCAGCGCGCGCGACGGCGCCTCGAAGCGGGGGTCGCGCAGTTCGTCGACCGTGGCCCGCAGGACGGCCTTGAGGTCCGCCGCGACGTCCCCGGTGTCCGGGAAGGCGTACGACAGCGGCTCGGCCGCCGCCTCCCGCTGGGACCGTTCGGCCAGGTCGAGGAAGGCCTCCATCAGCACGTCCGCCTTCGACGACCACCACCGGTAGATCGTCTGCTTCCCGACGCCGGCGCGGGCGGCGATCCCCTCGATGGTGGTCTTGGGGTAGCCGACCTCGACGACGAGGGCGAGCGCGGCGTCGTAGATGGCGCGACGGGACCTCTCGCTGCGCCGGGTGGAGTCGGGGGCGGACTTGCCGGGAGCGGACTGGGCTGGCTTCTGGGCGGTCATGCGTCGAATTTACCAGGTTGACAAGACGGAGCGTCTCGCGGAAAGTGGGAACGTCGTTGCGAGACGAACCGTCTCGTTCCAAGGTGTGAGAGAGGAGCCCGCCATGGCCCGAGGTGGAGCCGGAAACATGCTGGGAGTCGGCGGATCGCGCAAGAACCTCGGCCGCGAGGCCCTGCGGGGCGGGGGCCGGGGCGGCCGGGTCGGCGGCGGCCTCGATCCGCGGGCCCAGAAGCGCGAACTGCTGCGCAAGCTCCAGGAGAAACGGCAGCAGCGGCGACAGGAGGGCGGCACGACCCGGAACTCCTCGTGACCCTCCCCCGCCCGGGGGAGAGAGCCCCCTCGCGCGCGGGATCCTCCCGGGGCGTCCGGCGGATGTACTGAGGCGGTCGCGGCAGCGCGACCGCCACCAGCCACCACGGACACCCGGGAGGGACCTCCATGCGCATGTGGACGAGACGCAGGATGCTCACGGCGGCCGTCACGACGGCGGGCCTCACCGCCTCGGCGGCGGCACCGGCGCGTGCGGCACACACCGGGCACGCCGGGCGGTCCGGGCGCGGGCGCGCCGGGCACGATGACGTCGCGGACGCCCTGCGCTCACTGCCCGGGCTGCGTCTGGTCGAGGAGCGGCAGGACGCCGGAGCCGGCTACCGGCACTTCGTCCTGGGCCTGCGCCAGCCGGTCGACCACACGGACCCCGCGGCCGGCACCTTCGAGCAGCGCCTCACCCTGCTCCACCGGGCCGCGGAACGCCCCACGGTGCTGTTCAGCACCGGCTACCACGCGGTCCTCACCCCCCGCCGGACCGAACCGGCGATCCTGCTGGACGCCAACCAGCTCCAGGTCGAGCACCGCTACTTCGGCACCTCGCTCCCCGCCGGGCGACCCGGCTACGCCCACCTCACGATCCGCCAGGCCGCCGACGACCACCACCGCGTCGTCCGCCTCTTCCGCCGGCTCTACCCCGGCGCGTGGCTCTCCACCGGCGGCAGCAAGGGCGGCATGGCCACCGTCTACCACCGCCGCTTCCACCCCCGGGACGTGGACGGCACGGTGGTCTACTCGGCGCCGAACAACACCGACGACCGCGACGACTCCGCCTACCTCCGCTTCCTGGAGACGGTCGGCACCGCTCCCGCCCGCGAGGCCGTCAGGACCGCCCAGCGGCAGATGCTGCTGCGCCGGGCCGAGCTGGTCGCCCGCTACGAGGCCTGGGCGTCCGCCGCGGGCGACACCTTCCGCATCGTCGGCAGCGCCGACCGGGCCTTCGAAGTGGCCGTGCTGCGCGTGCCGTTCATGTTCTGGCAGCGTGCGACGCCGGCCGACCCGGCCGCGGTCCCCGGCCCGGAGGCGACGGCCGACGAGCTGTACGCGTGGCTGGACGCGTGGGCCGGACTGCCCCTGTACGCCGACACGGCGGCCCGGCGGTACGTCCCGTACTGGTACCAGATCGGCACGCAGCTCGGGTACGGCGACGTCCCCACCGGCCACCTGGCGGACCTGCTGCGCCACCCCGGCGGCATCGAGGCGCGCACCTTCGTCCCCCGGGACGTCCCGATGGTCTTCGACAGCGCGGCCATGCCGGACATCGACCGCTGGGTCCGCCGCCGCGGCAGCCGGCTGCTGTTCGTCAACGGCGCCCAGGACCCGTCGGTCGCCGAGCATTTCCGGTCCTCGGGCTCCGGCTCACGGACGCTGTGGGTGCCGGGCGGCAATCACAGCGTCGGCATCGCGGACCTGTCCCCCGCCGACCGGGCGTGGGCGGAGGACGCGCTGCACCGCTGGGCCGGCCGGGCGTAGCCCCCTCGGCCGGGCCGGGGACGGATCACTCGGCGGGGCCGGAGGGCGGCCAGGGGTCTCCCCAGTCGGCGTCGCGGGCCGCCTTGTAGAGGTCGCCGTGGCGTTTGGTCACGGTGGCGCGGCGCAGCGACGGCTCCGTCTCGCACAGGTCCAGCAGGACCTGTCCCTTGCGGATCTGGGGGCGCCGCACGACACGGGAGGGCGCGGGTGCGACGGGGAAGCGGGCGGCGGCGACGTAGCTGAACTTCTCGTCCTCGTAGGCGAGGGAGCCGCCCTTGACCTGGCGGTGCAGGGAGGAACGGCTCACGCGGGCGGAGAAGTGGCACCAGTCCGTGCCCGGGGCGATGGGGCAGGCGGCGCTGTGCGGACACGGGGCGGCGATGTGGAACCCGGCGCCGATCAGGCGGTCGCGGGCCTCGATGACACGGGCGTAGCCGTCGGGGGTGCCGGGTTCGACGATCACGACGGCCCGGGCGGCGGCCGCGGCGGCGTCGACGAGGGCGGTGCGGTCGGGGGCGGTCAGCTCGTTGAGGACGTACGAGACGGTGACGAGATCGGTGCTCTCCAGGGAGAGCGCCGCTCCGATCCGGGAGCGCTGCCAGCGGACGTCACGCAAGGCCGGCTGGGCCGCGGCGATCTCCCGGCCGAGGGAGAGGGCCGGCTCGGCCCAGTCGAGCACGGTGACGGGCCGCTCGCCCGCCCAGGTCGCGCTGACGGCCCAGGCCGCCGCGCCCGTGCCGCCGCCGACGTCGGTGTGCGCACCGGGCACCCAGCCGGGCGCGGCCTCGGCGAACGCCTCCAGCGCCGACCGCACCGCCTCGAAGGTCGCGGGCATCCGGTAGGCGGCGTAGGCGGCGACGTCGGCCCGGTCCCGCAGGATCGGCGCGTCGGTCGGGGTGGCCCCCCGGTAGGTGCTGATCAGCCGCTCCACGGCCTGCGCGGCCTGCCGGGGCGGCAGCCCGTCGAGCAGACCGGCGAGGGCGGCGCGGAGAGACTCGGCCGGGGGTACGGGGGCGTTCACCCGGCGATTCTACGAGGGTCCCGACGCCGCCGGGCTCCACCGTCCGGCCCCGCCGGACCGCGCACGCGGCACGCCACGCAGCCCCTGGAACCCCTACCCGCGCCGCGTGGTCACGCCGGCGGCCTCTCCGCCTCCGCCATGAGCCCGCCCGGCCAGGTCACCGCAGTCGCCATATGCACCACCATGGCCATCTGCGCCGCGGCCGCGCTGGCCGTACTCCATGCCCGCCGTACGTGACACACCCGTACCACTCCCCCCTCACCTCCCCCGCACAGCCCGAGCCACCCGGGACCCCGCCGCCGCCCTCGGGGCGTTGTCCGGACGGCGGCGGCGGGGGTGGACCGCGTTCGTCAGGAGGATCAGGAACGTGTCCGTCGACGGGTCCAGGACCAGGGACGTGCCCGTGAAGCCCGTGTGGCCCGCCGCGCCGCGGCCCGCGAGGTCGCCCATGAACCAGGGCTGGTCGAGGGTGAAGCCGAGTCCCGGTGGGGTGAGGAGGAGTTCGACGAAGTCGGGGCCGAGGATGCGGGCGGGGCCGTAGGAGCCGCCGGCCAGGAGGGCGCGGCAGAAGACCGCGAGGTCGCGGCCCGTGGAGAAGAGCCCGGCGTGGCCCGCCACTCCGCCGAGCGCCCAGGCGTTCTCGTCGTGGACCTCGCCCCGCAGCATCCCGCGGTCCGCCTTGGCCCAGGGCCGCCGCTGGTCCTCCGTCGCCGCCGCGCCCGGGCACGGCCCGAAGTCCGTCGCCGCCATGCCGAGCGGCCGGGTGATGCCGTCGTGCACGAGGACGTCCAGGGTGCGGCCGGTCAGGCGTTCCAGGACGTGCTGGAGGAGCAGCATGTTGAGGTCGGAGTAGCGGTACGTGCCGGGCGCCGCGACCGGGGCCTCCGACCGGAGGGCCGCGAGGCGTCCGGCGTCGTCGGCGCAGTCGTGGAGCGGGAGTTCGGGGCGCAGCCCGGAGGTGTGGGTGAGGAGCTGGCGGACGGTGATGCCGTGCCGGACCGCCGCCGTGAAGTCGGGCAGGTACGCGCCGACCTTCGCGTCGATGCCGAGCGTGCCGCGCTCGATCTGCTGCACGGCGGCGACCGAGGTGAACAGCTTGGTGAGGGACGCCAGGTCGAAGGGTGTGGCGACGGTCATCGGGACCCGGTCCTCGGGAGGCAGTTCCACACCCGCGTCGGTGGTCTCGTCGTAGGCCGCGTAGCGCACCGCCCAGCCCGCCGCCTCCTCGACCGCGATGAACGGGCCGCGTCCCACCACCAGTACCGCACCCGGTGCCCAGGGGCGCCGTCCGGTGGTGAGGACGTGGACCTCCCGGACGAGGTGACGCAGTTCCGCGGGGTCGAGTCCGGCCCGTTCCGGCGTGCCGTCGCGCAGTCTCGGTGCGCTCAGCTGTCCGCTCCCTCCACACTCGCGCGGGCCCTCCAGGGTCGGCACATTCCCACGAAGCAGGCCAGTGCCACCAGTGCGGCGGCCAGTTGGACGACGGCCATCGGGAGGGCGGTGTCCTCACCGGCCACCCCGACCAGCGGGGAGGCGATCGCCCCGATGAGGAAGGACGACGTGCCGAGCAGGGCGGAGGCGGAGCCCGCGGCGTGCCTGGTGCGCATCAGGGCGAGCGCCTGGGTGTTGGGCAGGGTGATGCCCATCGCGGACATCAGGACGAACAGCGCCGCGGCCACGGGCGCGAGCCCGACCTCGCCGAAGACGCCCAGGGACATCAGCAGCAGCGCGGTCGCGGCGGCGATGACGACCGCCAGGCCGATGCCGAGCACCCGGTCGAGGCTGACCCGGCCGACGAGGACCTTGCCGTTGATCTGGCCGACGACGACCAGCCCGACGGAGTTGACGCCGAACAGCAGGCTGAACATCTGCGGGGAGGCGCCGTGGATCTCCTGGATCACGAAGGGGGACGCCGAGATGTAGGCGAAGAGCGCGGCGAAGGCGAAGCCGCCGGTGAGCATGTAGCCGGTGAAGGCGCGGTCGGCGAGCAGGGTGCGCATGGCGCGCAGGGCCTCGCCGACGCCGCCGCTGTGCCGTTCGGCGGGCGGCAGGGTCTCGGGGAGCCTCGCCCAGACCAGGACGCCGATGAGGACGCCGACGACCGTGAGGACGGCGAACACGCCCCGCCAGTCCGTCACGCGCAGCACCTGGCCGCCGATCAGCGGCGCCACGACGGGCGCGACCCCGGAGATCAGCATGAGGGTGGAGAAGAAGCGGGCCATGGCCATGCCGTCGTAGAGGTCGCGCACGACGGCCCGGGCGATGACGATCGCGGCGGCGCCCGCGAGGCCCTGGGCCAGCCGGAAGGCGACGAGGAGTTCGACGGTGGGCGCCAGCGCGCACAGGACGGTGGCGACGACGAAGACGGCGAGCCCGGCGAGCAGCGGGCGGCGGCGCCCCCAGCGGTCGCTCATGGGCCCGACGACGAGCTGCCCGAGGGCCATGCCGGCGAGGCAGGCGGTGAGGGTGAGCTGCACGGTCGCGGCGGGCGCGTGCAGGGAGCGGGTGACCTCCGGCAGGGACGGGAGGTACATGTCCATCGCCAGGGGCGGTACGGCGGTCAGGCTTCCCAGGAGGAAGGTGACCAGGAGTCCGGTGCGGCGCTGCGGTGTGAGGTCGGGGGTTTCCGTCCCGGTCGCGGCCCCCTGCGCGGTGTTCGATATGGACGCCCCACCCTCGGGCATGAGTCCCTCCCTTTTCGAGTCGATCGCCCCCTATGCTCTCAGCTCGTACGGACTGCTAGGGGTCACGAGGCGGAGGCGGGGCGGGAATGACGGTGCAGACGGTGCGGTGGGGGATCCTGGCGACCGGGGGGATCGCGGCCGCGTTCACCGCGGATCTGATCGACCTGCCGGACGCGGAGGTCGTGGCGGTGGCGTCGCGGTCGGAGGAGTCGGCGAAGGCGTTCGCGGAGCGGTTCGGGATAGCGCGGGCCTACGGCGACTGGAACGCCCTCGCGCAGGACGAGGACATCGATGTCGTCTACGTCGCCACGCCGCACACGGCGCACCGGGCGGCGGCCGGGCTGTGTCTGGCGGCCGGGCGGCACGTGCTGTGCGAGAAGCCGTTCACGCTGAACCTGCGCGAGGCGGAGGAACTCGTCGCGCTGGCGCGGGAGCACGGGCGCTTCCTGATGGAGGCGATGTGGATGTACTGCAATCCGCTGGTGCGTCGGCTGAAGGCGCTGGTGGACGACGGGGCGATCGGCGAGGTGCGCAGCGTCCAGGCCGACTTCGGGCTCGCGGGTCCGTTCCCGCCCTCGCACCGGCTGCGCAACCCGGAGCTCGGCGGGGGCGCGCTGCTCGACCTGGGCGTCTACCCGGTGTCGTTCGCGCAGCTGCTGCTCGGGGAGCCGTCGGACGTGGCGGCGCGCGCGGTGCTCTCGGCGGAGGGCGTCGATCTCCAGACGGCAGCGGTGCTCTCCTGGGAGAGCGGCGCTCTCGGTTCGGTGCACTGCTCCATCGTGGGCGGTACGGCGACCTCCGCCTCGGTCACCGGCTCCAAGGGCCGCATCGACATCCCGCACGGCTTCTTCTTCCCGGAGGGCTTCGTCCTGCACCGGGACGGCCGTGACGCCGAGGAGTTCACGGCCGACCCGGCGGACGGCCCGCGCAACAGCATGCGCCACGAGGCGCTGGAGGTCATGCGGGCCGTGCGCGCCGACGAGACCGAGTCACCGCTCGTGCCGCTGGACGGCACGCTCGCCGTGATGCGGACGCTCGACGCGATCCGGGACCGCGTCGGCGTCCGCTACCCCGGGGAGAGCCCGGGTGAGACCCCGGACGGGGGCCGCGCGGCGGAACTCACGCCGGCCTGAGCCCCTGATCCCCCACCTCCGTCACGAAGGACGCGGCCGTCGTGACCGGCGCCCCCTGCCGGGTCACGTACGGCACCGTCCTGAAGTCGGCGCGTGCCGCCTCCCGTCCGAGCTCGACGGTGACGTAGCCACGGCGGCCGTTGAAGAACTTCAGGTGGGGGTTGGCGGACATGTAGGTGTCCCAGGTCGCGGGCTTGTCGGCGCCGTCCCGGCCGCTGGAGACCGACGTCGCCACGATCTCCGTGCCGAGCGTGGCGGAGGCCGGGTCGTCGAAGTCGTCCTTGATGTCGAAGGCGTAGGCGGAGTGCACGTCGCCGCTGAGCACCATCAGGTTCTCCACGCCCGCGGCCTTCGCCCCGTCGAGGACGCGGCGGCGTGAGGCGCCGTAGCCGTCCCAGGCGTCCATCGACACCCGGGAGGGGGTGGTGGCGTCCATGTGCCGGCGGGCGAAGAGGACCTGCTGCGGCACGACGTTCCACAGGGCGCGCGAGGAGCGCCAGCCGTCGAGCAGCCACCGCTCCTGCGTGGCGCCGGTCATGGTGCGCGCCGGGTCGTCGGACTCGGGGCCGGGCACGTGCGCCTTGTCGCCGTAGGCCTGGTCGGAGCGGTACTGGCGGGTGTCCAGGACGTCGAACTGGGCCAGCCGGCCCCAGTGCAGCCGCCGGTACAGCCGCATGTCCGGTCCGGCCGGGCGCTGCGGGCGGCGCAGGGGCTGGTTCTCCCAGTAGGCGCGGTAGGCGGAGGCGCGGCGCAGCAGGAACTCCTCCGGCGGGACGCCGTTCTCCGGGATGTCGCCGGCGTAGTTGTTCTCGGTCTCGTGGTCGTCCCAGGTGACGACGAAGGGGTGCGCGGCGTGCGCGGCGCTCAGGTCCGGATCGGACTTGTAGAGGGCGTACCGCAGCCGGTAGTCCTCCAGGGTCAGCGTCTCGCGGGCGAACAGGGCGGGCAGCGTGCGGTCGGTGTACTTGCGCTGGCCGCCGACGGCGTCGACGGCGTACTCGTAGAGGTAGTCGCCCAGGTGGAAGACGAGGTCGACGTCCTCGGCGGCGAGGTGGGCGTACGGGGTGTAGTAGCCGTCGTGGTAGGCCTGGCAGGAGACGGCGGCGAGGGTGAGGGACGCCACGCGGCCGCCGGGGCCCGGGGCGGTGCGGGTGCGGCCGGCGGGGCTGACCCAGCGGCCCGCGCGGAAGCGGTAGTGGTAGACGCGGCCGGGCTCCAGGTGGCCGACCTCGACGTGGACGGCGTGGTGGAACTCGGGGTGCGCGGTGGCGGTGCCGCGCCGGGCGACGCGGCGGAACCGCTCGTCGTGGGCCAGCTCCCAGTGCACGGTGACGCGTTCGGCGGGCAGTCCGCTGTCGGCCTGGAAGGGGACGGGCGCGAGGCGGGTCCACAGGATCACCGAGTCCGGCAGCGGGTCGCCGGAGGCGACGCCCAGCGTGAAGGGGTTCTCGGTGATCCTGCCGGCGTCGAGTTCGGCGGCGGCCGCGACGCCGGGGGCGGGCAGGTCGGTCGCGAAGGCCAGCGCGGCGGCGGCGCCGGTCGTGGTGAGGAAGCGGCGACGGCCGATGTGGCGGGCGGCCGCGCGGAGTTCGGGGGCGTGCTGGGACGGGTGTGCTGCGGGTGTCATCCGGTCCTCCCCTGGCGAATGGCTGCAGGGGGCATTGGAGTGGCCGGGGACGACACCTGGCTGACGCGTACACCGCACTCGCATGACGGACGGATGAGTTCCGGATGGCGGAGGCTGCCGTACGCTGCGGGGCCATGGAAGCGAAGGAGAACGCGGTCGCCGTGGTGACCGGGGCGGGCTCCGGCATCGGCCGGGCGGTCGCCGTGGAACTGCTGCGCGCGGGCTGGTCGGTGGCGCTGGCGGGCCGCCGTACGGGGGCGCTGGAGGAGACGGCGGCCCTCGTACCGCGGGGCGCCGCGCTCGCCGTACGGACGGACGTCTCACGGCCACCGGACGTGGCCGCCCTGTTCGCGGCCACCGTCGGGCGGTTCGGACGGGTGGACCTGCTGTTCAACAACGCGGGCACGTTCGGGCCCGGCGGGGTGCCCGTCGAGGAACTGTCCTACGACGACTGGCGGCAGGTGGTGGACACCAACCTCAACGGGGCGTTCCTGTGCGCGCAGGCGGCGTTCCGGCAGATGAAGGAGCAGCAGCCGCAGGGCGGGCGGATCATCAACAACGGTTCGATCTCCGCGCACACGCCCCGTCCGCACTCGGTGGCCTACACCGCGACCAAGCACGCGCTGACCGGCCTGACCAAGTCGCTGTCGCTGGACGGGCGGCCGTACCGGATCGCCGTGGGGCAGATCGACATCGGCAACGCGGCGACCGACATGACGGCCGGTATGCAGACGGGAGCGCTCCAGGCGAACGGGGCGGTCGCCCCGGAACCGGTGATGGACGTCGCGGACGTGGCCCGCACGGTGCGGCACATGGCGGAGCTGCCGCTGGAGGCGAACGTGCAGTTCGCGACCGTGCTGGCCACGGCGATGCCGTACGTCGGACGCGGCTGAGCCCCGCGGCGGGCGCGCGCCGCATCGTCAACTCGTCAACCTGCACAAACGGAATAAGTACGTCCGGACCATTGCGGCCGGTCGGGTGCTTATGCTCAACTCTCCTACACCAAAGCTTCACACTTGGAGCAGAGGTCTTCCGCCGGCCACATCCAGGGGGTGGAGGCGGCAGTCGTTCCACGGGACCGGGTGGGGGTGGACCCCGCGGGAACCGCGGGATGCGCACCGGTGCGTGGAACGACTGCCGCGTCAGGCCTGGCCGGTCTCGAAGCGGGAGATCCTGCCGTCCTCGTCGACGGTGAAGCTCCACCGGGTCCGCATCTCGCCCCAGGTGTCGTTGCTGTAGCGGGCGAGCAGGGACCGGCCGCCGTCGGACTCGTTGTCGACCTCCATGTGCCCGTGGGAGGAGAAGATCTCCCGGTCGACCCAGTCGGCGAGGTCGCGCTCGGACCCGTCGTCCGCCATGGTCGCGCCCGGCGCGAGGAGCGCCATGAAGCCCTCGCGGTCGTGGTGGTTCACGGCGGTCACGAAGGCGCGGACGGCCGGGTCGCTCAGGCGGGTGGTCTGAATCGTCATGCGCCTCAGCCTCGTCCCGGCCGCCCGGTCACGCCACCCGTGCCACCCGAACGGCGCCCCGGGCACGTCCGTGGGATGTCGGCGGGTGCCGGAGGTGCGACGGTGGGAACGCGACGATGGGCGTTGCCCCTGTTCCTGTTGTTCCGCTGTTCCTGTTGTTCCGCTGTTCCCGCTGTTCCGCTGTCCTGCTGTTCCTGCTGTCCGCTCCGGGAGACGACGTGAGGCACGTGAGGCGCTCAAGGCATGACCACCGCAGTGATCTGGGCCTGCTGCTGCTCCGGCTGGGAGCGGGGGGTGTGCTGGCCGCCCACGGCGCGCAGAAGCTGTTCGGCTGGTTCGGCGGCCACGGCATCGAGGGCACCGGCCAGTTCATGGAGTCCGTGGGCTACGCCCCGGGCAAGGCCAGCGCGACGGCCGCGGGACTCGCGGAGACCGGAGGCGGCGTACTGCTGGCCCTGGGCCTGGCCACGCCCGCGGCCGGCGCTGCGGCGGCCGGCGCCATGGCGGGAGCCGCTGCGGTGCACACCCCGAACGGTTTCTTCAACCAGGGCGGCGGCTACGAGTACGCCGCGACCCTCGGTCTGACGGCGGCCGGGCTGGCCGTCACCGGGCCGGGGCGGTACTCCCTGGACCACGCGCTCGGGCACGCGGTGAACCGCGGCTGGATGCTCCCGGCGGCCTTCGCGGCGACCGCGGCGGGCACCGCCCTGGTCGTCGGAGGGCGTGCCCGGCGGCTGCGGAAGGCCAAGGAGGGCGAGCAGGAGGCCCTGTTCGAGCAGGAGTCCATGGAGTAACGCCCCACGGCGTGCGCGGCCGGGGCGCTGTCAGACCCGCGTGGCAGGCTGCCGCCCATGAGTGACGACACACCCGCCACCCCGCCCGCGCCCGAGCTGTGGGACACCGTGGACGTGCTGTACGCGTGGCTGGACGCGCAGCGCCCGGCCGAGGGCCGCGAGGGCCTGCTGCTGCGCGTGCTGAAACTGAGCGAGGAGGTCGGCGAGGTCGCCGAGGCGGTGATCGGCGCGACCGGCCAGAACCCGCGCAAGGGCGTGACGCACGACTGGGACGACGTGCAGGCGGAGCTGTGCGACGTCGTCATCACGGCGCTGTTGGCGCTGCGGACCCTGACGCCCGAGGCGCGGGAGGTGTTCACGCACCATCTGGAGCGGGTGACGGAGCGGTCGCTGGCCTCGGCGCGACCGTGACCCCCCGGACGGTCGCGATCGCCCGCGGTCGTCCGCGGTCGGCGGTCGGCGGTCGGCGGTCGGCGGCGGTGACGCCCTGTACGCCCGTTTCCCCCCGCGGCCCCGAACACTTCTGCAATGATCGACCGAACGCTCGGGTGGTAGGACGGCCGTCTTGGGTCCTACCGAGGTTGAGGGGTCCGGTGACGGGGGTGGACTGGAGGTTCCGGTCCCTGGTGGTCGCGCACGCGGTGTCGGCCTACGGGACGTACCTCAACCTGATCGCGCTCAGCCTGTTCTCCTACGAGGTCACCGGCACCGCCCTGGGCGTGGGCGCGGTGATGGCCGTACGGCTGCTGTCCGGTGTCGCGGCCGGGCTCGCCGCCGGGGCGGTGACCGCCAGGGTGACGCGCCGCACGGTCATGGTGACCACCGACGTCGCCCAGACGCTCGCCATGGTGGTGCTCGCGCTGGGGGCGCGGGACATCCCGCTCGGTGTGCTGCTCGGCGCGGTGCTCGTGCTGGGCGCGGGCAACACGCTGTTCAACGTCGCCCTGCGCAGCGCGGTCCCGGTCATGGTCGGGCAGGAGGGCCGCGCCCGGGCCAACGGCGTGCTGGTGACGGCCCGTTCCGTCGCCACGGTGCTGGGCTTCGCCTCGGCGGCGCCGGTCATCGCACTCGGCGGCTTCGGCGTCGCGTTCGCCGTCAACGGCGCGAGCTTCGCGGTGTCGGCGGCGGCGGTGGCGGTGCTGCGGCCGCGGACGGACTCGGGCGGTGGCGCGGAGCAACCCCCGGACGGGGGGCTGGATCTGGCCGAGAAGGCCGGTCCCCCCTCGGCCGCAGCCGCTGGACCGCCCGCCGATCAGCGGCCGGAAGCCATGCCGGTCCGAGGCGGGTGGCTCGGACGACGGGTGCCGGCCCGGGGCGGGTGGCTCGCGCGGCGTGTTGCGGGAGTCGCCGGGCCGCTGCTCGGGCTGATCGCGCTGCGGGGCCTGGACGCGCTGGCGTCCGCCTCGCACAACGTCGCGCTGCCCCTGGCGGCCAACGCGGCAGAGCCGTCGGAACCGGCGCTGTTCATGACCCGGTTCTGGGCCGCGTGGGCCGTGGGCACGCTCCTCGCCCACCAGGTCCTCAAGCGCCGCCCGCACGGCACGACCTGGGGCGAACGGGCCTTCGCGGCGGGCACCTGCGCCATGTCGCTCTGCTTCGTCGCGGCGTTCACCGGCCCACCCGCCCCGGCCCTGGTCGCGGCGGCCCTGGCGGCCGGCTTCGCGGACGGCTGGACCGAGATCGTCTACACCTCGCGGCTCCAGGCGGCCCCCGACCGGCAGCGCGACCGGCTGTTCGGGCTGTCCGCCACCGCGGAGCAGTCCGGGTTCGCGCTCGGCACGATCGCCGCCGCGGCCGCGCTGGAGACGCTGCCCGCCCTGGCCGTCGTGGGCGCCTTCCACGGGGCTGCGCTGTGCGGAGCGGTGGCCCTGTGGCTCACCGTACGGGCCCACCACGCACGCGAGGGCACGGACCGTTCGTCCACCAGCGCAGGAGAGGGAGAGGACACGCATGGAACGTCTACGGGGGCAGGCCGTCTGCCGGGGTCCTGAGCCGGAGCGGGCCGAGGACGAGCCGCGCGACGCGGTCCGGGCGCTGCTGGGCGCAGCCGAGCCGGCGCGCGGCGGTGCCGTCGTCACGGTCGCGGCCGACGGCACGACCGGCTCCCGGCCGTATCCCGAACTGCTGGACGCCGCACGCCGGATGCTCGGCGGGCTGCGCGCCCACGGGGTGCGGCGCGGTGACCCGGTGGTGCTGTGCGGGCTGCCGCTGGACGAGTTCTTCCCCGCTTTCTGGGGGTGCGTGCTGGGCGGAGCGCTCCCGGTGGCGATCGCCGAGCATCCCGCGCCGGGCTCCCCGGCCCGCGAACGACTGGAACAGGCACGCGCGTTACTCGACGGGCCGCTGGTGCTGACCGACGCGCCGGGCGCCGCGGCCCTCGCGCACGCCTCGCGGATCGCCCTGGCCCGGGAGTGCCTCGCCGCGCCGCCCGCCCCGGACCACGTCGAGCCCGACCCCTCCGGCACGGCCCTGCTGATGCTGTCCTCCGGCAGCACCGGGGTCCCGAAGGCGGCCCGCCTGACGCACGCCGGGCTCGCGGACTTCGCGGCGAGCAGCCGGCGGATCCTCGACGTCCGCCCGGACGACACGATGGTGAACTGGCTGCCCGTCGACCACAGCGGCGCCTTCCTCCTCTACCACCTGCTGGCCGTCTTCACCGGCGCCACGAACGTCCACGCCCCCACCGAGCACGTGCTGGCCGACCCGCTGCGCTGGCTCGACCTGCTCCACGAGCACCGGGCGCGGCACAGCTGGGCACCGACGTTCGCCTACCGGCTCGTCGCGGACGCGCTGGCCGAACGGCCCGGCCGCCCATGGGACCTGGGCGGTCTGAAGTCCCTGCTGTGCGGGGGCGAACGGGTCGTGCTGCCGGTGCTGCGCCGCTTCCTCGACGCGACGGCCCCGTACGGGGTGCGCGAGGAGCACATCGCCCCGGTGTGGGGCATGGCCGAGACGGTCACGGCCGTCACCTACGGCCGGCTGGACCGGCCGGGCACCGTGCACCGCCTGCTCAAGAGCAGCCTGGGCGGCGACCTGGTGCGGGCCGGGGCGGACGTGCCCGACGCGGACTGCGTCACCTTCGTCGCCTGCGGCCCGCCCGCCCACGGCGTCTCGCTGCGTGTCGTCGACGACCACGGCGACCTCACCCCGGCGGGCCGGATCGGCCGGCTCCAGGTGCACTCCCCGACCCGGCTCACCCCCGGCTACGTCCGCAACCCCGACGCGGACGCCGCCGCCTACCCGAACGGCCGGGACTGGCTGGACACCGGCGATCTGGCCTTCCTCGACGGCGGCCAGCTCGTCGTCACGGGGCGGCGCAAGGACGTCATCGTCCTCAACGGGCTCAACGTCTACTGCCACGAGGTGGAGGAGGCCGCCACCGCCGTCGACGGGGTCCGGCAGGGCGAGGTCGCCGCGTGCGGGATCCCGTCCGCCGAGCGGGGCACGGAGGAGCTGGCGGTGTTCTTCGTCAGCCGCGGGGCGGCCGAGGACACCCGGATCGCGGCGGAGGTGCGGGCGGCGCTGTTCACCCGCCTCCGGCTCACCGCCGCTCATGTCCTGCCCGTGCCGGAGGGGGAGTTCCCGCGGACGCCGGCGGGCAAGGTGCGCCGCGCGGAGCTGCCGAAGCGGCTGGGCGCGCCGGGCGGGGGCGGTGCCTCGGGCGGGGATGGTGCCCCGGGCGGGGACCGTGCCTCGGGTGAGGACGCTGTCCCGGGCGGGGACGGCGAGCTTCAGGAGCATTCGGGCAGGGACGGCGGCCCGGGCCCTGACACCGCCGCCCTCCCCCGGGCGGCCGCGGTGTCCCAGGCGGCCGCGGTGTCCCAGGCGGCCGTGGTGTCCCAGGCGGCCGTGGAGGTGAGCGGGGTCGTGGCCCAGGAGCTGGCCGCCGTCCTCGGCCGTCCGGCCGCGGCGGACGTGCCGTTCTACGAACTCGGCCTGACCTCCGTGCTGTTGGTACGGCTGCGGAACCGGCTGGCGGAACGTCTCGCCCGGCCCGTCCCGCAGACCGCGTTCTTCGAGCACCCGACGGTCACGGCCCTCGCGGCCCACCTCGCGAACGGGCCGTCCGCGGAACCGGCTTCGGCTCCCGCACCGGCACCCGCACCCGCCACGGCACGCGACGACGGCCGCCCCGACCGCCGCGTGGCCGTCATCGGGCTGGCCTTGCGCTTCCCCGGTGCCCGTACGGCGGAGGAGTTCTGGGCGAATCTGCGCGACGGCGTGGACAGCGTGCGGGTGTTCGGCGAGCCGGAGCTCGCCGCGGCCGGCCTCACCCCGGAGCAGCGCCACGCCCCCGGCCACGTGCCCGTCTCCGGAGTGCTCGACGGCGTCGAGGAGTTCGACGCGGACTTCTTCGGGCTGAGCCCCCGGGAGGCCGGGCTCACGCACCCCGCGCACCGCCTGTTCCTGGAGTGCTGCCACCAGGCCCTGGAGGAGGGCGGCCACGCGGCGACCGCCCCGGGCGTGCGGGTGGGCGTGTTCGCCGGGTCCGGCATGAACCTCTACGACCACCAGCAGGGGCCCGCGGCCGGCGCGCCGTACGACCCGGCGGACCCGGCTGCGGGCATGCAGTCGGCCATCGGGCAGGAGCCGGACTTCCTCGCCACGCGCGTCGCCTACCGGCTCGGCCTCACGGGCCCGGCCATCGGCGTGCAGACGGCCTGTTCCACGTCGCTGGTCGCCGTGCACCTGGCGGTCCAGGCGCTGCTCACCGGCGAGACGGACCTGGCGCTGGCCGGTGCGGCGGCCGTGCACCTGCCCCAGGAGACCGGCTACCACAGCCACCCCGGTTCCATCCTGTCCCCCACCGGCCGCTGCCGGGCCTTCGACGCGGAGGCCGACGGCACCGTCGGCGGCAACGGCGTGGCCGCCGTGCTGCTCAAGCGCCTGGACCGGGCGCTGGCCGACGGAGACACCGTGCACGCGGTGATCCTGGGCTCGGCCGTCAACAACGACGGCGCCGCGAAGGTCGGCTTCACCGCCCCCGGTGTCGAGGGACAGGCCGAGGTGGTGCGCCAGGCCCTGCGCAGGGCGGACGTGCCGCCGGAGACGATCTCCTACGTGGAGGCGCACGGCACCGGGACCCGGCTCGGCGACCCGGTGGAGCTCACGGCACTGGCCCGTGCGCTCGTCCCGGGCGGTGACGTCCCGCCGGGCTCCTGCACCATCGGTTCCGTCAAGCCGAACATCGGACACCTCGACAGCTGCGCGGGCATGGCCGGGCTCATCAAGACGGTCCTCATGCTGCGCCACCGCACGCTGGTGCCCACCCCGCACCTGACCCGTCCCAATCCCGAACTGCCGCTGCGTGACGGCCGGTTCCGGCTCGCCACGGAGCTGGAGCCGTGGCAGGTGCCCGACGGCGTGCCCCGCCGGGCCGGGGTCAGCGCGCTGGGCGTCGGCGGCACCAACGCCCACGTCGTCCTGGAGGAGGCCCCTTCCGCACGGCCCCGCCCCACCCCCGAACTGCCCGTCCTGGTCCCGGTGTCGGCCCGTGACGAGGAGTCCCTGGACGCGTACACGGCCGCGCTGCGCGACCGGCTCCTGGCCCGCCCGGACCTGCCGGTCACCGACGTGGCCGCCACCCTGGCCCTCGGCCGCCCGCACCGCGCGGCACGGACCGCCGTGACCGGCCGCACGGCCGGTGACCTCGCCCGCGCGCTGGCGGAACTCCGGCACACCGCGCCGGACCCGCTCGGCCCGGTCGCCTTCGCCTTCACCGGCCAGGGCAGCGCCCGCCCCGGCATGGCGCGGGGCCTGTACGCCGCGCACCCGGCGGCACGGGCCACGCTCGACCGCTGCGAGGAGCTCCACGCCCGGGAGTTCGGCGGCGGCCTGCTCACGGCGCTGCTCACCGCCCCCGGCCCGGACGACTCCGGCGCGCGGGACGAGATCTGGCCCACCGGGACCGCCCAAGCCGCCCTCTTCGCCCAGCACGCGGCACTGACCGACGCCTGGCGCGCGGCCGGGATCCGGCCCGCGCTGCTGTTCGGGCACAGCGTCGGCGAGTACGCCGCCCTGTACGCGGCCGGTGCCCTGTCCCTGGAGGACGGACTGCGGCTCACCGCCTGGCGCGGACGCCTGATGCGGGACCGATGTCCGGCCGGGGGCATGCTCGCCGTCCGCTCCGACGGCGCCACCGCACACCGGGTCGCCGCTGCCTCCGGTGCGGAACTCGCCGCGGTCAACGGCCCGTACGCCCATGTCCTCGCGGGGCCGCAACAGGCCCTGAAGGAGGCGGCACGGCTGTTCGACCAGGAGGGGCTGCGCTGGCGTGCGCTGCCGGTCGAACGGGCGTTCCACTCCGCGGAGATCGAGGGCGCGCTCGGCGCGTTCCGGGACCTCGCGGAAGGGGTGACGTACCGCGCGCTGGACACCCCGCTGGTGACCACGGCCGACGGGGAGGTGCGCGCCGCGGGCTGGACCGTCGACGCGGAGTACCTGTGCCGTCAGGCCCGCCGGCCGGTCCGCTTCGACCTCGCCATGGCCGCGGCCGTCGCGCAGGGCTGCCGTGACTTCGTGGAACTCGGCGCCGGGCGCACCCTCACCGGCCTCGGCCGGCACTGCGTACCCGACAGCCGGTGGCTGAGCGGGCAGGGCGCCGGGGACACGGCCGCCGAGCAGGCACACGGCTTCCTGACGGCCCTCGGATCGCTGTACGCCCGGGGCGCCGACCTGGACTGGCGGACGCTCACGGAGGACAGGGGCCGGGTGCCGCTGCCCGGGCATCCGCTGCGGCGCAGGCCGGTGCCGTACGGCGGCGCCGTACCGGCGACGGCTCCCGAGCGGGCCGTACCCGTCGCGCCGGTCGTTCCCGTCGCACCGGACAGCGAAGTCCTCGACTCCATCCGCCAGTTGGCGGCGGAGAAGCTCGGCCGTCCGGTCGCCGACGTGGCACCGGGCAGCTCGTTCTTCGAACTGGGCGCCGACTCGCTGTCCCTGATGAGCATGACGACGGAACTGGAGCAGCGGTACGGCGTCCGGGTCCCCGTCCGGGAGGTGTTCGACACGGCCGACACGCCTGAGAGGCTGGCGGCACGGGTCGGGGAGCTGCGCGGTGCCGGGCGTCCGACGGGCCGCGCGGCGGAAACGGCGGCGATCGAGGAACGGGCCGTACGCGACACGGCCGTACGCGAGCCGGCCGTCAGCGAGCCGGTGGAGTCACCGGACGGCCTGGCCGCCCTCTTCACCCGGCAACTGCAACTGACGGAGAAACTCGTCGACCAAGTGGGCGAGATGATCTCCCGCCAGCTCGACGTCCTCGCGAAGAACGCGACCGCGCCAGCGACCGCGCCCACATCCACGGCCACCTCCACACCCACACCCACACCCACACCCACTACGGCGCTGCCCCAACCCACCCCCACCACCCCGGCTTCCGTCCCCAGCGCTCCCCTCCCGGAGTCGGCAGCCACCGGAACCACCGACTTCAGCCTCTACTTCTTCGGCGACTACCCCCAGGACACCGACCACGACAAGTACGGCCTGATCATGGCCGCGGCCGACTTCGCGGACCGGCACGGCTTCCACGCCCTGTGGTTCCCCGAGCGGCACTTCAACTCCTTCGGCGCGCTGTTCCCCAACCCCTCGGTCCTGGCCGCGGCCCTGGCCGCCCGGACCAGCCGGATCCGGCTGCACGCCGGTTCCGTGGTGCTGCCGCTGCACCATCCGGCCCGGGTCGCCGAGGAGTGGTCGGTCGTCGACAACATCTCCGGCGGCCGGACGGGCCTGTGCTTCGCCAGCGGCTGGCACGCCACCGACTTCGCGCTCGCCCCGCAGCACTTCGGCCGGCACCGCGAGGTGATGTACGAGCACCTGGCGACCGTCCGGGAGCTGTGGTCGGGGCGGCCGGTGCGCACGACGGCGGGCGACGGCACGCCCGTGGAGATCTCCCTGCACCCGCGCCCGGTGCAGGAACGCCCGCCGATGTACGTGGCCGTCGTGGGGAACCCGGACAGCTACCGCCGGGCGGCCGCCGAGGACCTCGGCGTGGTCACCAACCTGATGACGCAGACGGTGGAGCAACTGGCCGAGAACATCGCGCTGTACCGGCGCAGCCGCGCCGAGCACGGTCTCGACCCGGCGGCCGGGCGGGTGGTGGTGCTGGTGCACACCTACCTGGAGGACGACGCGGAGCGGGCGCGGGCGGAGGCGTACCGGCCGTTCCTGTCGTACCTGCGGTCCTCGCTCTCGCTCTTCGACCAGGTCACCAACAGTCTGGGCTTCCAGGTGGACCTGGAGAACACCCCGGAGGAAGACGTCGAGTTCCTGCTGGGCCGCGCGTACGAGCGCTACTGCGCGTCCCGCGCCCTGATCGGCGACGCGCACACCGCCGCCGGGACCGTACGGCGTCTGCTGGCCGCCGGGGCGGACGAGATCGCCTGTTTCGTGGACTTCGGCGTACCGAAGGAGAAGGTGCTGGCCGCGTTGCCGCTCCTGGACCGGGTCCGCCGGGCGGCTTCCGACGGGGGGCCCGCGGCACCCCCGGCACCGCCGGTACCCGCGGTACGCCCGGCACCCCTGGCGCCCCCGGCACCCCGCCGGGCGCCCCTGACCCCCGCCCAGCGCCGCATCTGGTTCCTGGAGCAACTGCACCCGGGTACCGCCATGTACCACGAGCCCAAGGCGGTCCTGCTCGACGGTCCCCTGGACGTCGCGGCCCTGCGCTGGGCACTGGAGCGGGTCGCGGAGCGGCATCCGGCGCTGCGCACGGTCTTCGGCGACACGGACGGTGTTCCCTACCAGGAGATACGCGAGCGCATGCCGCTCGACTGCCCCCTGGAGGACCACACGGGCGCGACGGAGCAGGAGGCCCTGCGGTCGGCGCTCGCGGCGGACCACGGGCTCGGCCTCTCCACGGGTCCGCTGGTCGCGGCCCGGCTGCTGCGCCTGTCCCCGGACCGTCACCTGTTGTTCCTGCTGGCCCACCACATCGTCTTCGACTCCTCCTCCACGGCCGTGCTGGTGCGCGACCTCGCCGCGTACTACCGCGCCCGGCGGGGCGCCGGCCCCGTACCGGGGCCGCTGCCCGGCCTGCCGGCGGCCACCCGGCCGGACCCGGCGTCGCCCGGCTTCTGGCGGCACCACCTCGCCGACGCACCCGAACTGGCCCTCCCCACCGACCGCCCCCGCCCGCCGGTCCGCTCGGGAGCGGGCGCGAGCCTCACCCACGCCCTGGACGCCGCGCTGGCCGACGGTCTGCAGAAGCTGGCCGCCGGGCACCGGGCCACCCTCTTCATGGCGCTGACCGGCGCCATCGGCGCGGTTCTCGGCCGGTTCGCGGGACAGCGGGACGTGGTGATCGGCACGGCTGTCGCCTCCCGCCCGCCGGGCGCCGAGGACCATGTCGGTCTCTTCCTCGACACGGTCCCGCTGCGCCTGGACCTCACCGGCGACCCGGACTTCCCGGCCCTGCTGCGCCGGGTCCGCGAGAGCAGCACCGCGGCGTACGAGCACAGCGGCGTCCCCTTCGACGAGCTGGTCGGCGCGCTCAACCCGCGCCGCGACCCGGGCCGCAACCCGCTGTTCCAGGTGATGGTGGAGTACGAGAACGAGGGCGGGGCGGAGTTCGACCCGCCGCACCTCGGCTGCACCCTGCTCGACGTCCCGAGCGAGCGCGCCCCGTTCGACCTCAGCGTCTACCTGACCCGCCACGCGGGCGGGGTCCGCTTCATGGTCGAGTACGACACCGCCCTCTTCGACGAGGCCACGGTGCGCCGCTTCGTGGACTACGTCGAGCAGGTGCTGCGCCGGGCGCTGGACACGCCGGACGCGCCGCTGGGGGCGCTGACCTCCCTCACACCGGCCGACCGCGCGCTGCTGGCGGACCTGGAGCGCAGCGCGGAGGCCGCGCCCCCGGACACCCTCAACGCCCTGTTCGAGCAGCAGGTGCGCCGCACACCGGACGCCGAGGCGCTCCTCGGCGACGGGACCCGGGTCACCTACGCGGAGCTGGACGCGGCGGCCAACCGCCTGGCCCGCCTGCTCCGCGGCCTCGGGGCGGAGCGCGGACAGCGCGTGGCGGTCCTGCTGCCGCGCGGCCCGCAGCTGATCACGGCCCTGCTGGCGGTCCTCAAGACGGGCGCGGCGTACGTCCCGCTGGACCCGTCCCTGCCCGTGCCGCGCCTGGCGCTGCTCCTCGCCGACACGGCACCGGTCCTCCTCCTCGCCTGCGAGGCCACGGCCTCCGTGCTCGCCGACCCCGGACTGCCCGTCGTGCTGGCGGAGTCGGCGGACGACACCCTCGCGCCGGGCCCGCTCGCGGACGGCCCGGGTCCGGAGGATCCGGCGTACTGCATCCACACCTCGGGCTCGACCGGCCGGCCGAAGGGCGTGGTCGTACCGCACCGGGGCCCCGCCAACCTGGTGCGCGGCCACCTGGACCGCCACCCCGCGCTGCGCACCCTCCAGTGGACGTCACCGGCGTTCGACGTGAGCGTGCAGGAGATCTTCACGACGCTCGCCTCGGGGGCGGCCCTCGTCCTCGTCGACGACGCCGTACGGCACGACCCGGCGGCGGTGGCGCGGACGGTCCAACGCCACGGGGTGCAGCGCCTGTTCATGCCCTGCACGCCCCTGAAGTACCTGATGGAGACGGCCCCCCGACTGCCCTCGCTGCGCGAGCTGTTCTCGGCGGGCGAGGCCCTGCACCTCACACCGGCCTTCCGCCGCTTCCTCGCCGGGCACCCGGGGTGCGCGCTGTACAACCAGTACGGACCGACGGAGACCTCGATCATCGTCACGTCGCACCGCGTGGATCCGGCGGGCGGGGACCGGCCCCCGATCGGCACACCGGTGCCGGGGGCGCGGGTCGCGCTCCTGGACGGCGCGGGCCGGCCGGTGCCGGCCGGAGCGGTCGGCGAGATCCACGTCGGCGGTGTGCCGGTGGCGCACGGCTACCACGGCCGCCCCGCCGAGACCGCGGCCGCGTTCCTCCCCGACGGCGCGGACGGGCTGCGCTACCGCACGGGCGACCTGGGCCGCTGGCGCACCGACGGCACCCTGGAGTACCGGGGCCGGGCGGACGACCAGGTCAAGGTCCGCGGCCACCGGGTCGAACCGGGCGAGGTGCAGGCGGCGCTGACGGCACTGCCCGCCGTCCGCGAGGCGGCGGTGCTGGCGCGGCGCGACCGTCACGGCGACACCGAGCTGGTGGCGTACGTGGTCCTGGACGAGGGGACGTCCGGGCACCGGGTGCGCACGGCGCTCGCGGCCCGGCTCCCCGACCCCCTGGTCCCCCGCCGATGGGTGACCCTGGACCGCCTGCCGGTGAACACCGCCGGCAAGCTGGACCGCGCCGCCCTGCCGGAACCCGGGCACGAGACGGACGATCCCTCGGAGTCGGCGTCGGAGTCGGCGTCGGAGTCGGAGCCGGCCACGGACCTGGAGCGGACGCTGCACGACCTGTGGTGCGAGGAGCTGGACACCCGCCCGCTCCCGGTCACGACACCGTTCTTCGCACTCGGCGGCCACTCGCTGAGCGCGATCCGCCTGCTGAACCGGATGCGGGAGGCGGCCGGCGTCGACCTGACGATGGCGGACTTCTTCCTGGACCCGACGATCCGCGGCATCGCCGCCCGTGCCCGGGTCGTGGACACGGTGCCCATGCCGTCCACCCTGCGCCGCCTGTGGCGCCGCCACCACGCGCTCACCGATCCGAGCGTCTACAACATCGCCCATCGCGCTGACCTCCGCGGCGAGTTGGACCCCGAGTCGCTGCACCGGTCGCTCCGGGACGTGGTGACACGCCACCACGCCCTGCGCGCCAGGCCGCTGCGCCGGCCGGACGGCGGCCACGAGGTCGAGATCCTCGCCGAGGTCCCGGTGGACCTCCCGGTCACCGACCTCCGTACGGCCGCCGCGCCCCCGGACCGGGCGGCCGACGACTGGTGCGCCGAACACGTCGGCGCGCCCTTCACCCTGGACCGGCCCCCGCTGTTCCGCTTCCGCCTGGCCCGGGTGGCCGACGACCACTGGATCCTGCTGACGGTCTTCCACCACGCGGTGTGCGACGGCTGGTCCCTGGGGCTGATCCGGCGCGACCTGGGCGAGCTCTACCGTGCGCACCGGACCGGCGGCACTCCGCAACTTCCCGAGCCGGTCTCCCAGTTCACGGACTTCGCACGTGCGGAACACGCCTTGCCGGACGACCGCAGGAAGGCCCTGGAGCACTTCTGGCGCGAGGAACTCACCGGCGTCCCGTTGCGCCCGGCCCTCCCCTACGACCGCCCCCACCCCGGCACGCTGTCCGGCCGGGGCGCCCTGCACACCTGGACGATCGACGACGGCACCCCGGCCCGGCTCACCGCCACGGCGACCCGCCTGGGCACCACGCCCTACACGGTCCTGGCGGCGGCGTTCTCGACCTGGCTCGGCGCCCTGTGCGGCCGCCGGGACGACATCGTCCTGGCGGCGTCCAGCGCCAACCGCCTCCCCCGGGACCGCGCGGAAACCGTCGGCATCGTGGGCGACGCGGTCCTGCTCCGGGCCCGCCTGTCCGAGGCCGGCTCCTTCGCCGCCCTGACCGCCCAGCTGGGCACGACCCTCTTCCAGGCCCTGGACCACCAGGACCTCCCGCTGACGGACGTGGTGTCCCTGGTCGCACCGGAGATGGCGGAGGCCCTGTTCCCGACGGTGCTGTTCACGGTGATCACGACGGACCCACCGGCCCTGGACCTCCGGGACGTGCGCACGACCCTCCGCGCCCTCCCCGTCCAGGGCGTGGCCCGCAACGAGCTCTACGCCGTGATCACCCCGGAGGGAGACCGCATCACGGTCACGTTCGAGTACTCGACGGACCTGTTCACGGCGGAGACGGTGGAGGGGTGGGCGGAGTCGTTCACCGGGCTGCTGCGGGAGGTGACCGGCCCCTGACCTGCGCGCGGCGGAACTGGGGCGCCGCTGGAATCCCGCTCGGGAAGGCATCCAGGGCCGTCGCCCGCGGCGGCGGGCATCTGTAACTCTCGGCCGAGAGACGTCGAAGTCTCGACACTCGTGACGGGGAGTTCCGCATGCCCAATGCCGTTTCTTCCGCCGGGAATCCGGCCGGTTGTTCCGCCGAGCCTTCCTGCGCGACCGCGACCGGGACCCTGCTGCGGCAACTGGTGCTGGCCGCCGGGCCGCTCAACGTGCTGCAGGTCGGCTGTCCCGACGAGTCGTGCGCCACCGACCTCGCGGCGGCCATGAGCGAGAACGGACGGGGCCGGGTCATCTGCTGGGAGTCGGAGGGCGTACGCGCCGAGGCCGTCGCCGCCGCGGTCGAGAAGGCCGGACTCGGACCGTACGCCCAGGTGCGGTCGGGGAGCCCCGAGCGGCTGCTGGCGGCCGTGTCCGGGCCGGTGGACCTGCTGTCGCTGGGCGGTCCGCCGGAGTCCTTCCTCACGCTGCTGAAGCTGGTGGAGCCCAGGATGCTGCCGGGTGCCGTGGTGGTGGCCCACGGAGTGCGGGACGTGCCGGCGCGGTCCGCGGAGTTCCTCGCCCACCTCCGGTTCTCCGGCAGCGGCTACGTGTCGCTGCCCCTTCCCTTCGACGGCGGCGTCGAGATGGCCGTTCGCGCCGCCTGACGACTTCGCGCGTCCACTTCCCAGGGAGTGCCATGTCCCCGCGTCCGTTCAACCCGGAGTTCCTGCCCGAGGGACACCCCGACAAGATCGCCGTCCCGCCCCGCCGCACCGCCTGGGGCGCCGTGTGGCGAGGGCTGGTGCGCTACCTCCTGCTGCCGTCCTACCGGGGTCTGGTGGCCCTCGGTTCCACCCACGTGGCCGGGCTCTGGCATCCGGAGTTCGGTCCGCTGTGCCGCCCCCCGCGTCAGGCCCCGCCCTCCTACAGGGCGCCTCGAGCCGGTATCGAGAGGGTGCCGGAAGCCTGGCCGGGACGTTCCACCGCGCTCGAATCCCCAGAGGAACAAGGAGATCGTTGATGAGCGACGCACGGCTGATCGGCACATGGACCACGCAGCTGGACGACGACGGGAAGGCGGTCCCCGGGCTCGTCTCCTTCTCGGCGGACGGCCTGGTCGTCTCCACCCAGCTCAACACGAAGAACATCGGCCTGGGCTCGTGGCGTGCCACGGGCCCGGACACCTTCGAGTACGGCTTCCACATCCTGGCCGCCGACCCCGAGGGCAAGCACGTGGGCGAGGCGCACGTGCGGGTGTCGGGCGAGTTCGTCTCGGACACCGAGTGGCAGGGCACCGGCGGCGCCGAGTTCTTCGACCCGCAGGGCACCAAGCTGCGCGGGCACGCGGGTTCCAAGGTGACCGCCGGCAAGTTCGGCGTCGACGACTGATGCGTGCGGCGGCGCTGCGGGACCGGCTCCACGGCGACCTGGTTCTGCCTCACGAGGCGGGCTTCGCCCTGGCCAGACAGCTCCAGAACACCGAGTACGACACGGCCGAGCCGTACGCCGTCGCGTACTGCGCCTCCGAGCGGGATGTCGCGTCGTGCGTGCGCCACGCCCGGGAACACGACGTGCGTGCGCACGTCCGGGGCGGCGGCCACAGCTTCAACGGCTGGTCGACCGGTGCGGGTCTGATCGTCGACCTGTCCCGGATGAACCACGCCGTGGCCGAGGGGCCCATGGTGCGGCTCGGGGCGGGAGTGCAGTCGCTGGACGCGCTGGACGCCCTGCGGTCCCAGGGGCGGCAGATCGTCACCGGGACCTTTCCCACGGTCTCCGCGGGCGGATTCCTGACCGGCGGCGGGATCGGCTGGCAGACGCGGAGGTTCGGACTGGGCAGCGACCGGATCACCGCGGCCCGCGTCGTGCTCGCCGACGGCCGGACCGTGCGCTGCTCGCCCACCGAGGAGCCCGATCTGTACTGGGCGTTGCGCGGTGGCGGCGGGGGCACCTTCGGCGTCGTCACGGAGTTCGAGGTGCGGCCGATCGACGCCCCGGTGCTGACCGGTTTCGAGACGCTGTGGGCGTACGACGACGCCGTGGAGGTGCTGACGGCCTGGCAGGAGTGGGCCGTCGACGGCCCGGACGAGCTCGGCACCTCGCTGGTGGTGCTGCCGGGCATGTTCGGGCCGGGCGGGCGACCCGTGGTCAGGGTCTGGGGTGTGCACCTGGGCCCGGACGAGGTGGTGCACGCCGGGCTGGACGAGCTGGCGGAACGGGCCGGGAGCAAGCCGCTGAGCCGGACCGTCGGCGCGCGGGGCGGCTACGCGGAGGTGATGCACGAGGCGCTGTGCGGCTCGAAGACGGTGGCCCAGTGCCGTCGTAGCGGGACCGGACCCGGGGCGGAGGGGCACCGGCACCCGTACACCCGGCAGAGCTACCGGCTGACCGCCCGGGCCGCGACCCGGGCGGAATCCGCGGCCCTGCTCGACGCCTGGGACCCCGGGCTCGACGCGTCGGGCCAGGAGCGCTACCTGCTGTGCATCGCGCTGGGTGGCGCGGCGGGCCGCGTGCCGGGCACCGCGACCGCCTACGCCCACCGCGACGCACGGTTCCTGATCGGCTACCAGTTCGCCTGCCGTCAGGTGGCGGCGGACCCGGCGGCTCCGGCGCGGCTGACCGCGCTGGCGGACCGCGCGGCGACGGCGCTGGAGCCGCTCGCCTGCGGCTCGTACATCAACTTCCCCAGCTCACGCGTGGCCGGTGACTGGGAGACGGAGTACTTCGGCGCCAACCGGCTCCGGCTGCGCGCCGTGAAGCGGGCCTACGACCCGGAGGGCTTCTTCCGGCACGAGCAGAGCATCGGCCACCGTGCCCCGACGACGACCGAGGTGGAGTCATGAGGACGGATCTGCGCAACAAGGTCGTGCTGGTCACCGGCGCCTCCTCGGGCATCGGCCGGGCCACGGCCGCGGCGTACGGGGAGGAGGGCGCGCGGGTCGCGATCACGTACCACAGCAACGAGGACGGGGCCAGGGAAACGGCACGCCTGGTGAGCGAGGCGGGCGGGACACCGCTGGTGGTGCGTTACGACCTCGCGGACGAGCGGTGCGTACGGGACGCGGTGGGGCGGGTCGCCGAGGAGTGGGGCGGCATCGATGTGCTGGTGGCCAACGCGGTGGTCTGGAGCGAGGCGATCCCGCGGCCCGGGCAGCCGGTGCCCCGCTTCGAGGACGTGCCGGCGAAGCAGTGGCAGGAGGTGCTGCGCACGTCCGTCGACGCCGTGTTCCACACGCTGCAGGCGGTGCTGCCGTGGATGCGCGGGCGGCCGTGGGGCCGGGTCGTGCTGATCGGCGCGGGCCTCGCGGACACCGGCAAGGCCGGGACGGGGGCGTATGGCGCGGGCAAGTCCGCGTTCTTCGGGCTGATGCGCAGCCTGGCCTGGGAGCTGGGCCCCGAGGGGATCCTGGTCAACATGGTGGTGCCGGGGCAGACCAGCACCGAGACCGTGCGGGCGCACATGCCCCCGGGCTTCCTGGAGGAGAAGGGCAGGACGCTGCCGTCGGGCCGGATGTCCGCGCCCGAGGACGTGGCCCGGGCCGTCGTCTTCCTCGGCTCGGCCGCCAACGGCAACACCAACGGCGAGACACTCCGCGTGACGGGCGGCGCCTGACGGCCGGCGTCCGCCCGGGCAACCTCGCCCACCGCGCGTCACCGGGCCCCTTCGTTCTCCGCTCAGTCGGGGAGGCGACGGGGCCCATCCCTTTTGCCGTGCCGGTACCGGGTGTCGAGTTGTCCTCGACGGTGCTTCGAGACGTCCGGGCCACCGTATGAGGCATGGACATTCGTAGCCTCGACGGCGATGAGCCGGCGACCCTCGCGGCGTTGCTTCCCGGGTTCCGGGAGACCATGAGCCTGGAGCTGCCCGGTGATCCGCCGGTCACGGAGGCCCTGCTGGCGCGGCTGTTCCAGCGGCGGCACGGAACCGAGCGGATCGTGCTCGCCGCGTACGACGGCGGCACCCCGGCCGGGGTACTGAAGCTCGGGCTCGACCTGGGGGATCCGGGCGGGCCGGGGCACGGCTCACTGTGGGTGTTCCCCGGCTTCCGGCGGCTTGGTGCCGGGCGGGCCCTGGCGGCCGCGGGGCTGGCGGCGTTGCGGGAGCGGGGACGGGACCTGCTGCTGGCCGACGCTCCGAGGGCAGTGGCCGGTCAGCGCTTCGCGGCGGAGCTCGGCGCGGAACTCGTCGGCGAGAGCGTGCGCCAGCGGCTGCGCGCGGGAGGCCCCGCCCGGGCGGTGCTGCGGGCCACGGCGGCCCGGCCGGTGCCCGGGTACCGGCTGGTGGCGTGGCAGGGGCCCTGCCCCGACGACCTGGTGGAGTCCTACGCGCGGGCCTGGAGCGCGCTGGAGGAACGGGTCAACGGCCAGGCCCGGGTGCGGCGTCCCTCCGCCGACGACGTACGGGCGCGGGAAGCGGAGGCGGAACGGGCGGGGCACCGGCCCCATGTGGTGGCGGCGCTGCCCGAGCGGGGCACCGCGATCGTCGCGTACGCCACCGCGTTCGTGCGCGGCGGTCCGATGGCGGACGTCGGCGAGACGCTGGTGCTGCCGCGGCACCGGCGGCGCGGCCTGGCCACCTGGCTGAAGGCCGAACTGGTGCTGGGCGCCGTCCGGGAGAACAGCCGTCTGGCGCTGTTCCAGGTCTTCAACGACACCGCGAACACGGCCGTGGTCGCGCTCAACCGCAAGCTTGGCTTCGAGGCCGACTCCCACTGGTCGACGTACGCGCTCAGGGCCTGAGCGGTCGCCCTCCCCCGATGCTCCCCCGTTCCCGAGCCGAGAGGACCCCATGCCCACCGTGATCCCCGCCGGGCAGCGCGCGCACCACGCCGAGTTGGTCCGCGGGCTGTGCCAGACGCTCTACCGCGAACGCCGCGGAGCTGCACGCCGGCATCGGCCACCTGGTGGCCGACAACCAGGACTACCGGCACCACGACATGCGGACGGACGGGGTGCCGGACGGGCCCGACACGTTCAGGGCGTTCTTCGCGGACAACATCGCCGTGTTTCCCCACCTGGTGACCACCGTGGACCGCATCGTCGCCGCCGGGGACCTGGTGACGGTCTTCGTCACCTGGACCGGCACCCTGGCCGGCGAGCGCGGCAGAGTCGCGGAGCACTGGGGAGGTCGTGGACTACCTGGCCCTGGGCGGGCCGGGCTGCCGGCCCCGTGAGCAGCACCGACGTCCGTTCCGTCAGCCGATGTCCGAGGCCCGAACCCCAGAGAAGGACTGTGCGATGACCACCGCTTCCGACCCTTCCGACAGCGCACCCGTACTCATCGTGGGCGGCAGCCTCGTCGGGCTGTCCACCGCCCTGTTCCTCGCCCGGCACGGAGTCCGGTGCACCCTGGTGGAGCGCCACCCCGGCACTTCCGTCCACCCGAGGGCCGTCGGCTACTACCCCAGGACCGGGGAGCTCCTTCGACAGGCCGGCGTGGAGGACGCGGCCGTCCGGGAGGCGGCGGGATTCGCCGCCCACCGCACGCGCGCCGGGGTGACCTCGCTGGCCGGGGAGATGCTGTTCAGCAAGGAGGAACTGGAGGGCGACGACCACCTGGCCGACCTCACGCCCTCCCGGCTGCTGCTGCTGCCGCAGGACCGGCTGGAGCCGCTGCTGCGGGCCCGGGCCGAGGAGCTGGGCGCCGACCTCCGCTTCGCTACCGAGCTGTTGTCCTTCGCGGAGGACCCGGACGGGGTGACCGCCGTCCTCGCCGACGACGCCGGTACCCGTACCTTCCGCAGCTCCTACCTGGTGGCCTGTGACGGGCCGCGCAGCACCGTTCGGGAGGCGCTGAAGGTGCCCAGGCAGGGGCGCGGGGTGCTGTCCCGGCATGTGAGCATCGCGTTCGGCGCGGACTTGCGCCCGGTCCTCGGCGAGCGCCGCTACAGCGTGGTCCATGTGAAGAACGACGAGGTCACCGGCATCCTCGTGCACGACGACGCCCTGACCGGGGGCACGCTGATCGTCGGGTACCGGCCCGAGGACGGCGAGAGCCTGGAGGACTTCACCGACGACCGCTGTGCCGCGCTGGTGAGGGCGGCCGTGGGAGCGCCCGGGACCGAGGTGACGATCCGTTCGCGCTTCCCCTGGGACATGGCGGAACAGGTGGCCGAGGGCTTCGTGCACGGGCGGGTGCTGCTCGCGGGGGACGCGGCACACGTGGTGCCACCGACCGGGGGCTACGGAGCCAACACCGGTATCGCCGACGCCCACAACCTCGCCTGGAAGCTCGCCCTGGTGGTCGCCGGCGTCGCGGGTCCCGGCCTGGTGGCCACGTACGACGCCGAGCGGCGGCCTGTGGCGGCCTACACGGCCGAGCAGGGGTCCCTCCAGCTCGCCGTGCGCTCGGGCACCGCCACCCCCGAGCAGCGCGCCGTCGTGGCGGACGCCGTGACGGTGACGTCGGGCCAGGCGTACCGCTCCGCCGCGGTCGTCGCGGAGCCGGGCGGCGCCGGTCTGCCCGTCGCCTCCGATCCGCGGGCGCTGCGCGGGGAGCCGGGGACCCGGGCGCCGTACGTGCTGCTGTCTCGGGGCGGCGAACCGCTCTCCACGCTCGACCTGTTCGGGCGGGACTTCGTCCTGCTGACCGGGGAGCGGGGCCTGGAGTGGATCTCGGCCGCGGTGTCCGCCTCCGCCGGGCTGGGCCTGAAAGTCGTGACCCGCCGGGTGGTGCCGGGCACGGACGGCGGGGCGGGCACGCTGGCCGACCCGGACGGCGCCTTCGCCGAGCGTTACGGCGGTCTGCGCCCGGACGGCGCGGTACTGGTGCGGCCGGACGGTGTCGTCGCGTGGCGGTCGGCGGGCGCGGACCCCGGTCGCGAAGAGACGGCGGTGCTGGAAGCGGTGCTCCGGGGGGTGCTCGCCCGGGCGTGAGAGGTGCACGGAGCGTCCGCCCCTGTGGCCGGGGGACGCGCAACGCCCAGGGTGCGTCCGTCGTGGGGCGGGGCGGGGGGCGCCCGGACGCCCGTCCCCTTCCTGCCGCGGGCGGGCGCGCCTTCGGCGCACGCGGGACGGCGGCGCCGACCCGGGCGGATGGTCAGGCGGAGCCGGAGTCCTGCTGCAACTCGCCCACCGAGTCCACGTACTTGATGAGCAGCCGGGCGAACTCCAGCCGCTCCTCCTCCGGCCAGTCCTGGGTGATGCGTTCGAAGGCCGCGCGCTGGTGGCGGCGGAAGCGGGCAAGCGTCTCGTGCCCCTCCGACGTGAGCTGGAGGATCGTACGGCGGCCGTCGCGTTGGGAGGCCGCACGGATCAGGTAGCCGGCACTGATGCAGTCGGACACCATCCGGCTGGCCACGGAGGGGTCGACGGCGAGCCGCTCGCCCACGACACCGACGGTGATCTCCTGGCCCTCATGGTCGGGCCCGTCCTGGACGATGTTGAGGACCAGCGTCCTGGTGAAGTCCTTGCGGGACACCTGCTTCTCGACGTTCAGCACCTGTGCGCGCCGCAGTCGGGAGAAGGCGGGGCCGACGGCGTCGAGCAGATCCGCTGCCCGCGGCGAGGGCTGAGTCGAAGTGTCCATGGCCGCATTCTAAGCGAGTTGATTAGGGCAGACGAGCATCTGTATGCTCTCAATCCACTGCATGACTTTAAGCATATACCTGTGCGTGAACACATATTTCTCCTGGAGGCTCCCGTGTCCCACCCCCTGCCCCAAGCGTCCGACCGCGACTTCGAGACCACCTACGACACCGACGTCGACTTCGACGTGCTGATCGTCGGCGGTGGTCCGGTCGGCATGCTGCTCGCCTCGGAGCTGCGCATCTCCCGCGTCCGAGCGGTCGTGCTCGAACGGCTGCCCGAGCGCACCCCGCACTCCAAGGCCTTCGGGCTGCACGCCCGGTCCCTGGAGTCGCTCGACCGGCGCGGCCTGCTCAAACGGTTCCGCGAGGGCGCTCGCTCCTGGAACAACGGCCACTTCGCCGGCCTGGACGAGTGGGTCGACTTCTCCACCCTCGACAGCGCGCACGGCTACGCCCTGCTCTCCGAGCAGACCAGGACCGAACGCCTGCTGGAGGAGCGCGCCGCCGAGTTCGGCGCCGAGATCCGGCGGGGTCACGAGGTCACCGCCGTACGCCAGGACGACGACGGCGTCGAGGCCGAGGTGACCGGCCCCGAAGGCGCCTACACCCTGCGCGCCCGCTTCGCCGTGGGCTGTGACGGCGGCCGCAGCCTGGTCCGCCGCGAGGCGGGCATCGCCTTCCCCGGCACCGGCGGACGGGTCACCGCCCGGCTCGGTGACGTGATCCTCGCCGACCGCGAGAACGCCCCCATGGGCATGGAGCGCACCGAACGCGGCCTGCTGTTCTGTGTGCCGCTCGACGACACCTACCACCGGGTGTCCACGTTCGACTTCGCGGCGCAGCGCGAGCCCGGCGCGGAACTCACCCTGGAGGAGCTGACCGCGAGCCTGCGCGAGATCTGGGGCGACGACCTCGGCGCGCACGCGCCGCGCTGGCTGTCCGTCTTCACCGATTCCGCGTGCCAGGCCGACCACTACCGCGAGGGCCGGCTGCTGATAGCGGGCGACGCCGCCCACACCCACTTCCCGGTCGGCGGCCAGGGCGTCAACCTCGGCCTCCAGGACGCCTTCAACCTCGGCTGGAAGCTCGCCGCCGCGGTGCACGGCTGGGCCCCCGAAGGCCTGCTCGACAGCTACGACCGCGAGCGCCAGGCGCCGGCCCGCAAGGTGCTGGCCAACACCCGGGCGCAGATCGCGCTGATGAACCCGGACCCGTACGTCACCCCGCTGCGCGAGCTCTTCACCGACCTCATGCGCAAGGAGCAGGTGAACCGGTACCTCGCCGAGATGCTCAGCGGCGTCACCGTCCGCTACCCGATCGACGGCCCGGAGCACCGGCTGCTCGGCGACTTCGCCCGGGACCTGGAGCTGAGGACCGAGGACGGCGTCCACCCCCTGCCCAAGTACCTGAAGCGCGGCACCGGTGTGCTGCTCGACCTGAGCGGCGACGCACAGATCAGCCAGGTGTACGAAAAGTGGGCCGCCGGCGTGTCCTGGGCGGGCCGGCTGCAGCACGTCCGGGCGGAGTGCGCCCAGGAGCCGCACCTGGCCGGGCTGCTGGTCCGCCCCGACGGCTACGTCGCCTGGGCCGCCGACCGGGACATGCCGGAGGCGGAGCTGCGGGAGTCACTGACCGCGGCCGTCACCACCTGGTTCGGCACCGTCTGATCACGGGCCGGGTCCAGCCGGACCGAGGGACCTCCCCGCACCTCCCTCGACCGACGGGGCCCTTCCCACACACACTTCCGTGAACCGCGCCGCCCTGTTCGGGCGGACGGTGGTGTACGGCGCCGCGGGCGGCGAGCTGCCGGCCATCGACGTCGCCGACGTCTTCGACGACCGCGCCGTCACGCCCGGGAACTGCTGGACATGGTGACGTCCGGCAAGGTGCGTCCCGTCGTCCACGCCGAGATGCCGCTGCAAGACGCCGCGGCCGCGCACGAGCTGATGGAGTCCCGCTCCCAGCTCGGCCGGGGCGTGCTCATTCCCTGACAGCCTCACCCAATGCATCACATCATTGATGTGCGGTTTGACAAATGCATGCTGTACTGCATGTAATGGAGACGCACGGCGGATGTACCTGCCGCCGGGCAGCCACCCCATGCAACCCGGATCCCTGGGCGGAGCCGCGCGACGACTGGTCCGCAGCTCGACAACACCTCCTAGTTGGGAGAACACCATGCGAATCGTCCGCCACTACGAGCACGGCGCCCCCTCGGTGCTGCGTGTCGAAGAGGCGGAGAAGCCGCAGCCCGGACCGGGCGAAGTGCTGATCCGCTCCCAGGCCGTCGGCGTCACGTTCGCCGAGGTCCAGCGCCGTCAGGGCATCCCGATCGGCGGCCACGCCACGCTGCCCGGCGCCCCCGGCGGCGATGTCGCCGGCGTCGTCGAGGCGCTCGGCGAGGGCGTCGCCAACATCCGCGTGGGGGACCGTGTCGTCGTCGACGTCGACCACAGCGCCTACGCCGACTACGTGACCGCCGACGCGGCCTGGGCCATCACCATCCCGGACACCATGGACGCCGCCGAGGCCACCCTGCTGCCCAGCCCGGCCCAGACGGCGTACCACGCCATCAAGGAGTCCGGTCAGCTCAAGCCCGGCGAGTCCATCCTGATCGACGCCGCCTCCGGGGGCGTCGGCCACCTCGCCGTGCAGATCGCCAAGGCGATGGGCGCCGGCAAGGTGATCGCCACCGCCAGTACGCAGGCCAAGCTGGACTTCGTCCGGGACCTCGGTGCCGACGTCACCGTCAACTACACCGACGACGACTGGGACGATCAGGTCCGGGACGCGACCGAGGGCCGTGGCGTGGACGTGGTCCTGGAGACCGTCGGCGGCGACATCCTCCCCAAGAGCGTTGCCCTGACCGCCCAGTTCGGGCGGCTGGTCTTCTACGGCTCGGCCAGCGGTGACATCCAGCCCGTCCACCCGCTGATGCTCAGCCGGATGAAGACCGTGGCCGGGTTCGCCCTCTACGCCATGCTCTACAACAAGCCCGAGGCCATCGCTGCGGGACAGCGCGACCTGCTCGACATGATCGCCGCCGGCAAGGTGCGCCCGATCGTGCACGAGCGGCTCGGTCTCGACGAGGCCGTCAAGGCACACGAATTGATGGAGGCGCGGGCCCACCTCGGCAAGATCGTCCTCGTCCCCTGACGGGACCGGCGTCCCGCCGCCTCCCGGCCGACGTGGCCGGTCCCGACCATCCCCCGCTCGGGGCCGGCCACCCGCCGTACGGCACGAGAGCTCTCGTGCCGTACGGCGCACTCACCGCAGACCACAGCGATCCCCCGACGGATCCCACCGCAGACGACGCCGGCCACGGTCGGCGGGACGGGGATGGCACCCACTCCAGCCCGAAAGGCGACTCACCGTGCCCTCCCGCACCACGGGGACCGACAGCCCGCTCACCGCGGTCGGCTCCCCGCCCCAGACCCGTATCCGACCGGTCATCACCGCCTGCATGCTGGCCGTCTTCCTGGCCATGCTGGACTCGCAGATCGTGGCCACCGCGCTGCCCCGCATCGTCGGGGACCTCGGCGGCCTCGACGTCTTCTCCTGGGTGACGACCGCTTACATCATCGCCGCCAGCGTCACCACCCCCGTCTACGGCAAGCTCGGCGACCTCTTCGGCCGGAAGAAGATCTTCCTGATCACCGTCGTGCTCTTCCTCGCCGGCTCGGCGCTCAGCGGTGCCGCACAGTCCATGGATCAGCTCATCCTGTTCCGCACCCTGCAGGGCATCGGCGCCGGCGGTCTCTTCGTCTCCGTGCTCGCCATCATCGGCGAACTGTTCAACCCGCGTGAGGCCGCGAAGTACTTCAACCTCTTCGGCATCGTCTTCGCGCTCGCCGCACTGGCCGGGCCCGCCGTCGGCGGGGCGCTCACCGACCTGCTGAGCTGGCACTGGGTCTTCCTGATCAACCTGCCCGTGGGCATCGTAATCCTGGTGCTGGTCTCCACCAGCCTGCACCTGCCCCGCGCCGACCGGCCCGCGCGCATCGACTACACCGGCTTCGTCCTGCTCAGCGCCTCGATCGTCGCGCTCACCCTGGCCGCGAGCTGGGGCGGGGTGAAATACGAGTGGCTGGACTGGCGGATCCTCGCTCTGGCCGCGGGAGCGGTGCTGCTCGCCGTGGCGTTCGTCGCCGCCGAGCGCCGCGCCGCCGAACCCGTCATCCCGCTGCACCTGTTCCGCGACTCCACGTTCAGCGTCAGCGTGCTGGTGAGCGTCGCGGCGGGCATCGTCTTCCTCGGCTCGGTCAACTTCCTGGCGATCTACATCCAGGTGGTGACCGGCGCCAGCCCCACCCTGTCCGGTGTGGTGCTGCTGCCCATGATGTTCGGCCTGGTCGCCTCTTCCGTCGTCAGCGGCGCCGCCATCACCAGGACGGGGCGCTACAAGTGGTACCCCGTGCTCAGCATGGCCGTCGGCATCGCGGGAGCGCTGCTGCTGGCCACCATGGACACCGGGACCCCCCGTGCCGTGGTCATCGGTTACATGCTCGTCTTCGGTGTCGCGGCCGGGCTGAACATGCAGGTGCTCACCATGGCCGCGCAGAACACCGCGCCGCGCGGCGACATCGGCGCGGTCCACGCCACGGTGGCCTTCGCCCGGCAGCTCGGCACCACCGTGGGCATCTCGCTGTTCGCCTCCATCTTCTACAACCGGCTCACCGAGGAGATCGCCGAGCGGACGCCCGCGGACGCACTGCGCGGCATCGACCCCGACGCGCTGAACTCGACCGAGACACTGGACCGGCTCACCGAGCCCGTGCGCAACGCCGTGGAGCAGTCCTACGCCGCCGCGCTCACACCCGTGTTCCTCACGGCCGTACCGGTCCTCCTGCTGGGCCTGCTGGCCGCCCTGACCATGAAGAACCTGCCACTGCGCGACGAGGACCACCACGGCCACGAGGAGGCCGCCGGGGAGAACTGACCCGCTCCACCGCTGCCCGTGAGCCGCCCTCCCGTGCGGGAGGGCGGCTCGCGCACGTCCGCCGCCGTGCCCGGCCCCCTTCAGCGCCCTTCGAGCCCGAATCGACGGCTCCCGGCCATCGTCGGCACTGCACAGCCGTACGACGCAGGACCCAGGCCGAGACACCCACACAGACACAGGCAGAGGCAGACCAGGAGGCTCGTGTGACAACGACCGAAGACCCGCAGACGGCCCCGGCGGTCGACCCCGGACCGCTGATCCGGCTGACCATTGCCGACTGCGCCGCCAAGGTGCTGCACAGCGCCGTGACCCTCGGCGTGTTCGGCGCGCTCGCCGCGAGCCCCGCCGACGCGGCCGAGCTGGCCCGGCGCACCGGCACCCACCACCGCCTGGTGGCGGACTTCCTGGACGCCCTGGTCGGTCTCGGTCTGCTGGAACGCGAGGAGGACCGCTACCGCAACTCCCCGCTGGCGCAGGCCTATCTGGTGCCTGCCTCCTCCTCCTACCTCGGCGGCTTCATCGAGCTCACCAACGAGACGCTGTACGGCACCTGGGGCCGGCTCACCGAGGCACTGCGCTCGGGCGAGCCGCAGCACCTCGACCCGGACAAGGGCGGCTTCGTCGGGGACCGGCACAAGGACCCCGCCAAGATGAAGCGCTTCCTGGCCGGTCTCGACGCGTACAGCGACCGGATGGGCGCAGAGATCGCCCGGCGTCTCGACTGGAGCCGCAACTCCTCGTTCGTCGACCTCGGCGGCGCGCGCGGCAACCTCGCGGCCGTGCTGGTGCGGGCGCATCCGCATCTGCGCGCGATCTGCTTCGACCTGGAGCGGACCCGGCCGCTGTTCACCGAGCACATCGGCGGCCTCGGTCTGACCGACCGGCTCGCCTTCGCCGGCGGCGACTTCTTCACCGACCCGATCCCGCCGGCCGACGTCGTCGTCCTCGGCCACATTCTGCACGGCTTCGACACCGCCCGGCGGCGCGAGCTGCTCGGCCGGGTCTTCGAGGCGGTGCGGCCCGGCGGCACGGTCCTCGTCTACGACCGGATGATTGACGACGACCGCAGCGACCCGGAACGGCTGTTGAGCAGTCTGCACATGCGGCTGGTCAGCCCCGACGGCTCCGAGTACCGGGTCGCGGACTGCCGTGCCTGGCTGCGCGGGGCCGGCTTCACCGACGGCGACACCCAGCCCCTGCTCGGCACCCACACCCTGGTCACCGCCCACAAGGAGGCAGCATGAAGCCGCACCGGACCCCTGTGCTCATCGTCGGAGGCGGGCTGACCGGACTGTCCGCGGCCGTCTTCCTCGCCCACCACGGCGTCTCCGCCACCCTGGTGGAACGCCACCCCGACACCTCCACGCACCCCAAGGCCCGCGCCATCAACCCGCGCACGATGGAGCTGTACCGCGCGGTCGGCATGGAGGAGCGGGTACGCGCCGGGTGCTCCCCCATCTCCGGCAACACCGACCTGGTGCACGTCGAGAGCCTCGCCGGCAAGGAACGCGTGCGGATGCCCAACGCATCCCCGGAGGACATCGGGCGGATCAGCCCCACCCAGTGGACACTGATCGACCAGAACCAGCTGGAGCCCATCCTGCGGGAGCGGGCCGTCGAGGCGGGCGCGGACGTCCGCTTCTCGACCCGGGTCGACGCGATCCGGCAGGACGCGGGTGACGGTGAGGGCGTCCTGGTCAGCACCACCGACCTGGCCACCGGGGCGAGTGGGCGGATCCACGCCGACTACGTGATCGCGGCGGACGGCAGCCGCAGCCCGCTGCGCGCCATGCTGGGCATCGGGGCGCACGGCCGGGGCACCATCACCAACCTCGTCAGCTTCTTCTTCGAGGCCGACCTGACCGAGGCGCTGCGCGGCCGCCGGATCATCGCGGCGTACGTGAACAACCCCGAGGTTCGCGGCACGATCATCCCCATCGACAACGACCGCCGCTGGGTCATCAACGTCTCCTTCTTCCCCGAACACGGCCAGCGCGCCGAGGACTTCACCGAGGAGCGCTGCACCGCCCTGGTGCGGGCCGCGGTCGGGGTGCCCGATCTACCGCTGAAGATCGAGTCGGTGGACATGCCCGCGTGGGACATCTCCGCACGCGTGGCGGACACCTTCGCCACCCGCCGGGTGTTCGTCGCCGGTGACGCCGCCCACGTCATGCCGCCCACCGGGGCCTTCGGCGCCAGCACCGGCATCCAGGACGCGTACAACCTGGCCTGGAAGCTGGCCCTGGTGCTGTCCGGCACGGCCGGGCCCGGACTGCTGGAGAGCTACGACGCCGAGCGGCGGCCGGTGGCCGAGGAGACCGTCCGACAGGCGATGCTGCGGTTCGCGGTGCGAGAGGGGAAGCAGTACCAGGAGGTCGCCGCCGAACTGCTGGACGAGACGACCGTGACGTTCGGGTACTGCTACCGCTCCGGCGCCTTCGCCGTGGAGGAGGGGGCGCCCGACTCGATCGTGGAGGACCCCGAGCATCCCGGCGCGCGGCCCGGGGCACGCGCCCCCCACCTCCGGCTCGACGGTCCCGACGGGCCGGTGTCGGTCATCGACCTGTACGGCGGCGGGTTCACCCTGCTCGTGGACGAGGAGGCGGGCCCGTGGACCGGGGCGGTGGAGCAGGAGGCCGAACGGCTCGGGGTCGGCCTGCGGGTCGTTCGCATCGGCCGCGGCACCCGGCTGTGGGACCCGGACGGGTCCTTCCGCCGCCGGTACGGCCTGCTGGCCGGTGGCGCGGTTCTGGTGCGTCCCGACGGGTTCGTCGGCTGGCGCACGACCGCCGGGCGCAGCGGTGCTTCCGACCGGGCGGCGATCGCTGCGCTGCGGGGGATCCTCGACCGGGTGTAGGCGCCGCAGGGGTGCCTCGGAGAGTCGTCGGGCGGCTGCGGGCCGGCTGTGGCCGGTCGCGCGGTTCCCCGCGCCCCTGTGGGGGCGTCACATCCCCCGGTGAAACGGCCGCGGTGCTCCTTCTCGGAGCACCGCGGCCGTCGTGTGCAGGCGCAGCGTGCGTCAGGGGGCGCGGGGAACTGCGCGACGAGCCACTACGACGCCGCGGCCGCCCGGCGGCCCAGCCCAACGCGCCGAAGGCTCACGCACGCCGCAGCACCGCGTCGAGCACCGCCGTCAGCGACCCGGCGGGATCACTCACCGCACCGTCGGCACGCCACGCGATGAACCCGTCCGGCCGGAGCAGTACCGCCCCCGTTTCCCGAACGCCGTAGCGGGTGAGGAAACGCTCGACCACGGCGGGAGTCTCCTCCGTGCCCACCCGGTGGAAGGACAGGCCGAGCGTCGCCGCCGCTCCCTGCCAGGTGGTGCCGTCCGGGCCCGCGAGCAGCCAGAAGTCGCCGTCGAGGAGGTCGTGGAGGGGGATCTCCTTGCCTTGTCGGATCAGGGGGAGATGGGGCGCGCGGGTGCCGGGGCGGCCACTGGGGGCGGTGGGGTCCTCGACCACGGAGGTGCCGTCGTCGCCCGGCTCGCCGATGACGGCGTCCGAGCGGTACACGTGGCCGAAGAGCACCGTGGTCTCGGGGCGGTGCCGGGCCGCGGCCGCCTCGTCGAGGCCGCTGCGCTGGAGGTAGCGGATGACTCCCTGGTCGACGGTGAACTCCGCGACCGGCGCCCGCTCCTGCTCGTAGGTGTCCAGCAGTCCGGGGCCCGCCTCCTGCCGCAGCACCCGCGCGAGCTTCCAGGCCAGGTTGTGCGCGTCCTGGATCCCCATGTTGCCACCGAACCCGCCGGTGGGCGGCATCACGTGCGCGCAGTCACCGGCCAGCAGCACCCGCCCGGAGCGGAAGCGGTCCGCCACCCACGCGGCGATCTCCCAGCTCGTCGCCGACTCCACCGCGACCGGCAGATCGGGTACGCCCACGGCGGCCCGCACCAGCTCCACGCAGTCATCGGTGCCGTAGGCGCGGTGGTCGGCGCCGGGCGGCAGACTCGGCGCGAGCACCCACCGGTCGGAGTCGGCGCCCCCGAGCTTGCCCAGGACGCCCTTGACGGTCGGGGTGCTCACGAAGCAGAGGAAGAAGGTGCGTCCCGCCACGTACGGGTCGAGGTCGGCGTGGAAGACGATGTTCATCTGCCGGCCGAACACGCCCGGCCCGTGGTGGCCGATGCCGAGCGCGGCACGGATCGGTGCCCGTGAGCCGTCGGCGGCGACCAGGTACCGCGCCCGCACCGTCCGCTCGGAGCCGTCGACCAGGTCGCGCAGGACGGCCGTGACGCCGTCCGCGTCCTGGGTGAATCCCGTCATCTCGGTGGCGAACCGGATGTCCGCGCCGAGTTCCACGGCCCGGTCCCGCAGGACCGGTTCGAGACGATCCTGCCCGATCAGAGTCCAGCCGGTGGTGCCCACGTCGTTCGGGTCGTGGCGGAACGGGCCGTCGAAGCGGCCGAGTTCGGCGCCGGTGAGCGACTCCGCCTGGAGGATGTCGCCGTACTGGGCGTGCGGGTTCTCCCGCGCCCGCACCGCGTCCTCCAGGCCGAGTGCCCGCAGCAGCTCCATGGTCCGCGGGCTCGCGGCCTGCGCCCGGGGGTGCGCCGAGATCTCCGCGTGCCGCTCCACCAGCAGCGGCCGGACGCCCTGCCGGGCGAGGAACAGGGCCTGGGCGAGGCCCACCATGCTGCCGCCCACGATGAGTACTTCGGTCGTCTCGTCCGCCATACCGGCTCCTCGGAAGTGGTGGGGATGCGTTCGTTTCCGGCGGGCCGATGCAACACCCCGCACCTCGAACCCGGCTCGCGGCGCGGGCGAACGGAAGGCCCGCGCAGGGACACGCTCCCAGGCGGATTCGAGTGGCGTCCGAGGAGTGGCTGACACGTTCGAGCCGACCGCGGGCCCAACAGGGGCCCATGACGGGGCCGAGGACAGACCCTGGGGAGCCGCACGGTTCGAAGGAGGGCGGAAGCGGTGGTGGAGGCTTTGAGTGTGCTGGTGCTGACGGGCACCGGCCTGGTGGCGGGGGTGCTCTTCGCGGTCGCGGTGAGCGTGATGCCCGCGCTGATCGCGATGACACCGGAGCGGTACGTGTCCACGCACATCCTGCTCGGCAGGCGCTACGACCGGATCATGCCGTTCATCGTCACCGGCTCCACCGCCGTGGACGTGGGGCTGGCGATCCGGGCCTCGGGTGTCCCCCGGGTGCTGTTCGCGGTCGCCGCCCTGTGCATGGCCGGGGTGGCGGTGGTGTCGCAGACCCGGAACGTGCCGATCAACCGGGTCGTCAAGCGGACCCGGCCCGAGGACCTGGGCCCCGGCTGGCGGGATCCCCGTCCGGCCTGGCGCGGCTGGCACCTGGTGCGCACCTGCCTCGCGATCGCGGGGTGCGCGCTGACGGCCGCCGCGGTGGTGGTGTCGTGAGCCCTGTCGTCGTACGCGATCTGCCCGGGGGCGAGGAGCGGGCCGCGGCCGACGCCCGGATGCGGCAGATGCTGTCCGCGTCCGCGCCCGGTCCGCTGGCCGAGCGGCTCGCGCTGCTGCACTTCACGGGACGGCGCAGCGGACGGCCGTACACCGTGCCCGCCGGGATTCATCCCCTCGCCGGCGCGCTGGTGGTGGCGACCGGCAGCGGCTGGCGGCACAACTTCGCGGGCGGCTCGGCGGGCGAGCTGACCTGGCGCGGGCAGCGGCGGCCGGTGCGGTTCGCGCTGGTCGACGACGCCGAGCGCACCGCGCACGGCTATCTGGAGCTGTACCGCCGCTACGGCGAGGCGGCCCCGCGCCGGCTCGGCATCGCGGTTCGCGGCGAAGGAGCACCGGGGATCGACGAGTTCCGGGCGGCCGTGACCGGACACGGGCTGTCGCTGGTCGAGGTGACCCACCTCCCGGCGCAGAGCGGTGCCCCCACAGCACCCGTCCCCACTTCAGACGCAGCGAACGAGAGGATCCCACGATGAGCGGAATCGCCGGCTGGGTGGACTTCGAGCGAGACCTGACACCGGAGGCGCCCACCGTACGGGCGATGGCGGCGGAGCTCGCGCACCGCGGCCCCGACGGCTTCGGCGAGTGGATCGAGGGGCACGCCGCGCTGGCTCACCGGCGGCTCGCCCTGCTCGACCCGGGGCACCCCGAGCACGTGGCACAGCCGGCCGTGATGGAGTCGGAGGCCGGGAACCCGGTGGCCGTGCTGACCCTGGACGGCGCCGTCACCAACCACACCGAGCTGCGCGGCGAACTAACCGCCCGGGGGCACCGGTTCACCGGTGGCGGCGACGCGGAGGTGGCGCTGCACGCCTACCTGGAGTGGGGCGCCGCGTTCCCGGAGCGGCTTGAGGGCCTGTTCGCCCTGGCGGTGTGGGACGTACGACGGCAGGAACTGCTGCTGGTGCGCGACCGGTTGGGGGTGAAGCCGCTGTGCTACTTCCTGACTCCGTCCGGGGTGGTCTTCGGCTCCGAGCCCAAGGCGCTGCTGGCGCATCCGGCGGTACGGCCGGTCGTCGACGGCGACGGGCTGAGGGAGCTGTTCGCGCACAGCCGCAAGCCGGGCACCGGGGTCTTCCGGGGCACGCGCGAGGTGCTGCCCGGCCACACCATGACCGTGCGCGCCCCGGGGACGGGTCACCGGCGGTACTGGTCGCTGCCCGCCCGGCCGCACACCGACGGCCCGGACACCACCGTCGCCACCGTGCGCCGGCTGCTGTCGGAGGCGGTGGCCACACATCTGCGCGCGGACGTGCCGGTCGGCGCGATGCTCTCCGGCGGGATCGACTCCAGCGCGCTGACCGCGCTCGCTGCCCGCGAGCGGCGGGCGGCCGGGGACGTGCTGCGCTCGTTCTCGGTGAACTTCTCCGGCTACGCGGAGAACTTCGAGCCGCACCCGACCATGCGCGCCACCCCTGACGCGCCGTACGCGGCCCTGGCCGCGCAGCACATCGGCACCGAGCACACCGAGATCCTGCTGGACACGGCGGCGCTCGCCGACCCGGAGACGCACGCCGCCGCTCTGCGCAGCCAGGACGCGCCCTCCCCGCTCGGTGACATGGACGTCTCACTGCTGCTGTTCTTCCGGGCCCTGCGCGCCGCCGGCATCACCGCCGTGCTGTCCGGGGAGACGGCCGACGAGGTGTTCAACGGCTACTTCTGGGCGTACGACCCGGACCACAGCAACTCCACGACCTTCCCGTGGGTCTCCTTCGAGCGCGGGCACGACGCCGCGGCGGGCGGTCTCGGTTGCTCGCTGGTGGACCGCACGCTCCGCAAGGAGCTGGACTTCATGGAGTACGCCGACCAGCACTACCGCGACGCGCTGACCGAGGTCCCGCACCTGGCCGGGGAGGGCCCCGCCGAGCGCAGGGCACGCGAGGTGACGTACCTGGCTCTGACCCGCTGGGCCCCGACCCACCTGGACCGGGCCGACCGGATGAGCATGGCGCACGGGGTGCAGCTGCGCCCGCCGTTCTGCGACCGGGCGCTGGTGGAGTACGTGTACAACGTGCCGGCCGAGCTGAAGCGGGTGAACGGAAGGGAGAAGAGCCTGCTGCGGGCCGCCGTGGCCGACCTGCTGCCGGAGCGGGTGCTCAACCGGCCCAAGAGCGCCTACCCGACCGTCCAGGAGGCGGCCTACGGCGAGTTCGTGCGCCACCGCTTCGGGGACGTGGCCGCCGACCGGTCGGCACCGGTCGCCCCGCTGCTGGACGCCGGGGCGACCCGGGCGGCGCTGGGCGCGGCGGCGGCTCCCCGCGGGGCGTTCGCGTGGGTGGAGCGGGCGAGCATGGAGATGGTGCTGCAGCTCAACACCTGGCTGGCGGAGTACCGGGTCGAGCTGACTCCGTGAGGCGTGCGGAACGCCACACCTCGGAGGAAATGTGCATCTTGTCATCCATGTGCGCAGCACCATAGGATGCCTGACAGAGGAACGAAAATGCGGCAATTGATCAGAGGTGGAGTTCCCTATTCCACCCCGGGGCGCCCGCAGAATTTTTGCTGGATTCAACTTCTTTTTCCGCTGAACGACCTGGTAAAAGGAATGCAATCTTTCCGCATATCCAGACCAGGCATGTTTCGCTAAAAAACGAGCGACGCAGGAAGGTGAACAACCGATAACCGCCGCCACCCCACCCGGGCGGCGCACTCAGGGGGAATGCAGTGATAGAGATCGGTCTGCTGGGCTCCATGCGAGTACGCAGGAACGGAGAGGACGTCACACCGTCCGCTCCCAAGCTGCGTCAGGTGCTTGCCCTGCTGGTGCTCAATGCCAACTCGCTGGTCAGCGTGGACCAGCTCTGCGAAGAGCTGTGGGAGGACCGCCCGCCGCTCAGCGCGCTGACCACCTTGCAAACCTACATTTATCAGCTGCGCCGCAGACTGCTGCTGGTCACCGGACAGCACGGCGCGCCTTTCGGCTCCCGTCCACCGCACGGCTGCCCCGCACTCCTGACCAGGGTGGGCGGTTACGAACTGCGTCTGCCCAAGCACTCGGTGGACGCCTACCGGTTCGACCAAGTCGCGGAACAGGGCATGGCACAACTCCGCCGAGGCGACGCGGACGAGGCCGCCCGCACCCTGAAGAACGCCCTTTCCCTGTGGCAGGGCGGCGCGCTCGTCGATATCAGCACCGGACGCCGCCTGTCGGCCTGGTCGACCCAGTTGGAGGAACGCCGCAAGAGCGTTCAGGAGCAACGTTTCTCCCTGGAGCTCGAACTCGGCCGCCACCACGCCATGCTGGACGAGCTGTCGGAGGCCTTCCGCGCCCACCCCACCCACGAGGCGTTCGCGGGACAGCTGATGCGGGCCCTGCACCGCTGCGGACGCCGGCCGGACGCCCTCAGCACCTTCCGCACCCTGCGCAGCCATCTCGTCGAGGAACTCGGCCTGGAGCCCTCCGCTCAGCTCCAGCGGCTCCACCAGGAGGTGCTCGCCGACCGCGGCCACCTCACCAGGTCACCGGCCGCCACGGCCAAGGCGGACACCGCACCCGGCGTGCGCCGGCTCGTGCCCGGTCCGGCCCAGCTTCCCCCCGACGGGGCTGACTTCGTCGGACGGGAACGCGAACTGGACCAGCTGGAGACCTTCCTCGGCAAGGACCGGGCCAGCACCGGCATGCGGGTCGTGGAGGTGCACGGTCCGCCCGGCGTCGGCAAGAGCGCCTTCGCCGTACGCGCCGCGCACCGGCTGCGCCCGCGCTTCCCTGACGGACAGCTCTTCATCGACCTGTCCGCCGTCGGCGAGGGCTCCCAGCAGCTCGCCGACGTGCTGTCGGCCTGCCTCACCGCCTGCGGCATCCAGCGCGAGAAGCAGCCCGCCGGGCTCGACGAGCTGAGCCGACTCTTCCGCACCTGGACCGCGGACCGCCGGGTGCTGGTGGTCGTCGACGACGTGCTCACCGCCTCCCAGATCCGTGCCGTCCTGCCGGGCGGCTCCGGATGCGCGGTGATCGCCACCAACCGCTACCGGGCGCACAGCCTCTCCACCGGCCGCAAGATCGTCCTCCCCGCCCTGTCGGCCGAGGAGTCCCTGCGGCTCTACGACCGGGTCGCCGGGGAGCGCTCGCGGCAGGACGACCCCGCCGCCGTGCAGGAGCTCATGGGGCAGTGCGAGGGACTGCCCCTGGCGATCAGGGCGGTGGCGGGCCGGCTCACCGCGCGGCCCGGCTGGTCGGCGGCCCGGCTGGCGCTGCGGCTGCGCGGCAACCACCGCATGCTCCTCGAACTCCCGGCGGGCACACAGTCATTGATGACCACGGTGGCCGCCAGCTACCGGCATCTGTCCGCCTCCTCCCAGGAGTTGCTGCGCCTGCTGCTCCAGCGGGAGCGGCCCCGGTGGAGCCTCGACGAGGTGGTGGCGCGGCTGCGCCCCGGCATCGGTGACGCCGAGACGCTCCTGGAGTACCTCGTCGACGTCCACCTCGTCCAAGAGCACCTGACGGCGGACGCCCAACTGCTGTACGCCGTGCCCCGGCTCACCCGGCAGGCCCTGGTCCTGCTCCTGCGGGGCGCGTCCGGGAATGAGGTACCGGTCAGCCGGACGGCCTCCTCGGGCGTCGTCGGACGCACCGGTTCCCGCGTCACGCTGATGAAGCGGGCGGGCGTCCGCTAGAGCGACACGACGCACGCGAAGGCCCGCCGCACCCGGGGTGCGGCGGGCCTTCGCGCTGCCGTGAGCTTCCCCTCCCCCGGCGGTCCGCCCGGCCACGGCCCCCGCACCGGGGCCCGTCAGCGGTTCTCCAGGCGCCCTCGAGGGCGTCTCGACCCCCGCCGACCAGGGTGAACACAGAACCGACAAGCCGGGAGGGCATCGTGCACCGCACGCTGATCGTGGCGAGGATGGACCTCGCCGACGCCGAGGGCGTCGCGCAGGTCTTCGCCGATTCGGACCGTACGGAACTGCCGCATCTGGTGGGGGTGTCGAGGCGGACGCTGTTCGCGTTCCACAACCTGTACTTCCACCTGGTGGAGGCCGACCAGGACATCGCGCCGAACCTGTACAAGGCGCGCAGCCACCCGCTCTACGAGGAGATCAACACCCGGCTCGGAGAGTTCATCTCGCCCTACGACCCCGACTGGCGCGAACCCAAGGACGCCATGGCCGTGCCCTTCTACTCCTGGACGCCGCAGCAGGGCCCGCGGACCAGCGCCCCGCGCTCGGCGAACCTGGGCGGTGCCCGATGAGCGCCCCCGCCACCACCCGGGTCTCGGCGCACGAAGTCGCCGCCAACACCAAGCGCGGCGGCGACATCCGCGTCACCCTCAGCCCCAGGACCGTGGGCTGCACCTCCGGCTTCGGCGGAGTGCTGCGGCTGGCCCCCGGCCACCACGTCACCGAGCACTACCACCCGTACTCCGAGGAGTTCCTGCACGTGGTGCAAGGCCGTCTGGAGATGACGCTGGACGGCGGCGCCCCGGTCGAGCTGGGCCCCGGCGACTCCCTGCTGGTGCCCATCGGGGTGCGCCACCGCCTGGTCAACACCGGGTCCGTACCGGCCGAGGCGGTCTTCCACCTCTCCCCGCTCGCACCCCGCCCCGAACTGGGCCACGTCGACACCGAGCAGCCGCTCGACGCGTCCGCGGGCAACCCCGACGTGGGAGCGGGCCGATGACGGCGCCGCACCGACGAGCGGTGATCACCGGGGTGGGTGCCGTCGCACCCGGCGGGATCGGGCGGGACGCCTACTGGGACCTGCTCACGGCCGGCCGCACCGCCACCCGCCGCATCAGCCTGTTCGACCCGGCCGGATTCCGCTCCCAGGTCGCCGCCGAGTGCGACTTCGACCCGCTCGCCGCGGGGCTCTCCCCCCAGCAGACCCGCCGGATGGACCGGGCCGGCCAGTTCGCAGTGGTCGCCGCCCGCGAGGCCGTCGCGGACAGCGGCATCGAACTGCCCGGCGCCGACCCGGAGAAGGTCGCCGTGAGCATCGGCAGCGCCGTCGGCTGCACCATGGGCCTGGAGGAGGAGTACGCGGTCCTGTCCGACGGCGGCCGCGACTGGCTGGTCGACCACAGCTACGGCGTCCCCCACCTGTACGGCTACATGGTGCCCAGCACCCTCGCCGTCGAGGTGGCCCGGCAGGCCGGCGCCGAGGGTCCGGTCGCGCTGATCTCCACCGGCTGCACCTCGGGCCTGGACGCCATCGGACACGGCGTCCAGCTGATCGAGGAGGGCACGGCCGACATCGTGCTGGCCGGCGCCACCGACGCCCCGCTGTCACCGATCACCTCCGCCTGCTTCGACGCCATCAAGGCCACCACCGCCAACAACGACGACCCCGCACACGCCTCCCGGCCCTTCGACGGACGGCGCGACGGTTTCGTCCTGGGCGAAGGCTCCGCCGTCATGGTGATCGAGGAACTGGAGTCCGCGCGGCGCCGCGGCGCCACCGTGTACGCCGAGATCCTCGGCTTCGCCGGCCGCAGCAACGCCTTCCACATGACCGGCCTCAAGCCCGACGGCCGGGAAATGGCCGAGGCCATCCGGGTTGCCCTGGACCGGGCGCGGCTCGACCCCGGCGCCATCGACTACATCAACGCGCACGGCTCGGGCACCAAGCAGAACGACCGGCACGAGACCGCCGCGTTCAAGCGCAGTCTCGGCCGGCGGGCCCACGAGGTACCGGTCAGCTCCATCAAGTCGATGATCGGGCACTCGCTGGGCGCCATCGGCTCCTTGGAGATCGCCGCCTGCGCCCTGGCCCTGCGCCATCAGGTCGTGCCGCCGACGGCCAACCTGTCCATCCCCGACCCCGAGTGCGACCTCGACTACGTGCCGGTGACGGCCCGTGAACACCGCATGGACCGGGTGCTCAGCGTGGGCAGCGGCTTCGGTGGCTTCCAGACGGCGATGGTCCTGGGGCGGCCCGCGTCCGGGCTCGGGGAGGCGGCATGAGCGCCTCCGGCATACGTCCCGGCCGCCGCGGCCGGTCCGTGGTCACCGGCCTCGGCGTGGTCGCGCCCACCGGGATCGGCGCCGCCCGGCACTGGGAGTCGGTGCTCGCGGGCAAGAGCGGCCTCGGCCGGATCACCCGCTTCGACCCGACCGGCTACCCCGTCCGGGTGGCGGGCGAGGTGCCCGGATTCCGCGCCCGTGGACAGGTGCCGGGACGGCTCGTCCCACAGACCGACCGCTTCACCCACTTCGCGCTGGCCGCCGCCGAGGACGCCCTCGCGGACGCCGCCGCCGACCCGGCGAACCTGCCGGAGTACGAGATGGCGGTCGTGACCGCCAGCTCCTCGGGCGGCACCGAGTTCGGGCAGCACGAGATGGAGAACCTCTACCAGAAGGGCTCCTCCTGGGTCGGCGCCTACCAGTCCATCGCCTGGTTCTACGCGGCCACCACCGGCCAGGTCTCCATCCGGCACGGCATGCGCGGCCCTTGTGGGGTCATCTGTGGTGAGCAGGCCGGCGGTCTCGACGCCCTCGGCCAGTCGCGGCGGCTGCTGGACACCGGTTCCCGGCTCGTGCTCAGCGGCGGCACCGACGCCTCGCTCTGCCCGTACGGCCTGGTGGCGCAGATGTCCAGCGGGCGGCTGTCCACCGAGGACGACCCCGCCCGGGCCTACCTGCCCTTCGACGCGGCCGCCTCCGGCTTCGTCCCGGGTGAGGGCGGCGCCATCCTCGTCGTCGAGACGGCCGAGGCGGCCCGTGCCCGCGGCGTCCCGGCCTACGGCGAACTGCTCGGCTACGCGGCCGGGTTCGACCCCGCCGCGGACGGCACCACCGCCCGCCACTCCGTGCAGGCGTCCGTCGTCCGGCGTGCCCTCGCCGACGCCGGGCTCGCCCCGGGTGACGTCGACGTGGTCTTCGCCGACGCCTGCGGCATCCCCGCCGAGGACCTCGCGGAGGCCCGCGCCATCACCGAGGTCTTCGGCCCCGGCGGCGTACCGGTGACCGCTCCCAAGACCCTCACCGGGCGCCTGTACGCGGGCGGCGCCGCGCTCGACGTGGCGACCGCGCTGCTCGCCCTGAGCGCCGGTGTGGTCCCGCACACCGCGGGGCTCGGCAGGACGGCCCCCGGCTGCGAGATCGACCTCGTCCTCGACCGGCCTCGCCAGACCGACCCGCGTACCGCCCTGGTCCTGGCCCGCGGCCACGGCGGCTTCACCTCCGCGCTGGTCCTCGGCGCCGGTGACCGCGACGTCCGCACCAAGTGACCGGCCCACCACCCACGACGTACGAAAGGCAGTAACTCATGGCGGAGTTCACCTTCGACGACATCCGGCGGCTCCTGCGCGCGAGCGGCGGTGTCGACGAGCAGACCGACCTGGACGGCGAGCACTTCGCCGACACCGCGTTCGCCGACCTCGGTTACGACTCCCTGGCCCTGCTGGAGCTCGTCAACCGCATCGAGCGCGAGTACGGCATCCAGATTCCCGACGGCGACCTGGCGCACACCCACACCCCGCGCGAGGCCCTGGCCTACGTCCGGGCCCGGCTCACGGAGGTCCGCGTCTGATGGCAGGACACACCGACAACGCGGTCGTCGTCGAGGCACCGATGGACCTGGTGTGGACGATGACGAACGACGTGGCCGCCTGGCCGCGGCTGTTCAGCGAGTACGCCTCCGCCGAGATCCTCGGCCGGGACGGTGACACGGTCACCTTCCGCCTCGCCCTGCACCCGGACGAGAACGGCACGGTCTGGAGCTGGGTCTCCGAGCGCACCCCCGACCCGGCCACCCGCACCGTCGTGGCCCGCCGCGTCGAGACCGGCCCCTTCCGGTACATGAACATCCGCTGGGAGTACGAGCAGGTGCCCGGCGGCGTACGGATGCGCTGGATCCAGGACTTCGCGATGAAGCCCGACGCTCCGGTCGACGACGCCGCCATGACCGCCAGGCTCAACCGCAACACCACCGTCCAGATGCGCCTGATCAAGGCCAAGGTGGAGACCGCGGCCCGGGCCGGACGGCAACTGCGGGGCAGGCGCGTCCTGGTGACCGGAGGCAGCCGCGGTATCGGGCGGGGCATCGTCCTCGCCGCGGCCCGGGCCGGCGCCGACGTCGTCACCTGCTACCGCACCCCCGGCCCGGCCGTCGCCACCCTGGAGGAGGAACTGGCCGGCACTCCGGGCAAGCACCAGGTGCTGCGGGCCGACGCCGCCGACGCGACGGACGTGGACCGGCTGGCAGCCGCGTGTGAGACGGGCCTCGGCGGACTGGACGCCGTCGTGAACAACGCCGCCGCCTTCCGTCCGCAGCCGTACGCCGACCTCTCACCCGCCGAGTGGGCGGCCACCCTCCAGGGCAACCTCACCGCCACCCATCTGGTCACCCAGCGCACCCTGCCACTGCTCGGCGCCGGCGCCTCGGTGGTCAACATCGGCTCCACGGTCGCCTTCATCGGCATGGCCGGCGGCGTCCACTACACCGCCGTCAAGTCCGCGCTGGTCGGCATGACCCGCTCGCTGGCCCGGGAAGTCGGGCCGCGCGGCATCCGCGTCAACACCGTCTCTCCCGGCCGTATCGCCACCGAGGCACTGGACGAACTGCCCGCCGAGGAGGCCGAGCGGCAGCGCGCCGCCTTCGCCTCCTTCACCGCGCTCGGCCGGCTCGGCACCGTCGACGACATCGCCCGCACGGTGCTGTTCCTGATCAGCGACCACGCCGGATACGTCACCGGCCAGAACATCCACGTCGACGGCTGCGTCTGAGCTGCGGCCAGTCATGGAGGGAAACCCAGTGGACATCGCACTGCACGGCAGGAAACTGCTCGTCACCGGCGGCACCCGGGGCATCGGGCGGGGCATCGTCCTCGCCGCCGCCCGGGCCGGCGCCGACGTCCTCACCTGCTACCGGCAGGAGAGCGAGGCCGTCGACAGCCTGACCGCCGCGCTGAAGGAGACGGTCGGCGACCACCATGTCATCCGCGCCGACCTCGGCGACACCGCCGAGGCCGACCGCCTCGTCGGCGAGGCCGGGGACCGCTTCGGCCGGCTCGACGGGATCGTCAACAACGCGGGCGTGATCAGCCACATCCCGTTCGCCGAGCTGCCCGCCGACGAATGGTCCCGGATCCTCGACACCAACCTCACCGCCGCCTACCGGATCATCCAGCAGGCGCTGCCGCTGCTCGGCACCGGCGCCTCGGTGGTCAACATCGGCTCGCGCGGGGCCGCCGCGGGCATCCCGTTGCGCGCCCACTACACCGCCGCCAAGGCAGCCATGATCGGGCTGACCCGTTCCCTCGCCAAGGAACTCGGCCCGCAGGGCATCCGGGTCAACGTCGTCGCCCCCGGCGTCATCGAGACGGAGGCCTTCGCCGCGATGCCCGCCGACCGCGCCGACGGACTGCGGGCCACGTACTCCCGCAAGACCGCCCTCGCCCGCCTCGGTACCGTCGAGGAGCTCGCCGGCCCGGTGCTGTTCCTGCTCTCCGACGCCGCCGCCTACGTCACCGGCGAGACCCTCAACGTCGACGGGGGGATCTGACGTGCCCGAGAGCGCCGGGAAGGTCTTCCGGGTCATGCTGCGCATGCAGATCAAGCCCGGTATGGAGAACGACTTCGAGAGGGTGTGGCTGGAGGTCGGCGACTCGGTCACCACCCACCCCGCCAACCTCGGCCAGTGGCTGTCCCGCAGCACCGAGGAGGAGGGCGTCTACTACATCGTCAGCGACTGGACGAACGAGCCGCTGTTCCGCGAGTTCGAGACCAGCGACCGGCATCTGCAGCACCGCCAGAAGCTGCACCCGTACCGCAGCGGCGGCTCCATGACGACCATGCACGTGGTCGCCGCCCTGTCCGGCGCCGCGTCGTGACCGGCGGCGCCATCGAGGTCGTCCTCTACCACCTGAGCGACGACCCGGACCGCGTGCTGCCCGCGTACCACGAGGCCAGCCGCCGGATGACCGGCACCGCCGGCCTGCTCGGCAACAAGCTGCTGCACGCCGTCGGTGATCCGCGCTGTTACGTCGTGGTCAGCCGCTGGTCGGACTGGGAGGCGTTCACCGCTTGGGAGAGCGGCTGCGCGCACAAGGAGCAGACCGCACCGCTGCGGCCGCTGCGCGACACGGGCCGGGAGCGGCCTTTCGAGATCTACCGGGAGCTCGCCAGCTACGCGGGGGACCGGGCCGCCGCCGACGTCACGGAAGGAGTCTGAGCATGGCGCGCACGCAGGCCGGGCGAACCGCCCCGCCGATCGACCTGTTCACCCCCGCTTTCCACGAGAACCCGCACGAGGCGCTGGCCGGGCTGCGGCGCGCCGCGCCCGCCGTGCCCGTGACGACGCCGAACGGCCTGCGCACCTGGCTGGTCACCGGATACGAGCACGCCCGGGCACTGCTCGCCGACCCCCGGCTGAGCAAGGACATGCGCATCGGCCGGGACCTCATCCCGCGGAACTTCGCCGATCCGGACAAGCAGCGGGAGTTCCTGGCGGAGTCCGGGGAGCGCAGCCAGTTCCCGCACGTGCTCAGCGTGCACATGCTGGACAGCGACCCGCCGGACCACACCCGGCTGCGCCGGCTCGTCGCCCGGGCCTTCACCGCGCGCCGGGTCGAGTCCCTGCGGCCGCGCATCACCGGGCTCACCGACGAACTGCTGGACGCCATGGCCCGGCACGAGCGGCCGGACCTCATGGAGGCGCTGGCCTTCCCGGTGCCGTTCACGGTCATCTGCTGGCTGCTAGGAGTGCCCCCGGACGACCGGGCCGCCTTCCGTCGCTGGTCCAACCTGCTCGTCTCCGGCGCGGGCACCGACGAGGTGCGCGAAGCCAGCGCGTCGGTGATCGCGTACCTGGAGGCGCTGATCGAGGACAAGCGGGCCGAGCCGGCCGACGACATGCTCACCGACCTGGTGCACGCACAGGACGCCGGCGACCGGCTGTCGTCCGACGAGCTGATCTCGATGGCGTTCCTGCTGCTGGTGGCCGGCCACGAGACCACGGTCAACCTCATCGGCAACGGCGCCCTGTCCCTGCTCACCCACCCCGGGGTGCGGCAGCAGCTCGCCGCGGACGAGTCGCTGTGGCCCGCGGCCGTCGAGGAGTTCCTCCGCCACGACGGTCCGGTCACCAACGCCACCTGGCGGTTCACCACCGAACCCGTCCGGGTCGGCTCGGTGGTCATCCCCGAGGGCGAGTTCGTGACCATCTCGCTCGGTGCCGCAGGGCGGGACCCGGCCCGCTACCCCGACCCGGACCGGCTGGACATCACCCGCGCCCACACCGCCTCCGTCGCCTTCGGCCACGGCATCCACCACTGCCTGGGCGCCCCGCTCGCCCGGCTGGAGGGGCGGATCGTGCTCAGCCGCCTCCTCGCGCGCTTCCCCGGGCTCCGGCTCGCCGAGGACCCGGGCCGCCTGCGCTGGCGCAGCAGCCTGATGATGCGCGGCCTCGAAGAGCTCCCGGTGTTCACGGCGTGAGTGCCGACCCCGCCCCGCCCCTACTGGAGGAGACACCCGTGGAACGTCAGGACACCCGACCCGAGCGCCCCGCCTGGGCCCCGCCGGAAGTCGACATCGACACCCCGAGCATCGCTCGCGTCTACGACCACTGGATCGGCGGCACCCACAACTTTCCGGCGGACCGGGAACTCGCCCGCAAGGTCGCGGCCGGCAACCCCGGCCTCCCCGCCACCCTCCGGGCCAACCGGGCCTTCCTGCGCCGCGCGGTACGCGAGCTGGCCGCGCTCGGCATACGGCAGTTCCTCGACATAGGCTCCGGCATCCCGGCCGAGGGCAACGTGCACGACGTGGCCCTCGCCGCCCACCCGGACAGCAAGGTCGTCTACGTCGACATCGACCCGGTCGCCGTCGCGCACGGCCGGGCCCTGCTCGCCGACGAGCCCCGGGCGGCCGTCTTCCAGGGCGACCTGTACAAGTGCGAGGAGATCCTGGGAGCGGAGGACACCCGCCGGCTGATCGACTTCGACCGGCCGGTCGCGCTGATCCTCGCCGCCGTCCTGCACTTCGTCCCGGACGGCGACGATCCGCTCGCCCTGGTGCGCCGGTACACCGAGCGGCTGGCACCCGGCAGCGCCCTGGTGATCTCGCACGCCGGAGCGGAGGAGGTCCCGAGGGCGGCGCCGGAGGCGGCCGAGCAGTACCGGGGCGCGGTGAGCCAGGTCATCTGGCGCGACAACCGGGAACTCGCCGCGCTGTTCGAGGGCTGGGAGCTGGTGAGCCCCGGCGTGGTCCGGGCCCCGCTGTGGCGTCCGGAACCGGCGGAGTCCCCCGACCCGGAACTCGCGATGCTGGCCGGGGTGGCTCTGAAGCCGGGCGGGTGACCTCCGGTGGACACGTCCCTCACCCCGGCGGATGCCTCGCCGTTCCCCGCCCCCGCCGCCGCGGCACGGGCAGGGGACGGCCGCCGGCCCGGCTTCGGCACGCTGCTCGCGGTTGACCTGTGGGAGCGGTTCAGCTTCTTCGGCATGGCGGCGATCCTCGTCCTCTACCTGACCGCCCCGGAGACGCGCGGCGGCATGGGCATGGCACCGCAGTCGGCCACCGCGGTCTTCGCGGCCTACATGTCGCTCACCTTCATGGCCGGTCTGCCGGGCGGCTGGCTCGCCGACCGGGTCCTGGGCGCACGCCGGGCCGTGCTGCTCGGCGGTGTGCTCATCACCTGCGGCCACGCGGTGCTCGCGGTGCCGGTGCCGGGCGCGCTCTGCGCCGGGCTGCTGCTGGTCGTCGCGGGAACGGGCCTGGTCAAGCCGGCCATGGCGGCCATGGTCGCGGGGGTCAGCGGGGACGGGGAGGGCCGCCGCGAGGCGGCCTTCTCGCTCTTCTACATGTGCATCCAGATCAGTGCCCTCGTCGCCCCCGTCGTCACCGGCCTGCTGGCCGAGCGCGTCGCCTGGCACCTCGGCTTCGCGGCGGCCGCCTTCGGCATGACGGCGGGCCTGGCCCAGTTCGTCTGCGGTCTGCGCCGCTACGGCGAGGTGGGCGCGCGTCCGTCCAGCCCGGTGCCGCGCCCCGAGGCCGCCGCGGTGCTCCGGCGCGCCGCCTGGGTCACGGCGGCGGTGGCCGCGCTCCTCGTGGTGCCTGCGGCGTGCGGGCTACTGCCCCTCACCGCGGTGCTCGCCGTGCTCGGCCTGACCACGGTCACACTCCCCTTCTGGTATCTGCGCTCCCTGCGCCGCACCCACGCGCCGGGAGGGGCCCACCGGCGCCGGCTGACCGGCTTCACCGCGCTGATGGCTGCTTCCGCCGCGTTCTGGATGATTTTCGCGCAGAGCGGCTCGGTGCTCAGTCTCTTCGCCGAGCGGCACACCGATCGGGACCTGTTCGGCTTCGAGGTCCCGGCCAGCTGGTTCCAGTCCGTGCACCCGCTGTTCGTCCTGCTGGTCGCCCCGTTCCTCGCCCGGCTCTGGCCGCGGGCGGGGCCCCGTGTCGACGTACCCGTCAAGTTCGCGGGCGCGCTGGTCGCCGCCGGTGTCAGCTTCCTGCTGATGGCCGTCGCGGCCCGACTCGCCGAGCACGGCCGGGTGGGCCCGCACTGGCTGCTCCTGGTCTACCTGCTCTACTCCTGCGGCGAGACCGCCCTGGCCCCGGCCGGCCTGGCGCTGGCCGCCACGGTCGCCCCGCCCGGCAGCACCAGCCGCCTGCTCGCGGTGAACGGCCTGTTCGGTGCCGTGGGTGTGGTGGTGGGGGGCCAACTGTTCCGACTCACCACCGTGCTGTCACCGGCGGCGTACTTCCTGCTGCTCGGGTCCTTCGTGCTGGCGGTGGGCGCGGCGGTCGCCTTCGACGCTGCGCGGCTACGGGGGTTGCTCGTGCCGTAGGAGGCGGGCCGGCCGGCCACGGCGGGGCAGGAGCGGCAGACGAGTCGGGCTGTACGCCGGGTTCTCCAGAAGCACCCTTCTGACCTGCGGCTTTGTGGGGCGAACCGGCTGTGACCTGCTAGGACGGGTTGCAGAGGCGATCGGAGGCAGTCAGAGGAAATCGCTCTGATTCGACCCCGGATCGACCCGGGTCGCTCAGAGGCAGCCAGAGGCAACCCCTCTGCTCCTGCCGCCTGAGCGACCCGGGAGTCCGGAGTCGGACAGGCCGACGACTCCGACTCCTTCACGGTCTCCCCGGTCGAGCCGCGATGGGGATGCCTGCCTCCACCGGAGCCAGGCACACGAAAGCCTCCAGGACGGCCATCCTGGAGGCTCTTCGCTGGCACCGATTGGAGGTCGGTTCCGGACACCACCCGTGGTTTTAGCGGGCCCCGGTGGCGTCCATGTCTTTCGCGAGACGACCCCAGAATGCCATACGCCGTACCCCGTTGGCAGCACTCACAGAAGGCTTCGCGTCCAGGAAAACCGCATCCACAGGCAGTCAGAGGCGGTCACACCAAGCCCCTGGGACTCGCCCACCTCCCTCCGGCCGCCGCCGACCTGGTCCTCCTCGGAGACCTCACTGGTCGCTACGCCGCCGGCAGCTACAGCAAGCTCGACCGTGACGGAGCGGTCGTACGCTGCGGTGACCGCCAGGGCATGTCCGAGCACGGGCACCGCATCACCGCCGCCATCGCCTGCCACGTCGCACGTTGTGGAGGAACTCTTGATCAGCTCACACAACTCCTCATGCACCCGGACCACGAGGGCGGTAGGCATCCGCAGCACATAGCGCAGCGCTCGGGCCAGGCTCGCGCTCTGTCGTACATCCGTCGAGTCTGGGACAACGCCTGCGCAGCGGTCAGTAGCACGGCACGGGTCGAGTCACGCGAGCAGTCCTACGAGGACCTCGCGGCCCTGCGAGCCCGTATCGAGACCACCCCATGGCGCGGCGAGCGAGGCAGGACCGCGCTGCGTGTGCTTCGTGCCCACCTGAACTTCGCGGAGATCGCCGGTGGCCGCCTGCACGCGGCCAGCGAACGTCAGACAGCTGAAGAGGCCGGAGTATCGCGGCAGACCCTGCGGAAGGCCTACGAAAGCGTTCTCGTGCCTGCAGGATGGCTGCGCCGGCTGAAGGTCGGACGAGGCAGGGAAGGATCGACCTGGTACCTCGGCGACGGACCTGGTGCTGCCATTCAGTCACCCGAGTCTCGATCTCGTACCACTCAGTGCCCCCCCGACCCGGCACTTGGGGAGTGGAACACCCCTGAGACTGGATTGGGTGCAGACGTCGATTCCACCGTCATCAGCAGCCTCATGGGGCACGACGCCTTCACGCATCAGGCCTTGGGCAGCTCCGCTCTCATGGTGATCGGTGCTCTGCATGCCCGTCCCCACCAGACCGCCAGCGAACTCGTCGTCACAGCGTCCGTCTCGCGGGCAACCACCTACCGAACCCTGAACCGGCTCTTGAGGCATGGCTTGGTCCACCAGACCGGCGAGACCTGGTCCTTCGCCCCCGGGGCCCTGGAAGGGTTCGGTAACAGCCACCCGGACGCTGTTACCGACCTCCCAGTGACGCCTGCGCACGGTTGGGACCGGATCGCCGACCAGTACGGAACGACAGGGACCTCAGCCAGCCGCAAGGCTCTCCACGCTGCTGAAAGGGCGGCGTACCGCAAGGCGCTGGTGGTGGTCCGTGATGGCCGTTCGGTGCTGGTTCCTGCCGTGAGACCAGACGAGATCTCCGCTGAGTGGCACGGGCCGCACGGAGCCGTGACCAACCCGGCCACAGGAGTGGCGGACCCGGAGTGGCGGATCGCCACGGACGGCCGCTTGATCCTCATCACTCCGCGCGACGAGCGCTCATATGACGAGCTTGCCGCCGCCTACACGAACGCACTCAGAGAATGGGAGTCCGCCGCATGACGGATCAGCGCCCAGTACAGGGCGACCATCAACCGCCCACCAGTCCCGCGGCTTTGCGGAAGTGCTACGAGGCCGGATCCACGGTTCAGGAACTCGTGGAAATCAGTGGCCTTTCATACGGCACGGTCATCAACCGGCTGCGCAGCGCCGGGACGATGATGCGCACCTCGTGGGAGACGCGCCGCATGCGTGAAGCTCCGGCGCGCCGTCGCCTGGCAACTCACCTGCGCCGACTGTACGAACAGCACGGCGCCACTCTGGCGGAACTGGCTGTCGCTGGGGCCAAGACGAAGCGGGCCGCCCGTCAGTTGCTGATCGAGGCCGGCGGCAAACCGCGCACGGCACAGGAGACGCTGCGCATCCGTTCCGCTGCGAAGACCGCAGAGCGGCAGAAGCTGATGGCGGCGCTTCGGACGAAGTACGAAAACGGCGCTGCGGTGTCGGTTCTCGCTGCGGAGCACAACCTTTCCACCGCAACGGTCTACCGGCTCCTGCGCCAGGCCAGGACTCGGATGCGGCCCCACGGTTCTGCTGGACAGCGTCAGCGTAGGACCGTCCCGTGAACGGCCTGACACGGAGGCACGAGCGTCTCGCTCAGCGCGGTGGGCGCAAGCAGAACTCACGCGGATCGCTGCATCCGGCCCGTCCTCCCCCAAAGGACCGGCGATCACGCCAACTTCCGGGTGCCTGCCCGTGACGGCAGGCACCCCGGAGAGGCCCCTCGTCAGGCAGTTGCTCCACACAAAGCCTTGTGCCGCTGCCTGACGAAAACCCTCAACTTCGCATTCTAGGAGTACAAGCACACGTGAACGAGCTCACTCGCCAGAAGACGCTGGCAGCAGCAAAGACCAGCACCTGGGACGCCTTTGTGGTCGTCGTCGGAATGCTCAAGGGCGGCGCCGGCAAGACCACATCGGCCTGGTTCATCGCCCTCTACTACGCCGTGGTCCTCGGGCTGCGCACGCTGCTCCTGGACGCCGACGCCATCAGCCAGTCCGCCTACGACTGGTTCAAGGTCGCCCAGGCCGAGGGCTTCGAGATCCCGGAGAACCTGGTGGTCGAGCGGTATCCGTTCGATGACATCGCCGAGTACATCCAGGCCAAGCGCGCCGAGTTCGGCGCGATCGTGGTGGACGCTGGCGGCGGCAGCGCCAGGATCTTCCACGAGGCTGTTACCGAGGCGGACCGGCTGATCGTGCCGGTCGCCCCCACCAAGATCGAGCGCCGCAAGCTCGTGGCCACCTTCGACGAGGCCGAGCGCGCCGCCGCACGCAACGAGCGTGACGTCACCGCCCACGTGGCGCTGGTCAAGGCGGACGACCGCACCAGCCTGCCCCGTAGGGCCAAGGAGAGCCTGCTGAATCCCCCGAAGGGTGAGGGGCTCGGCGAGGACCGTGACGGACCGTTCCCCCTTGCGGAAACCGTGATCCATTCCTGGGCGCACTACATGGAGGCCTTCGGCGAAGTGCCGACCGAGCTGAGCGAGTACGCCGAGCTGATGAAGGAGCTGGACGCAGCGTGACCGAGAACAACGACAAGCTGAAGCCCCCGGCTCGGCGCTCCCGTCCGAAGGGCCACGTGCTCGGCGGCGCCCAGAAGACGGCAGCCGCGCCTCCGCCTCCGGCCGAGCTGACCCGTGAGCACCTGGATGCCGAGCAGGTCCACCCCGCCGACACCGATCTCGCGCCGCCTTCCACAGCGGACAGTGGCCTTTCGCCGCGGCCGACTGCCGACCCAGTCGAGTCGCCCGCGACAACGCACGAAGCGTCCGCGACGCAGGCTCCAGAGCAGGTCCGGATCGCCGCACAGGCGGATGGAGTCGCTGGCCACACGTCGGGCGCGCCCCCTGTGGCCTCTCCTGCTGAGGCACCGTCCGAGGCATCTGAAACCTCTCCGCAGCCCGTGCCGGGCGTTCCCCCTGCACCCGCGTATGGCTCCTCCGAAGTGGCCGTGCGGGAGGCTGCGCCGACAGCACAAGGAACGTCATTCCCTATGAGGGCTGGGGCAGCAGCTCACCAGTACGAGAGCGAGGCTGCTTCAGGGGCAGCATCGAATGAGGGTGCGCCGTGGACGCAGGGGGCGGGCCGTCCGAAGGACATCCCAGAGGCTTCCGCGGTCCTCAATCAGCGTCACATCACGCGGGAAAGCCTCGACGCATCCGTTCCTGCGGCGCTGAAGCTCAAGAAGCGGATCAAGCGCTTCGCGCTCGACAACGATCTCGACCACCTGCCCATCGGTGACATCGTCTGCGTGGCAGTGGACGAGTGGTTGAGCCGCCGCGGGTTCTGACGAACCGCTCGTCGATCGGGGCGACCCGCCAACACGAAGGCTGGTCGCCCCTTCGGCGACTATTCCACTAGTCCACTAGGCGGCTAGCTAGCCGCCTAGTCGCCTCCACGGGAGCCACTCCGTGCACAACTTCACTACCTATGTCGGCCAGCTGCGTGCGGTTGCCGACGCGCTTGAAGCACAGTCTGAGTCACAAGATGATCCGCTTGCTCCCCACCCGGACACCCTGAAGGTCATCAACAGCCGGCACACCAAGCGCGGGCAACTGAACTACGCCGTTCCTGATGTCCTTGAGCTCCAACGGCGCATCCGCCGCTGCAACGCCGACACCGAGATACCCCACGGCGACATGTCGCCCTGGCCCTCGACGCATGGCTCCGGGCCAAGGGCTACCCGCCTGACCCCAAGCAGCTTGGCAACAAAACACCATGACAGAACACACCGGTCAACTCCCGCTGCCGGACATCGGCGAAGGGCGACAGACCGCGTCAGCCAGAAGAGAACAGCTGTCCCTTCTGAGATACCCGACACCGATCCGACTGCCGGCCGATCTCTGGTTGAGCTGGCTGACTGACGAGACCATCGTCGCCCGCTTCAAGGCCAAGTGCTACGTCCGCTCAGCGGGTCAATGCTGGCCATGGCTGGGCGCCGTCAGCTCAACCGGCCATGGATCATTCCGCGCCGCCAGCCTGCCGGGGCCGTCTCGCAGAGGCACGGTCCCAGCTCACCTCTTCGCCTACCAGTTGGCCAACGGTGTGGTCACCCGGACGGGATGGTCCTCTGCTGAGGATCCTGTCATCTGCCACACCTGTGACTTCCACGGCTGCACGAATCCCGCCCATCTGCGACTGGGGACAGCTGCAGAGAACCGAGCCGAGTGGTCACGACGGCGGCACAATCCCCATGGTCCACTCGCAGACGTACGGGGGGCTGCTGGACGAACAGGGGCCATCGCTTCGGCGATCCTGGCGGGCCTCAAAGCCGGCGAGTCGCAAGATCGCATCGAAGAGAGAATCCGTGCCGCGGAAGAAGCGGGAATCCCGCTGACCCTGTGGTGACGTCTCCATTCCTCGGGCCTGTCACGTCCAGCCGGCCCGGCCTCGAAGTCCGCGGCCGCAGGGGCAGGCGCGGCTGCCGCTCGTGGGGTGGAAGGCGCGCCAGTACGTACGGCGGGTGAGCGTTGCCGCTGATGTCGTCAGGCCCAAGTCGCTGTTCAGGTCGCTCGGGGTGACACTCGCCGTCACTGGATGCTGTGCGCCGAACGCGATCCGAGCGCCCTGCGCCCCCGGCACAGTGCGGCGGCCATGCCGACGGGCAACCGACCGCCACAAGGAGAGGGGGCTGATCTCATTGCCTGTCTGACGCGCAGGTGGAAGACAGTGGCAGAAGGTGGAAGGCATTGGCAGCGCATCAGCCCCGGGGTCGAAAGGTCTCCCATGCTTGATACCAACAGCTTCAAGCTATCAAGGGGGCCTGCATGTACCGGCAAGTCGTCGCTTCGGGCACGGTGGGTTTGGGCCTGCTGATATTCGGCATCATCGCGGTGTTAGCTCTCACCATGTGGCTCCTGGGACTGGTGTTGGCACTGCGCGGCAGCGCTCCGGCGGAAAGGGCCGTGATCCTGCGCGCCTATGCCACGGTGCGTCTTCCAGGGGTCTGGCGCGGTTGGCGCGGGTGAAGTCGAGGAATAGTCAGAAGACACCACCGAGCGAGTTGCCGGGCCTGCACAATGAGGAGCGATGGACGACACCGATGCCAGGCTCAGCGCGGCGGACCTGCTGCACCGCCGCATTGAGCATCTGCACCGCGAGAACGGGAAACCGTCGACCCGGCAGATCGCCCAGCGTACCGGGCGAGCCGTCAGCCACGCGACGGTGGGCGAGATCCTCCGGGGAGAGAGGGTTCCCCGGTGGCCGTCACTGGAACCGGTGGTGAGGGCCCTCTACGGTGACGTCCGGGAATTCCACCGTCTGTGGTTGCATGCGGATGACGAACGCAACGGCATTCGCGCGGACGGCGGTCAGCCGCTGCCGAACGGCGCCGGCCGAGCGGCCGACGACGAAAGGCCGACGGCGAGCCCTTCTGACGTCTCGTCCGTGGACTACTTCTGCTATGTGTCAGCCTCCAAGGTACAGCGTTTGTACGCGACAATGGCAGCTTCGACAGCCCACCTCGATGCGCAACATCCGGGAGTGGAGGCGCTGTTCCGAAGCGGTGACACCTTCGGAAGGCCGCATCTGCTGCACGGCGGGTCCCTCGACCGCACCGAACTCATGAGGCAACTGCGTCAGGTGCTGACGGGGCTCGCCAGGAGGAGGGTCATCACAGAACTCGATGGTGCGCAGCCACCGAAGGTCTCCCAGTACGTGCACCACGCTGGCATATTCCAGCCTCAGAACTACGAAGCCGCGCTCCATGACCCGGCTGTCGATGTGGTGAGGCTGGCGTGTCTGTCACGACCGGGTCTTGTGCTGGATTGCTCATTGAGGTACTTCAGCGAAACGGTGGACGGCAAATATGCCATCACCTCGGACATCCGTGGATTCCTGATGGGTGGCGGAGCTCTGGCGTTCGACACCGTGTTCGTGCTGCTGAACCGTGGACAGGAGGAAATTGTCGGCAGCCCGCTCTATCTGAAGCTTTACGCTGGAGAGGTGGGAGAGGACTTGTGAGTGCGGCATCGGACGAAACCCTGCTGGATCTGGTAGAGCACGGCCCACACGAGTACGAAGGCAAAATCGTGATGCTGGGCGGAGCCCGGTACCGTGTCGGGCCGTTCCTCGGGCAGGGCGCCGAGCGGATCGTCCACCCCCTGACCAACACGGTGTCCGGGTTAACCCTCCATGTCATGAAAGTCTTCCGTGACCAGCAGCAGATCGCCAAGGACGCCGCCGCACGCATGCTCCACGAGGCCGAGTTCCGGCGCTATTTCGGAACGTCCGTACCGGACTCCTGGCTGGAGCAGTCCCACAGCGGATGGTTCGAGGTGCAGGACGCGGCACAGGCCCTGCTGCCACCCCGGAAGCCAGATCCTGCCGACCTCGCGCTCGGCGCGGCCGCAGCCGCCGAGGAGGACAGGCGCCCAGCGGAGGCGGTGCGCCACTTCCTGAGGGCGCTGCAACAGAGGCCGGAGCACACTCATGCGCTCGTGGGAGCTGCGACCCTGCTGGCGCAACTCGGTGACCCGGGGGAGGCACTCGCGCTTCACCAGCGCGCCTTGGATATCGAACCCAACTACTGCACCTACTACCTCAATTTCGCCGTGATGACCTATCAGCTCAAGGTGCCGTTCATGACGATCCAGGCCTACGAGGCCATGAAACAGCGCTTTCCCTACCAGGAAAGCATGGACGAGGTCGCCGCGGCCGCCTATCTGAGTTGCGGCAAACCCGACGAAGCTCTGGAAATCCTCGCCGACTCCAGCCGAACCGATATGGACGAGGAATCAATAACGTGGATCCGCGAACGTGCCACCGCCCTCAAGAGAGGCAGACAACACGCGGCCGCTGCCTGGCAAACAGCCAGTGCTGCTGTCGTCGCCGGGGACACCTCGGCCACGCGCGAGGCCCTCGACGAAGCTCATTCGCTCGACCCTGCAGACCCGTGGCTGGCCGTCAACGAAGCGCTGTTGCGTCTGCGGAGCAACCAGCCAAACGCCCAGGACATGCTGGCCTATGCGCTCCGCTTTCTCCCGTCCCAGTTCCACGGACCGTGTCTCGTCACCCTCGCGTTCCACGCCCAGCGCTCTGCACCCGACAGCGAGCAGACCCGGCAGTTCATCCGTGACGTGGGCCGGCAATTCCCGATCGCCGACGAGGAGTCCCTCAAGTACCTGCTCCCACTGCCCGCCGTCCTCTGGTTCGACCCGGACGGGCTCCAGTGCCTCGATCCCGCGACAACGGCCGCGACCCTCGCCCCCGCAGCGGAGACGGCATTCGCAGCGACCGGCGACCCGCTCTTCCGTATCGTCGCAGCCGTCTACGGAAACACCTCACCCGACTACGCCTCCTTCAACGAATGGTGCGCGGACAGGTGAACAGGCATCGCCCCCCTTCCCTTGGTGAGCGACCCGAGGGCCACAGCCGGCAGTAACCCGGCACGTCATCCACCGGGTGGATTGCAAGGGGCGTCGCAACACCTCGATACGGAGGGGGCCGATGGTACGCGGACGGGCCTGCCGGATGGGCGTCGATGATGACGGGACGTCCGGTGATGCGCTCACCGGGCAAGCCGCCGGTGCGCCAAGACATCGAGCGCAAGGCAGCCGAGGGTCTGACCAGCGAGGACGCAGCCGTCGAGGTTGGCGCATCAGCGTCGGCGGGGTCGACGTCCGCGAGGCGGTCCCCGCCCAGTACGACCGCCCAGGGCTACGTCCAGGAGCAGCCTGCCTGCATCGTGGACGGCTGGCGGTCTCCGCCACGGAGCCAGAGCCTGGGGTATGGCCTGGTCAGGACCGGTATTGCGGACCATTTCAACGAGCGGGACCGACCCGGCCCGGGAGACGACCTGGCAGCCGTCGTCCTGGACACGGACACGGAGATAGGATCCGATAGAGCGCTTCATCTGGGAAGTGCCTCCGGCGGTGGCCGGAACAAGGACCTCAACAATCCTCATCCTTGCAGTTCAGGGGCCTTTACTGTTCCCCTGACCGCCTGCCGGACAGCCCGCTTCATGGCCCTCACCGAGCGGCAGGAGGCCCGCCGCCGCCGGATCCTGCACGCGAGCGCCCAGCTGGCCAGCAAGGGCGGTTTCGACGCCGTACAGATGCGCGAGGTGGCCGAGTCCTCCCAGGTGGCCCCTCGGCACGCTGTACCGCTACTTCCCGTCCAAGGTGCACCTGCTGGTCGCCAGCATGCAGGACCAGCTGGAGCACATGCACGGGCACCCTGCGGAAGAAACCCCCGGCGGGCGAGACGGCCGCCGAGCGGGTCACGGAGACCCTGATGCGCGCCTTCCGCGCCCTGCAGCGGGAACCGCACCTGGCCGACGCGATGGTCCGCGCGCTCACCTTCGCCGACCGGAGCGTCTCGCCGAAGGTCGACCAGGTGTCGCGGCAGACGACGGCGATCATCCTCGACGCCATGGGCCTGGACCATCCGACCCCCGAACAGCTCTCGGCCATCCGGGTCATCGAGCACACCTGGCACTCGGCCCTCGTCACCTGGCTCTCCGGCCGGGCCTCCATCGCCCAGGTGAAGATCGACATCGAGACGGTCTGCCGTCTGATCGACCTCACGGACGGCCCGGCACCCCTGATCAGCCCTGCCGCCGGTGCCGCAGGGCGTCCAGCAGCCGGGTGAGCACCTCCAGCGCGGCGGAACGGCGGGCCGGCCGACGGGACCAGACGGCGGGGAGTACTACGCCGGCGTAGACGGCGAGGAAGACGAGGGCGGCGAGCAGCGCGGGCAGCTGAAAGGTCATGGTGTTCCCCTCCCGGGCGGGCGGCCGACGGCTGGTACGACGACGGCCAACGGCTGGTACGACGACGACCATCGCCCCTCGGAACGCCGCTCGGGCCGAACCCCGAATCCCGCCGAACCCCCGGCGAAAGGCGCAGGTCGGGCCGTACGCTTCGGAGACGTTCGCCGAAGTGCGCCGAAGGGGGCGGAGCGTTGACCGCACGATCGGGTCCCGTGGCGGACTTCTGGGCGTCGCTGAGCCGTCTGGTCCGCGAGTGCCTTGTGCCGCAGCGGGAGATCGCCGACGCGCTGGGGCTGGGGAGCACCAGCTCGGTCTCGGAGTTGCTGAGTGGGCAGCGGCCCAGGGTGCCGGACTGGGACGTCGTCCAGGCGATCGTCGGCCTGTGCGCGGAGCGGGCCCCCGAGGACCTGCCTCCGGGCATCAACCCGGACCTGGAGTACTGGAAAAGCAGGCACGCCGAGCTGGAGCTGACGGTGGACGGGGTGCGGGGACGGGTCCGACGGGGCGGGCCGGTCGCCGGGGCGAGGGGGCGGAGGCCCACGCCGGGACGGGACGTGGCGGAATGCGTCCACATGGGCGTCGCGCAGGCGGTGCGGCTGCTGCCCGAGGGGCGCACCAGGCCGACAGACGTGGCACGGGCACTTGTGGCTCCGCCCCACGACCTCCAGAGCAAGCCTCGTCTCCTGGCCGACCTGCTGGCGCACGTGCCGGCCCGCGTACGCGCGGCACACGGCGTGGAACGGGCCGCACTAATCCAGGCCGCGCGCGTGGTGCTGGCAGCGGCAGCGGCCGCGACCTCCTCCAGCGCTTCTGAGGTCCTGGGCATGGTGCGCGACCTGGCGGACGCGACGCAGCCGGCCTTCCTTTTCCCTTTCGGGCAGCCGAGGTTCACCATCCCGAAGGAGGCCTACGCGGGCCTCGTCCGCACATACCGGCAGTTGGCCGCCCCGCTCGCCCGGGCATGCCCGGAGTTCGCGCTGGTGGCGGGTATGCCCGAAGTGATGGGCGAGGACCGGTCGGCCGCCCCGGGCCTGGCCGGACTCGAGGATCTCCTGTCGGAGTTCGCCGGCCGGAAGGGGCACACGGCGTCTGTCGGGGCGCTCCGGGAGCCGATCGCCCCCCTCGACGCTTCCGGTCCCCGCCTCCCCAGTCTCGCGGACGGCTACATCACCCCGCGTTTCCGCCTGGGGGACGCGACGGCAGGCGCCGACATCGCCTCGGACAAGTGGTGGGACGAACGGCCCGTGCACAACGGCATCGAGCGGTTCCTCGCCGCTCATCTCCTGGGCTTGGCCGGCCTGCTGGCACCCCTCATCGTGCTCGGCCATCCCGGCGCCGGCAAGTCACTCCTCACCAAGCTGCTTCAGGCCCGGCTCCCGGCCGCCGAGTTCCGCCCACTGCGGGTGGAGCTGCGGCACACGCCCGCCGAGGCGGACGTACAGACCCAGCTGGAGCACGCACTGCTGCGCGCGACGGGACGGGCGGTGCTCTGGCCGGACTGGGCCGAGGCCTCCGACGCCGTGCCCGTGGTCCTGCTGGACGGCTTCGACGAACTGCTCCAGGCCGGGGCCCAGAAACTCGACCGGACACGTCAGTGGGGGTACTTGCAGGAGATCAAGGAGTTCCAGGAGCGCGAGGCACGGCTCGGCCGCCCTGTGATCGTGCTGGTGACGAACCGCACGGTGGTCGCCGACCGCGCGGACATCCCGCCCGACAGCCAGGTGATCCGCCTGGAACCCTTCGCCGAGCCCGAGATCGAACGCTGGCTCACCGTCTGGAACACCACCAACGCGGACCACTTCCAGCGGCACGGCCTGCAGCCGCTCACCCCCGAGGTGGTCCTGCCCCACCGCGATCTCGCGGCCCAGCCCCTGCTGCTGCTCATGCTGGCGCTGTACGACGCGACCGGCAACGCCCTGCGCCGGCTAGAGAACGAGGAGATCAGCCGCACCGAGCTGTACGACCGGCTGCTGCGGGAGTTCGTCCGCCGCCAGGTCGACAAGGACGGCCCGCTGCCGCCGGGCGAGCAGGCCGCCGCCGTCGACCGGGAACTGCACCGGCTGTCCGTCATCGCCCTGTCCATGTTCCATCGCGGCGCCCAGGCCATCAGCGGGGAGGACGCCGACACGGCCCTGCGGGCGCTCGACGCGGACGGCGACGGCTCGGGGCTGCTGTTCGGGCGCTTCTTCTTCGTCCACGAGGCACAGGCCGTCGTCACGAACGAACGGCTGCGCAGCTACGAGTTCATGCACGCCACCTTCGGCGAGCATCTGACCGCCCGGCTGATCGAGGGGGCCCTGCGCCAGCTCCTCGACAGCCCCGAGCCCCGGGACGACGGCGAGCTGTACGCGCTGCTGTCCTTCGCGCCGCTGACGGACCGGGCGCAGCTCGTGAACAACCTGCGGGACATGCTGGCGGCCTGGCCACGGGATCATGTCGACGTCGGCCTGGTACCCGCGCTCATCGGCCTCTTCCGCGCCGCCGGCTGGGATCCGGAACACCGCACGCCCGTTCGGTACGCGCCGATGCCGCGACGAAGGGCGTCCCGGGATGCGGTCTACGAGGTGAACCTGGTACTGATCGCAGTGGTGGCGGGGGGTGACCTGGAAGCCTCTGAACTCTTCCCCCACATCTCCGTGGAGAAACACTGGCGACGGCATGCCCTGGCGTGGCAGAGCCAGTTGTCCGACGAGTCCTGGGCCTTGTTGACCAACACACTCCACGCCGACGGGTTCTCAGGGGAGCTGGTCCTCACCACAGGTCCGGTTCCGCTCCAGCGCCTGCCCTGGATCACCAGACCCCTGTCGGACGAACTGGAGGAGCGGCTCTCCTCCGATCCCATGGTGCCCTTGATCCGGCGGCTTTCGTTCGGCAGGGATTTCGAGCCGGAGGCGCTGTTGCGTGTCACGTACCCGCTGCTGCTCCAGCTGCCGATTGCATCGCTCGCGTACCCATCGTCGGTGGAATCGCTCACCGCCCTCCTGACCCGCGATGTGTACGCCCCCGACGAACTGCCCCACCTGTACACCCACTGCCTGGAGATCGCCTCCTACCTCCCGTTGGGGGAGCTCGGCCCCTACCTGCACACCGTCCTCTGCCACATGGCCCAGGATGCCCCCGCCCTGTCCGACAAAGACCTCGGGTCCGTCCTTGTCCGTCTGGCGAACGCGCTGATGGCGACTGGCGTACAGCTCACCGACGCCATGGAGCGGGCGCTCCTGGCTTGTCTCCACCATGCGGTGGACCGTGGACGTCCCGACCTGCCCCCGTCCATCTTCGCCACCTTGTTCTGGGAGGACGCGCATCCCTCCCTGGGTCTCCCGGCGATATCCAGCCTGAGCCACTCCACCCACGCCTGGCGCTGGTGGACCCGTCCGGGAAATGCGAGTGACGTCCGCGATTTCGACGTGCTGCTCAGAGAGCTCGATCTCTCCGAAAACGCCGCCACCCGCCCCGCCACCCTGATCGACCTCCTCCGCCTCGCAGCAGAGCTAGGCCTCGACGACTGGCTGAGCGTCCGCGTGCCGGAGATCCTCGCCGCCCTGCCCGCCACGGCCTTCGGCCTGCTCCGCCCCTCCGACCTCCCCTTCCTGCGCGCGGCGCTGCCGCCGGGGGCGTACGCGGAGGAGTTCCAGGAGATCGAACGGGTGTGGCGCGGCGGCCCCTGACCAGGGGCCGGGGCATCCAGGGCACAAGAAAGACCTACGAGACGGGTTCCCTTCGCCGGCATGGTCCGGATCAGGTTCTGGGGGCGCCGTCTGGCCACCCTGGCCAAGTGCGACCCGGTCGGCGCCTCACGCGCCGACTACTCCCACAAGCACCGCTGGCACGGAGTGAACGTGCAGGTGGTCACCGATCCGGACGGCCGGCTGCTGTGGCTGTCACCCGCGCTGCCGCGCCGGGCTCACGATCTGGCTGCTGCCCGCACCCACCACATCATCCGCATCTGCGAGCGCCAGGGCGTCCTGATCCTGCCGACGTCGCCTCCCAGGGCGGAGGCCCCTGACTGCCCACAGGCATCCGACGATCCATGCTGGAACTCAGTCCCACCGGGAAGACCCTCAACCAGGCCCTGACCCAATTGGGTAAACACCCGTAGAGAGCCCATCCAGACGGCTACCCTCAACCCTGCCCCGGCGTGCCAGCCAACGGAGGGCTATCGGTCTAGTCCTCTTCGGCGACTTGCGGCCTAGCGAGGTCGCCTTGACGCGACCTGCTCCCACGGTGATATTCACATGCGTAGATGGCTGATACTGTCCATACGCGCCAGAGCAACCGAGACCTGACCAAGAGAGGAGGGCGGGCCTACGATGCCCGATACCGGCGGTGACGAGAGCGCGGCGCCCCGCACGCTCGCGGAGAAGCTGACCGCCCTTCGCGACGGGCTCGCCACCGAGGGGGGCAAGCCGCCATCCTGGAACACTCTGGCCCGCGAGATCTCGGAGCAGACCGGCGTCCCGATCTCGGGTCCGTACCTATGGGAGCTGGCGACGGGCAAGCCCGGCACGAACGTTACGCTGCGCCACCTGAAGGCACTCTCTGAATACTTCCACCGTCGCATCTCGTACTTCGTCGATGATGAGATTGCCTTCGAAGACGACACCCAGGCACAGCTGGATCTCCTCCGAGAGCTACGGCGTCTAGGTGTGCGCAACATCAGGCTGCAGAACGTGGAGTCAGGCGCCGCCGATCGCGAGACTATCCAGGGCCTGCTCGCACGCCTTCAGACGCTTGATGCGCTGGGCGACGAAGGTGTACGCAAGGTCGCTCTGGGAGCCAGAGCCCTCAGCCCGGAGCAACGCAAGACCCTGAGCGACCTCGCCAGCCAGCCAAGCTTGTTGGACGCACTACCTCGCATGATGCGACTCCTTGAGGCTGCCAAGGCACTCACGGATGAACAGCTCACGACCGCCACGAACGTTCTCCGGCAGCCCGATGCACTCCTTGCAGTACAGGATGAGGTTGTGCGCGAAATCGCAACGAAGTGTCACGAGCTGCTGCCGTCCAGCCGACAGGCACTTTTGCCCGTGATCGCGCAGCTCCAGCGCCTAGAGAACAGAGAGGCGTAGCAACCCAACGCCTCGCTCGGTGCCACTCGGACTTGCCCGACCGCTAGCTTCGCCACGCAGAAGCTCCCGTGATCGCGGGCAGGCGTCACTGTCTCGAAAGGCCCAGGCCGAGATATTCAGCGATCAGCTCGCGCGGAAGCTTCGGCATCAGCCAACTCGCGGCATCAAAAGTGGCTTGATCATCCGCGTCCAGTTGAGGATTGGCTGCGTCCGGCCGGAGCGGGGACCCATCGACGCCGGCAGAGACCGGGAAAAAGAGCACCGTGCCGTCGTCCGCGCCAAGCCACACGCCGCTTGGCGCAGCACTCCCACTTGCGCTGTCCCGCGTGAAGCAGCCTGACACATGTCCGCCGCGTACGTGATCAACACCCTCACCGACCGACTCAGTGCTTCTGTGGGAGTTTTCCAGGGTGGTCTGTGCCCCCCTGGGGAACGCATCGTTCCGTCTTGCCCGCCGGCTCCCTCCCGGCATCGCCATCGCTATCGCCCCCGTGGTCTCTGTAAAGGTCAGTCTCCACGCGCAACTGCGGCCCTACCTGCTGAAGAACCAACGTGCTCCAGTACTCCGCCGGAAGCACCACAGCGGTTTCCGCTCATCCGTAGGGGTCGGCTGCGCCAAGCCCACTACAGCGGTGGTGCTTACTGGCTGTTCTCTATCCGTTCGCGTGCTCGTTCGGCCTCGAACAGGGCCCTGAATCGGGTGAGATTGCTGATGCCAAGGCATGAGAGAAGGGCCTCTTGGTAGCTCGCGGATGTCGAGTCCAGCGAGGAGCAAGAGGCCCTGTTGTCGAAGTGTCGCGTGGTCACGGTCGCCGGGTCCAGTCCGGCCACTCCTGGGTGTGACTGTCTCGCCCACAGGTTCGGGAACGCAGCCGACAGGCCGGAGCGCCGGCCCCGGTACGGCTCGGACATGAGCGATACCGAGTGGGCTCTGGTGCGGGATCTGCTGCCGGTGCCGGGATGGCTGGCCGGCCGGGGCGGGCGGCCGGAGGGCTACTGCCACCGGCAGATGATCGACGCGGTGCGCTACCTCGTCGACAACGGCATCAAGTGGCGGGCGATGCCCGCCGACTTCCCGCCCTGGCCACGGGTGTATGCCTTCTTCGCCCGCTGGCGGGATGCGGGATTGATCGCCGAACTGCACGACCGGCTGCGCGGGTCCGTCCGCAGGGCTGAGGGCCGTGATCAGGAGCCGCAGTCATCGACTCGCAGTCGGTGAAGGCGGACGCCACCGTCGCCCTCACCTCACGGGGCTTCGACGCCGGGAAGAAGATCAACGGCCGCAAGCGGCACCTGCTCACCGACACCCTCGGACTGCTGCTGTCCGTGCGGGTCACGCCGGCGTCCACGACCGACCGGGACGCCGCCCGGACCCTGCTGCCGGCGGCGACGGGCTGCTTCCGGCGGCTGTCACGGGTCTGGGCCGACGGCGGCTACACCGGCCACCTCGTCGACTGGGCCAGCGTGCACCTCGGACTCGTCCTGGACGTCGTCCGCCGCAGTGACGACGTCCAGGGCTTCCAGGTCCTGCCCCGCCGCTGGGTGGTGGAAAGATCCTTCGCCTGGTGCCTGCGCAGCCGGCGCTTGGTCCGTGACTACGAACGGCGCACCGACACCAGCGAAGCCGTCATCCTGTGGTCGATGACCACCCTCATGAGCCGCCGCCTGGCCGCCCGGCAGCAGAGCCCTGCTCCGCCGCGGGCAGCGTGAACCTGCCCGGTTTCCCCTCGACCAGCCAGCCCCGTTCCACCAGCCTCTTCAGCCGTGCCCTGGCACCCTCGACGCGGGAGGCGGACGCACTGTCCCAGCCCAGCACCACCGCCGCCCGCCGGGCGCCGAGCCCGTCGCCTCCCGCCTCCACCGCGGCGGCCATCAACGCCTGGTAGTCCACCGACAACACCTCGGTCCCGGCGGCGTTGTCCCGGTGGGGCACCGCCCGGCGCGGCCCCACCGGCTTCTTCTGTAGTGCTCTGCCGACCACCACGACGGGCGCCTCCTCCTCGGCCAGCGCCTCCAGATACTGCTCCAGGCCGATCACCCGGCGCCTGAGCACCTCTTCCGCCTCCACCAGAGCCGCCCGCACCCGCTCCAGCTCGGCTTCGAGTTCCTCCACCCGCACCGCCGCGGCCTTCTGCCGCGCTTCCAGCACCGCCCGCATCGACGGCATCCGCCACCCCCCACGCCATCTCGATCAGCAACGGACCGAGACTCCCGCGCCAGCCGCCATGTCATGCCGGACCAGCGGAAACTGCACATGAGGTTCGGAAAGAGAACGACCTCTGAAGTCATGGCGCCACACACACGAAGGCGGCCAGGCCCCCGAGCGCCTTCGGGGCGCGGTGGGGGGCGGTGGGCAGCAGCTAGGTCCGGCATGGCAGTTCTCCTCGGCGAACTCGGTGAAGGGGATGGGAGAGCAGGCGCTGAACGCGCACACGGTCAGGTCGTCGCAGCCCGCCTCGGCCGCCGGCACTGAGCAGCAGTGGATCGTGTTGATCCAGGAATTCAAGGCCCTGCGAGTGACCACGTTTGACATCGCGGACCGGCTGCGCGACTGGCGCGAATAGGGTCCGCGAGCGCGGCTCTCTGGGCCCCCGGCTCATAGTGCAGCGAGGCAGCAAGGGCAGATCGGCTAGGCAGTTTCGTTTGGATCAGTCGGTCGTTGTTCCGGTTGTGCCGTTGACTGACGCGCAGTGGGCGCGGATCGAGCCGTTACTCCCGGACCGG